>NZ_DAMDHB010000001.1:95987-384156 GCF_032102465.1 Haematobacter sp. | reverse complement strand
CTGTGCGCCTGTGCGCCTGTGCGCCTGTGCGCCTGTGCGCCTGTGCGCCTGTGCGCCTGTGCGGCGCTGCGACGCTGCGGGAATTGCGGGTCATTTGTCGGCTTGCGCGTCGACGTCATGGGCAACCCAGTCATGCCATATGACGCAGTCCACCGTCCGAATGTGTTCGAACCGAAGCCTGCTGCGTCCCAATGCATTCAACCGGAAGCCGTAGGACAGGTGAACGACATCTGCTGAGGAATAATTCAATAATGTCGGGGATAAGTGGCGGAGAGGGTGACCGCCACTGTCCCGCTTCATACTGTCGCATGGCTTCTCGAAAGTCCCCGCTGTGTAACGATTTTCTCCGCTTCGCTTGCAGCAGATCGTTGCATCCTGTTGTCATCCGCGCCATTGGGGATGGCGGGTAGCATGACGGGTGACAATGCCAAGGGTTGCAAAGGAAATGTCGGCGCTTGAGGTGAAGCGGCTCACTCATTCAGGCGAGGGCGGGAATGCGCTCTTCGCGGTTGGCGGCGTTGCTGGTCTCATGCTGCAGATCACACCGAGCGGTGGACGTTCGTGGCTTCTTCGGACGGTCGTCGGAACCCGCCGCCGTGAGATAGGGCTAGGGGCGTTTCCGGGTTTCGCTCGCGCAGGCCCGGGATCGCGCTCGTGAGGCAAAGGACAAAATCCGTCAAGGCGTCGATCCGGTCGAGGAAAGAAAGGCGGCCAAGGCCACGCTCGCTGCCGCTCAGCATCGGGGACTCACCTTTGCCGAGGCAACCGATCGCTATCTGGGGGCGAAGCTGGAAGCTTTTCAGAATCCGAAGCATCGCGATCAATGGCGCAATACGCTAACCAGTTATGCACTACCCCACATCGGTGAGATGCTCGTTCAGGACATCGCCGTCCAGGATGTCTTGCGGGTGCTGAACCAGCCCGTCGATGGGAGGAAGGCAGGCTTCTGGTCCGAGAAGACCGAAACCGCTTCTCGTGTCCGCGGGAGAATCGAGTCGGTGCTGGCTTGGGCGACGGTGGCCGGGCATCGGAACGGCGACAATCCGGCCCGTTGGGCAGGCAACCTGAAAGAGCTCCTACCAGCGGCATCGAAGGTGGCCAAGCAGGACAATCAGCCCGCCCTTCAGATCGACGAGGCTTCCCGATGGATGGCGGCGCTCCGAGAGCGTGAAGGCATGGGGAGTCGGGCACTGGAGTTCGCAGCCCTCACGGCGGCACGATCGCAGGAAGTGCGTGGGGCCACATGGGAAGAAATCGACCTGAAGGCGGGACTTTGGACCGTTCCGCCCACGCGAATGAAGATGACGCGGGAGCATCGCGTGCCGCTGTCGGCGGCAGCAATCACGCTGCTTGAAGCGCTGCCGCGCTTTGCGGACAACCCTCTCGTTTTCCCCGCGCCGCGTGGCGGGCAGCTGTCAGATATGACGCTGTCGGCGACGATGAAACGCTTGCACGAGGCGGACATCTCCTCCGGCGGCAAAGGCTTTCTCGACCGGGTCAGCAAGCGACCGGCTGTTCCACACGGCCTGCGCAGCGTGTTTCGGGACTGGGTGGCAGAGCGGACAAGCTACCCCGGCGACATGGCCGAGGTTGCGCTGGCCCACCGCGTCGGCAATGCCGTCGAGGCCGCATACCGGCGCGGCGACATGGTCGAAAAGCGGCGGTCGATGATGGCGACATGGGCGGATTACTTGGCGGGCAACAGCCGATCAGCAGCGAAGGTGACGGCAATACGATGACACAGATGGACTTCTGGCAGAATGCCTCCGAACTGCCGGTTACGGTGGCGGCAATATTGATCGCAGGCGGCGATCCTGCGGCAATCGACTGGGAGGACGATGGGCTGGGACGAAGCTACCCCGTCATGCGGACAGTCGGCCATCCCGGTTTTCAAGCGGTCTTCACGACACTGACGGCCGCCATCCGAAACGGCGACGTGTCGGCGCGGTTTGTGTATCGGGCCGCTGACGACGGGCCGCTCTCACCGCGTATGGAAGGTGAGGTCTGGCTGCTATCGCAAAGCGAGATACACACGCTGAAGGCTGCCTTTGACCACTTTGACGACGATCCATTCGCCGAAACGCCCTTGCAGAACGCACACAGGATTCAGGTGGCGATGGAGCCCGACTGGACGCAGACGACCGTTACACCGGAGTCGCTTCAGGCGTGGCCCCCGGCGCGCATATGGGCAAAGGACTTCTTTACACGGATTTTCGATCCCGATGACTTCATGGACGTCAGTCATCCACACTTTTGCGCCGAACTCGCATTTGCCGCGATGGCATGGCGCGGGGTTGCAAAGAATCCTGTGACCAGGATCACTCCCAAGGCTGCGGTGGAGGCGTGGATAGGGAACAACAAAGCGTTGTGGCCCGGGAAGGACCCGATGGGTACGGTAGCGGCCGAGCGGATTGCAACCTTGGTGAACTGGAAAAAGGGCGGGGGTGCTCCTCGGACGAGCTAACCTACCCCCCCTTTGCGAGAACCTCACCCCCCAATTAACATACGATAAAATAAGAATATTCTCTGACATCTTATCTCGTGGACGCCCGAATTGTTCCGGCGGAAGCCACGCTAGGGGGGCGAGGTTTTGTTGAACCTCCCCCGCTAGCCAATCAGCCTGATCCGCGGCACCTCTCTCCCTACAACGACAACTTGCTACGGAGGGCAACATGCGTATCCCCGAACTCTTCCTGACCGACGCGCAGCTTGCGCAGCGCTACAACGTCAATCGTTCGACGATCTGGCGGTGGATCAAATCCGCCCCGAATTTCCCTCAGCCGGTGAAGCTCTCGCCGAACTGCACCAGGTTCCGCCAGTCCGAGATCGACGCGTGGGAAGCCGGCCGCACCTCGGCGGCCTGATCCATCTTCGGCACAGGGCGGGGAGCAGCACCCCGCCCATAGCCCCTCTCTGAGAAATCCAAAAATGAATGCTATCGAACTCACCGGCGCCCTTGGAGGGCGCTGGATGGGCCAGTATGGCCTTGCCTTTTGCCCGGCCCACCACAACACCAACACCCCGGCCCTGAGCATTTCGCGGGGGGCGGACGGTCGTCTGCTGTTCTACTGCCACGCCGGCTGCCCGTTCCCCGCTATCTGCAATGCGCTCCGGGATCTGGGCATGATCGACGGCCCCCCGCGCGAACCGCAGATGGACGGCGGCGAACTGGCCCGTCTGCAGGCGGAGGCGCTTCGCAAGGCCGACAAGCGCGCGCAGCAGGCGCGGGCGATCTGGGACGAGGCCCGCCCGATTGAGAACACGGTCGCGGAGTTCTACCTGCGCCACCGGGCGATCACCTGCGCGCTGCCGGACACCCTGCGCTTCCATCCGGCGTGCTGGCACCCCAGCGGTCAGCGCCTCCCGGCCATGGTGGCCATCGTGCAGGGTTCGGAGCACTTCGCGGTGCATCGCACCTTCCTGCGCGCGGATGGCACCGGCAAGGCGGAGGAGGCCCCGGCCAAGGCGATGCTCGGAACCGTCGCGGGCGGGGCTGTCCGCCTCACCAAGGGCAATGGCGCGCTGGTCGTGGCCGAGGGAATCGAAACCGCCCTCAGCCTCGCCAGCGGCCTTCTGAAGGTGTCTGCGACCACCTGGGCGACTCTCTCCACCTCCGGCATGAGCGGGGTTCGCCTGCCCGCTGAGCCGGGCCGACTGACCATCGCCACCGACGGGGATGGTCCCGGCCAAGCGGCGGGCAATGCGCTCGCCGAACGGGCGGTCGCCCTGGGCTGGACCGTCAGCCTGCTTCCCGCGCCGCACGGGCGCGACTGGAACGACATTCTCAAGAACAACGGAGTCGCGGCATGAATGCGCCCGAACACACCTCCACCTTCGCGGCGGAAGCCGTGCCGTACGTGGCGGAGGGTCCCCAACCGCTCGTCCGGGACATCCCGCGCGGCAACCCTTATCCGGTGGAGGCGTTGGGACCGCTCCGTGCTGCGGTGGAAGCGGTCCAGGACATGACCCAAGCACCCGCTGCGATTGCAGCGCAATCGACCCTCGCGGTCGCCTCACTGGTTCTCCAGCCTCACGCCAACGTCGCCCTTCTTGCTGGAAGCACCTCGCCACTTTCCCTCTTCCTGTTGACCATCGCGGACAGCGGCGAGCGCAAATCCTCCGCCGACCGTCTGGTCATGCTCGGGGTCCGTGCCTTTGAAGCGGCGCTGGACAAGGCCTACCGGGAGGAGAGCGTTGCACAGGCCGTCGCCCGCGATATCTGGAGCACCACGCGCAAGCGGCTGCTGACGGAGGCAAGCGGCTCCAAAAAGGATAAGGCGGCAGCAGCCAACGCTGACCTGCGGGCGCTTGGTCCGGAACCAAGCGCGCCGCTGGTTCCCATGATCACGAGCCAGGACCCGACGCTGGAAGGACTGCTGAAGCTCTACCAGATCGGTCGTCCCTCGATTGGCCTTTTCAATGATGAGGGGGGTGGGTTCATTGGCGGCCACGCCATGAACTCCGATAACCGACTGAAGACCATGGCGGGTCTGTCGCAGCTCTGGAACGCCGACCCGGTGAACCGTGTTCGCTCCGGCGATGGGGTAAGCAGCTATCCGGGACGTCGCCTCGCTATGCATCTCATGGCCCAGGCCATTGCGGCCCGCCCGCTGCTCTCCGACCCGCAGGCATCCGGGCAGGGCTTTCTGGCCCGCTTCCTGATCACGGAGCCGCCGAGCGCCATCGGAACGCGCCTCCGTCGCGGACACGCCCCCGCCAGCGACGCAGTGCTGAAGGACTTCTCGGAACGCGTGATGTCTCTGCTCAATGCCCCGCTGCCGACCGGTGATCATCCCCAGGAACTCATGCCGCGTCGCCTGCTGCTCTCGCCGGCCGCGGAGGAACTGCTCTGGCGCTTCCATGAGACCATCGAAAAGGAGCAGGGACCCGGAGGGGCGCTGGAGCATATCCGATCCTTCGCCAGCAAGGCGGCGGAGCAGGCCGCACGCCTCGCGGGTATCCTGACCCTCTGGACAGATTTTGAGGCGGGTGACGTGAAGGCTGAAGCCATGGGCTGCGGCATCACGCTGGCCCAGTTCTATCTGACGGAGGCGAAGCGGCTGGTCGAGGCCGGTCTGGTTTCGGCAAAGACCGCGCAAGCGGAAACGCTGCGGAAATGGCTGCTTGAAAGCTGGCAGAAAGACCGCGTCACCCCGAGCGATATCCTGAAGTTTGGCCCCAATGCGCTGCGCGAACGGCCGAAGCTCACCGAGCCGCTGGCCATGCTGGTCAAGGCGGGCTGGCTGGTTCGTCTGAACGATGCCGTCATCGCCGGCAAGCCGCGCAAAGAGGCCTACAAGATCGTGCGGGGTCCGAATGTTCTTTGATGTCAAGCGAGCGGTGTCCGAAGTCCTTCGCGGGGTTTCGGACACCGCTATTCCTGCTATTCCCGCTATTCGGCCCGTACTGGATAGCGGGAATAGCGGGGATAGCAGCCCCCTCCCCACGGGGAACGTGTCCCGCGCGCCGCCTGAGACCGCTCCGAAAGTGTATTCCAAACACGGATACTCTCTGTCGGGCGACCCGCTGAGCTGGACCGGACGCAGCGTCAGTAGCGAGGAGTGGCAAAGCCTTTCGGACTGGGACCGTGATGGTCCCGACGGGCGGTACTTCTGTGGCAAGTGCCGTCAATGGGTCGCGCCTGATGACGCCTGCTATGGCGAACGGCCCTGCGATCGGATGGACGAGGCGTAGCTGCCTGAACTGACCTGCGAACCGGGGTGCGCACCGCTTGAGGGCCTGCGCACCCCGAACTTTTTGTCCCAACTAGCGATCTTTCGGGCCTCCGCCCCCCGCACCTACCCCCGCTGGAAGGACCCATTGCCGTTGGAGCGGGCGAAGGGTGGGTGCGGTGATCGACATTAGCGGAAGGCTTTGACTCAACGCCTACGTTGCGACGAGAGCGGAGAGCCGCCCGTGACGCTGCGGCATCGCGTTCGCAGAAACCGGCGATAGCTGCCATTCGCCACTGCCCCCCGAGGCGGCAGCGATGGCGCAGAAAGCGGCCTCTGCGAGGGCTGGAGTGATGAGTTCAGTATGGGGCCTGGAGCTGCCCGAGGTTGCTGGTTCGATTTGTCGTGGCGTGGGCCGACACTGACCCGATGTCACAATCACTGTTACCACTCATCTTGTGTCAACTGTTGAAGATACCTCGTTATTGATGAGCAGCTGATCCTCGTCGACAAATAGTTCGTTGTTGAAAACAGCCGGGCCAAAACCAAACTCATACGACACATTGTGCAGATTCACCTTGTTGATCCCCTCGACGCCAACCGATCCGGAAACCACCGGGCGGCCAAAGATGCAGAGATTCGCGTGCTTTGCTCGAGCGGCCTGCTGAAAATAGCTTTCAACAACGAAACCATCATATCCAAGAGAATTAATGTGCGAAGCCAACTGCTGACAAACATCATAGCTTCCATGATCATAGATCAGACTTTTCAGCCAAATTCGAGGATCCTCGAAAGGAGAGATCTCAGAATCCATTTTTGGCGAAGTCAGATCCAAGAGGCGTAACGTTCTTGTTGGGTGCATTGTTGCAACAAAGATGTCGTCCTCAAGACTGACTCTGCTCTCATGAAGGCAAGTTTCGACGTCAAAAGAACAGTACAAAATAGGTAGCTCGAGAGAGTCAAATCTTCCGTATGTTGTTCTAAGTTCCTCCGGGGGAGAACAAAATCGTGCATCTTTAGGCGTGAACTCGATGTTCCTTTGGACCCGAAAAAACGTGGCATTGCCGTCCAGTTCGCGCTCGTTGTGATAGTTGCAGATTTCTTGGTAATCAGATTTTTCCCAACTTTGCTCGCCGCCTTCCTCAGCTGGCTTGCCAAGCATCCAAAGCGGAGGGCCGTACAGAAAAACTTTCAACCCGAAGGCCTCAGACAGTAATCTGATGTCTTTTCGTAACGGTTCTCTCCCGATCTCATCAAACGGCCTGTCGTAATGGTTATATTGGAGCATGGGCGCAAACCATCCTTTGCCGGTGAAAATTGAACCACGAACGAAAAACTCCGTGCAGGCGAGTTCCAGCGAGTTGAGGGTAAGATTCGAACCATCCCATGAACCACAATTCGGACAAGGGCCGGGCGCACTGTTCCCAAATTTTTCCGCAACTTTACGTAACCCGATATCATGGAAACAATTTGAACAGGCGATAATCTTTCCAGCAAGTCGTCGTTCCCGCAGCTTCCGCAAAATTAATGAAAACATTATCGCCACCCCATGACGTACCTGCTCTACTTTGCAATCTGCGAGATCACTTCCAGAGAAGTGATTATGGTCGGAATCGCGAGCAGCGCCGCTCCAAGAACGAACATGACTGAACAAGAAAGACGCACGCCAAATTTGGTTGATTCATCGAAAGCGTAGGTCATATAAAAAACATCACGTGCACGATCCTCCACAATAACGCCGGTGGCGTTCTGCCATATGGCAAGATTAACTCTGCGTCTTGATAGAATACACTCCAGAACGCGATCTCTCATTACATTCCCGAGGGCATTATGGAATCCGATCTCCGCGTCAGACGTTTCTGATCCGTTGGATGAAGGTTCGTCATCAAACACATTGTGGCCTGCATGTTCCAAGATAGCATCAAGTTGGAACATCGTGTCTTCCGTGAAGCTTAAAGAAATAGTTCCGTAGCTATATGGGTTTTCGAAGTACTCGCCATTCCATGCCGACCGGCCAACACGCATTAAATTGTCTATGATCTGCCATTCGGTTTGCGCAGCCCCCATTGCAAGAACGTATTCCTCTGGCGTCTTGTATTTCTTAATGCTTTTTGGCGCAAACATGGTGAATAGAATTGCTCCTATATCAAAAAAATGAGGCCAAAATATAGGAACGTCAGCTTTAGGTCCGTAAGAAGATCAAGGATGGTAACAGGCTCTGCGCCCATTGCCTCCCCACCTTTCGAAAGAAAGAAGAAGTTGGCAATTAGCTGGTTGTAGATGATAAGATAACCAATCAGCGGCGCCAGCGCGGTTAATCGAGCCGGAGACGAATTCCCTATGCTCGCCAAAGCCGACCACGGAATGATCCGGTTCAATCTTTGCGGGAAGCTTCTTTCCAATCGTGACTCCGATTTATCTGATCGCCTGCTGAAGGTGAGTTACATTTGAACGCAATCTTACTCGACATACCTGCTGGCTGGCTTCTCACCGCGAATGGCGTGTGTTACGCGGTGTAGCTGGGCTACTGATGCCCACCAACCCAAGGCTATCACCTCTAGTGTCCGAACAGTCGTCTGGCTTCGCTAGCATTCGCCCACTTTGTCGATGCGCTCAGGTACCCAGCCCAAGGGTCCGACCGACGACCCCGAGACAGAAAACGGAACTTCGGCGCGCATGTGCTGAAGGTCAGCCTTGGGCCGGCTCATTCGTGAACTCTGCTCTGGCACGTATAGCCTCCGCGCTGCGACATGACGGTCTCAAGTCCCGCGTGGACGGTTAGGCTCAACGTGGGGCGCATCACAAAAAGCCAATACGGCCGAGAACGTTGGCCAAGGGCGTGTAAAAACCCCTGGAATTGGCCCTCGTTTCTACAGGACAGTGGGGCATGGCCATGGCAGCCATCGGCACCGCGCTATTCTGCCAGCGAGAATCTGCGGATCGTCGAGGAGGCACTGGACGACCCAGACAGCAGCGCAGTACCGGGGTGCCGAATCTGTCGTGTCCTTGGCGGCTGGCAGCCTCAGCGTTGGTTCTTGGTTGACGGTACGCCGACGCGATCAAGAAACTCCGTCACCGCGCGGTACAGCGCGTCCTGACGGGTCATGTCGTTGGCGGCGCAATACAGCCGCAGCCGGGAGTAGCACGCTGGATCTACGACAAGCTGAAGCTTGCGCTCCACGCGCTTCCCCGATGCCACCACGGACGAGCCGTCGTTGGAAATCTGCTCGCCTTCCGCGTCCGCGTCTTGGACCGTCGGTGGGGCATAGAGAATTTCTCGCAGCCACTGCCAGAGCGCTGCTATTCCTGCGGTAGCCGCGGCATTCCGGGTCTCGGACACGCCTCGTCCAGCAGCCTCGGCAACTGCATGAGCCACACGAGGGGGAAGCACCATTGGAGCGACTGGGCCCAGTTTGGCCAGTGTTTCCGCGATCCCTTCCGTAAGCGCCGCCGTGGGCGCCTCATTGAGCACGAAAGCGAGCGGCACGTGCAGGCGGCTCGCAATGTCCGCAGTAGCCTCGACCTCTCGCAAATCCGCCATGGGACGGACCGGTATCACGACGAGGTCAGCAGCGGCGATGTATCGCTCCCCGCCGTTCCCGCAGTGGGCGTGTCGATGATACAAAGCTGATACTTGGCGGCTTCCATCCTGGCCAGCATCGCCTGCAGTTCTTGGGGTTCCGGGTCCCGCGGAATCATTGCCGGACCATCGACCTTGCCCCAGCGCGTCCACCAGCGCCGCAGGCTTTGATCGGGGCTCATGTCGAGACACATGACCGGATAGTCGCAGGTGTCAGCGACAACGGCAAGATTTCGGGCGAGCGTTGTCTTTCCGACGCCTCCCGCGCGCGAAGCAATGACGATCGTCTTCAGATCAACCATATGACAAACCTTGTTTTATCCAGATTTGACTGATCCATTGCGCGCGCTGGACCGCAAGCGCCAGCGGGCGAGGAGTACGCCTCTACGCGAGAAATAGTAGTCAATCGGAGGGCGTAGAGCGCTCGTGGAGAGGCGCACTGAAAACTCTCCTCGAACGATTGATCAACTCATGCCGATAAACGTAGATTTCCGGTGGCTAGTACTCCGACCGTTCTCAGTTTGCTCCAAGCTAGTTGCGCTCTCTGGCCGAGAGGCGCCCCAATAAGGACGATCATTCGTGACCCTTTTCGATATCCCATCTTCGCGCTTGGTTGATCTCGGCGACGAGGATCTTCGGGAGCTCGTCGCGCGGCTCTGTGAGGCTGAGAGGGAAGCGCAAGGCGGTCGTCGTACCGACGTCACATGGGGCGGAAGTCAGACCGCCCCCGACGGCGGATTAGACGTGGTTGTGGAGGCGGTAGGAACATTCAGCCCGGCCGGCTTGTTGGTAAGAAAGAAAGTCGGCATCCAAGTCAAAGCGGGCGATCTGCCTCCTGCAGACGTTGGCAAGGAGATGACCAAAGGTGGTATCGTCCGTCCGGCGATATCCGAGCTCGCAAGTCAGCGCGGCGCGTATCTGATCGCTAGCGCGGGTGCGGACTGCTCGGAAGCGATGCTGCAACGACGGCTTGAAGCCATGCGCCAAGCCGTAGGAGACGATCCCAATGGCACCCATCTGCATGTAGCTTTCCTCGATCGCAACGCTCTCGCACGTTGGGTGAGCGCGCATCCGTCGGTCGCCGCGTGGCTCCGTCCAAAGCTCAATCTTCCAACTCTGATGGGTTGGAGGCCATACGGCCGATGGTCTTCAACTCCGAATGGCGAGAACGATGACCTGATATGCGAGGGGGGCCTTGTCTTCCACATTCCGGGCGGCGAAACGACCCGGAGCGTTCCCGATGCGCTCGATGCCATTCGGGATCTGGTTCGCAACGGAAACAAGGCGATACGCATCGCTGGACTTTCCGGGATCGGCAAGAGCCGCATTGTGCAAGCGCTTTTTGAGTCGTCTGGAGCGCGCGGCGTTCTTCCTCAAGGCCAAGCCGTCTATACCGATATCGGAGACTCTCCTGACCCTATCCCCTCGGAAATGCTCGAGGCGCTGATCCAGCGCGGTGTTCCGATGATAATGGTTGTCGACAACTGCCCTCCAGAGACACACCAGCGGCTGGCCCGTAAGCTGTCTGAGAGGCAAGCGAATCCCGTGCGTCTGATCACAATCGAGTACGATGTGCGCACCGACAGACCGGAAGAAACCAACCTCGTTCGCATCGAGGCCGAAGGCTCCGATATTGTGGAGGCCCTACTTAAGCGCCGTCGGGGAACTCTTTCAGCCGGAGATGCAAGTCGCCTTGCCGAACTGGCCCAGGGTAATGCCCGGCTGGCATTCGCGCTCAGTGAAGCTTTGCCTGAGACCGGTACGCTTTCCACATTCAAGGATAGTGAATTGTTCCGTCGGCTTTTCTGGCAACGTAATGCGCCAGACCCGAGCGTCGAGCGCGCGGCGGAGGTTTTGTCGCTCGTCTATTCCTTCAATATGCGTCGCTACGCAGATATTAATGAGTTGGGCTTCCTCGGTGCGTTTGCCGAACTGTCGCGCGTGGCCATGTTTCGACATGCCCAAACCCTTTGCGATAAGGGGCTAGCTCAAACGAGAGGTGATTGGCGGGCAGTGCTGCCACATGCGCTTGCCAACCGTCTCGCCCAGCAGGCGCTGCAATCCATTTCCTGGGAAGATATCGCCGATAATTTTTCCGACAAGCCACGCCTCCGTCTCTCTCTTGCCCGACGTCTGTCCTACCTCCACGCTTGCGATCAAGCGCGCCGGATCGTTAATCGTTGGATGGAGGTTGGCGGGCCGCTTTACGGCGCGGATTGTGACATGGAATTGCTCGGAGCAGTTTGCCATCTGGCGCCGGACGAGACCTTGCGCATTGCGGACGGAGTGATAGCCGCGATCAAGGCTGCGCCCATCGACCTCGCTCACGTCGACGTCTTGACACGGATGATCCTGAAGATCGCGCATGATGAGGCGATGTTCGCCGCTGCATGTGACAGGCTATTCGCGCTTTGGGAGGCTCTCGCAGATAAAGGGACCCATCACGCAGACAGCGCATTGGGAAATCTGTTCGGTCTCTTTCTATCTGGCACGACGGCGCAGACTCAAACACGTCTCGCAGTCGCTCGCAGATACCTCTTCTCGAGCAATTCGAACAAGAACGGTCGTGGCATGACCATGCTACGCTCAGCGTTGCAAACGGGCTCTTGGACTTCGTCCTACTTCTCAAGCGACGATGCGCGGCCCAACCCATATGGCTGGGAACCCACTGAAACCCAGCGGATAGGTTGGTATGAAAACTGGCTGGAACTCGCGGCAAATGTCGCCCTCCATGGGCCTCCGACGATCGTGGCAAGTGCCCGGGATACGTTGGCAGGGGAAATCGACGAAATCTGGAGAGGGTATCCCAGTCTTCGGCCGCAAATCATTCGCATAGCACAACAACTCCATGCATCAACCACTTGGAGCGAGGGGTTGGTTGCGTTCAGGCGCATGCTCTTTGCCATCAGGAGGCAGGGCGCAACGTATCCGGAGAAGGATTTAGCCACGGTTCGCGACCTTGTTGCGTCGATGTCCCCAAAGGACTTGGTGGCTAGTGTTCGCTTAGAGATGACGCAGGGCAGCAATCTGGAGGAAGAATACGAGAATTACCAAGTGGCAGAGAACCAACGGGCAGAACGGCTGGAGGCACTGGGACGAGAACTGGCGGGCTCTCCGGACGTATTGAAGTCCATCGGCCGCAGCTTGCTCGAATGCGAGAACAGGTCCTTCTATTCACTCGGCATCGGTTTAGCGAATGGCGGGGCAGCGCCATCAGCGACGTGGTTAATTCTCCGGGATCTCCATCTGAGCGATGCATCCCGAACGCGACAAACCGGCATACTGACCGGCTTTCTGCAGGGTCTCGACATTGCGGATCCAGCCGCGGCGGCGGGGATTCGCGCTGAATGTCGGGACAACCCCACCTTACGTCGCGAATATGCAGTGTTCTTGCCACGTGGCGCTCTGGCCGCCGACGAAGTGGATCATTTGGTCACGATTGCTGCCGAGGCCCGAACTGCTGCGTCACAGTTAGGCGACTTAATCTGGCGTCCGGACCGCGAATTTACGGATCAAAACCGTGTTCGCTTGTTGCAGGCCATCCTAGACGGCGGGCACGATCCTGAACTAGTTGTGGGCGCGCTTCAGATGCTTGGTCACACTGAAAAGGCGGCCCGCGAAGCCTGGCCGGAGGATCTTCGTGTATTGGGAATCGATGCGGCTGTCGCTTTCATCGGACGAAATAGCATAAGCGCCAAACTTGATCATGACATCGCCGAGGCCCTTTTATACTCCTTGCGGGGCGACGATGGGACAGGCGCGAACCGCGTCATGAGTGAGATCATCGCTAGAGCAAATCGGATGCTCGGCTATGTCCATGATCTGCGCGAAACGCTTGGTGCCTTAGCTGTGCGGACGCCCATCACTTTCCTCAACCATGTCTTCCCTGATGGCATCGAGAAACCGGCGATCAGATTACGTGACGGCTTGCGGTCTGGACCACTGCAACGCCTGCCAGCCGAATCCGTCATTGAGTGGTGCAACCAGAATCCTGATCGTTGGATGCGAATCGCCAACCATGTCTCGCCCTTCGTTGGTGAGAACGGAGGCGATAAACTTTCTCAGTTGGCGACCGCGCTGGTCGATGCCGCGCCTCGATCTCAAGACGTTGTTACAGCATTCTTCGAACGTCTTCGTCCATCCTCCTACTCGCCAGGAGACCTCGCAAATATCGTCGAACGACGCCTCTTTGCGATCGAGGGCCTTCAATGCCATCGCGAAGAGGAGGTCGGGCGCACAATTGCCCGACTCGCGCCGGAGGCGCGCGATTGGATAGCACGTACGCGAGAGTACGAGCGACGCGATATACGCAAAGTGGATGAGAGCTTTGAGTGAGGGAAGCGCCCCGCCGTGCCGCGAGGCATGTCAGGTTTGGGCTCCGGCTCCCCACCGACAGTATCAACTTGCCGGAGTGCATCCCTTCCACCAGTTCCGTTACGCCCCGGTGCATCCAAGCGCATTTCGCATGGCGGGGCTTATGGCGGGTGACTGCCGCAATCGAGAAAATAAAGCAGCAATATCAATGATGATTGGCGGAGAGGGTGGGATTCGAACCCACGGAACGCTTGCACGCTCAACGGTTTTCGAGACCGCCCCGATCGACCACTCCGGCACCTCTCCGCATTTGAGGGTCGTCGCGGCGCTATTAGAGGGTTGATGCAGCGGCTGCAAGTGGTTTTCCGCGTGCGGCAAGCGCTTGGCCTTGGAAATCGGAGGAGGGGCGCATAGAGTTTTGCGGTGTCGATCTCGGCATATCCATCGAGGAGCGCCGGATGTATCGCTTTTCCATCCTTGTCTTGTCTCTCGTGCTGGCGTTCCCGGCGGCGACGGTGACGCCTGTTCGGGCGGAGGGAGCGCCGATTGCGACATCCCGGGCGGAGGTGACACTTCTTCTGGAAGCACTCCATATCGATGAGACGCTCGACACCCTGCGGCAAGAGGGGCTGGCCTATGGGGCTTCCATCGAGGAGGACTTGTTCCCCGGACGCGGTGGCAACCGATGGGCGGAGCTTGTCGCGTCCATCTACGCCCCCGAGCGGCTCAAGCAGGATTTTCTAGCGGGGTTCGCTCCTGCGTTCCTGCGGATGGGTGCGGCCGATCGTCAGGCGGCGCAGATGTTCTTCGCTGGCGCTCTTGGCCAGAAGGTGGTCATGCTCGAGAATGAGGCGCGCGTTGCGCAGCTCGACGAGGCGGTGGAGGATGCCAGCCGCGACCGGGCCGAGGAGATGATCGCACAGGAAGATCCGCGCGTGGCCCTGATCGACCGCTTCGTGGAGGCGAATGATCTCACGGAGGCCAATGTGGTAGGGGCGCTGAACGCGAATATCGCTTTCTACGCCGGGCTGAACGAAGGGCGCGCCTTCGGATCTCCCTTGAGCCAGGAGGACATCCTGAAGGATGTCACCTCTCAGGCAGACGATGTGCGGCAGGAGACGGAGGACTGGCTCTATTCCTATCTGCTTATGGCCTACCAGCCCTTGACGGATGCGGAACTGGAGCGCTACACGGCCTTCACCCTCACTCCAGCGGGGCAGGGGCTCAACCGCGCGCTTTTCGCGGCCTATGACGGCCTGTTCGACGGGGTCTCCCACGATCTTGGCCGAAATGCCGCGCGCTTCCTGTCCGGGCAGGATCTCTAGGCTTTACTTGTCGTCCGACGCTCGCTATAGGACTGCCTCCGGCGGGGAATCTCTCCGTTCCGGGTAATTCTATGTCGTCCCGAAGGGGGCGCGCTGTCCGAGGTGCGGCGATTGCCGCGTGAACGCCGGGTATCGGGACCGAAAGACGCGGTTGAGAAAGGGAAGACCATGTTTGCGGTCCTGAAGACCGGTGGCAAGCAGTACAAGGTGCAGGCGGGTGACGTTCTGCGCGTGGAAAAGCTTGCGGCAGAAGCCGGTGAGAAAGTCCAGTTCAACGATATTCTGGCCGTGGGTGGCGACAGCCTGACCCTCGGTGCGCCCTTCGTCGCCGGTGCTGCCGTGCAGGCGGAAGTGATCGACCAGATCAAGGGCGACAAGGTGATCCACTTCGTCAAACGCCGCCGGAAGCACTCGTCGCAGCGTACCCGTGGGCACCGTCAGCAACTGACGCTCGTCCGCGTGACGGACATTCTGGCCTCCGGCGCTGACGCGAGCGGCGTCAAGGCCGCGATCGGCTCGGGCACCAAACAGCCCGTCGCCGCGGAATAAGGAGAGAGCAGATGGCACACAAGAAGGCAGGCGGTTCGTCCCGCAACGGCCGCGACTCCGCGGGCCGTCGTCTCGGCGTGAAGCTCTATGGTGGCCAGGCGGTCATTCCGGGCAACATCATCGTGCGTCAACGCGGCACCACCTGGTGGCCGGGCGATAATGTCGGCATGGGCCGTGACCATACGATCTTTGCGCTGACCGAAGGCCGCGTGGAGTTCAAGAAGGGCCTCAAGGGCCGCACGTTCATTTCGGTGCGCCCCGCGGTGGAGGCCGCCGAATAAGCCGAACCTTTACATTTCGGATGTAAGCGGGGGTCGGCGTAAAAGCCGGCCCCCCTTCCGCTTCCGGCGGCGCTGCAAGGGCAGGGGGAGCCCGGCGTGCAGGATGCGACAATTTTCCGCTGGGCTCATGGCAAGAATGTGTCTTGCCGCAAAGCCTTCGGGATACAGATCTTTTTGACCGGGTGACGCCCGGAAGGGAATTGGAGGGTTGGAATGAGTGTCAATGCGATCCTGGATGGAAGCGCGGTTACGCCGGTGGAGCCTCAGCCCGTGATTCGGGCGGAGCGGCTCGTGCTGCGTCCGCTGCGAAAATCCGACGCGGGGCTTCTTTCGCTCTACTCCGGCGACCGGCGCGTGGCCGAAGGCACCCGCGCCATCCCCCATCCCTTGCCGCCCGGCATGACGGAGGCCTATATCGCGCGCGCTGAATCGCCCAAGCGGGTGGAGGATGTCTGGGCGCTTGATGGCTCGGAGCAGGGACTGGCCGAGCTTCTGGGCGTGATCAGCCTCACCCACATCGACAACAACCAGTCGGAAGTCGGCTATTGGGTGGCGCCCGCGTTCTGGAATGCGGGTTTCGCATCCGAGGCGATGGCCGCTCTGCTTGGCGCGAACCCGCACAAGTCGCGCACGCTTTTTGCCGAGGCCTTTCAGGACAATCCCATCTCCGCCCGCGTGCTGACCAACGCCGGGTTCCGGTATCTCGGCGATGCCGAAGCCTATTCCATCGCCCGGGGGAGCAATGTGCCCACCTGGACCTATCTCCGCCCGATGACCTGATACGCGCGTCAGCGCAGCTTCCAAAGGGCCGGCTTGAGACTTGCCGGCCCTTCGCCTATTCAAGACCATTCCGCAGACAAGGCGCGCCAGCATGAAATTCCTCGATCTCGCCAAGGTATATATCCGTTCCGGCGGCGGTGGCTCCGGTTGCGTCAGCTTCCGGCGGGAGAAGTTCGTGGAGTTCGGCGGGCCGGACGGCGGGGATGGCGGCCGCGGCGGCGATGTCTGGGTGGAGGCGGTTGACGGGCTGAACACGCTCATCGACTTCCGTTACCAGCAGCATTTCTTTGCGACCTCGGGTCAGCCCGGCATGGGCCGCCAGCGGACGGGCAAGGACGGTGACGACATCGTGCTGCGCGTCCCCGTCGGCACGGAGGTGCTGGAGGAGGACGAGGAAACCGTCATCGCCGATCTGGTGGAGATCGGTCAGAAGGTGCTGCTGGGCCGTGGCGGCAACGGCGGCTTCGGCAACCTGCATTTCAAGAGCTCGACCAACCAGGCCCCGCGCCGCGCCAATCCCGGCCAGCCGGGAATAGAGCGGACGATCTGGCTCCGCCTGAAGCTGATTGCCGATGCGGGGCTGGTCGGGTTGCCGAACGCGGGCAAGTCCACCTTCCTGTCGGCTGTGTCGAATGCGCGGCCCAAGATCGCGGACTATCCCTTCACCACGCTGCATCCGAACCTTGGCGTCGTCGGGGTCGATGGCAAGGAATTCGTGATGGCCGACATCCCCGGCCTGATCGAGGGGGCAAGCGAGGGCAGGGGGCTGGGCGACCAGTTCCTCGGCCATGTGGAGCGTTGTGCGGTGCTGCTTCACCTTGTGGATGGCACGTCCTCCACCATCACGAAGGACTACCGCACCATCATTGCTGAGCTTGAGGCCTATTCGGAAATCCTCGCCGACAAGCCCCGCATCCTCGCGCTGAACAAGGCCGACGCGCTGGATGCGAAGACCCGCTCCTCCCGCCGCCGCGCGCTGGAGAAGGCGTCGGGCGGGCCGGTGCATGTCATCTCCGGTGTGTCCGGCGAGGGGGTGCAGGACGTGCTGCGCATCCTCTGGGCCAAGATCGCCGCCGCACGCGGCGAGACGCCGGAGGGCGAGGAGATCGCGGAGCCCGGCGCATGGCAGCCCTGACCTCGACCGTCGCGGATACCGCTGAACGCCCGGATATTCGCGCGGCGCGGCGGCTGGTCATCAAGATCGGCTCGGCCCTGCTGGTGGATGCCGTATCGGGGCAGCTGCGATCCGACTGGCTGGAGGGGCTCGCCGCCGATGTGGCGGAGGCCAAGGGACGGGGGACGCAGATGATCCTCGTCTCCTCCGGTTCCATCGCCCTGGGACGGCGGGTGCTGGACCTTCCACCGGGCGTTCTGTCGCTGGAGCAGAGCCAGGCCTCTGCCGCCGTCGGGCAGATCCGGCTGGCGCGGGCCTATGAGGAGGCGCTCTCGCCGCATGGGATCACCACGGCGCAGGTTCTGGTGACGCTGGAGGATACGGAGGATCGCCGGCGTTACCTCAATTCCCGCGCGACGATGGAGACGCTCCTCTCTCTGGGCGTCGTGCCGATCGTGAACGAGAACGACACGGTTGCGACGGATGAAATCCGCTATGGCGACAACGACCGCCTCGCCGCCCAGATCGCGGTGACGGTGGGCGCGGACATGCTTGTCCTGCTGTCCGACGTGGATGGCTTCTATACTGCCAACCCCAAGGAAGACCCGACCGCCCGACGGTTCGACCTGGTGGCGCGCATCACGCCGGAAATCGAGGCGATGGCGGGCGATCCGATCTCCGGCCTGTCCAAAGGCGGGATGAAGACGAAGATCATGGCCGCGAAAACCGCCGTCGCGGGCGGCTGCGCCATGGCCATCATGGAAGGTTCGGTGAACCGGCCGCTTACCGCATTGCTGGAGGGCGCGAATTCGACGTGGTTCGTCGGTGAACGCGACCCGCAGGCCGCCCGGAAGCGCTGGATCGGGGCGATGAAGCCGCGGGGCAGCTTCGCGATTGACGCAGGGGCCGCGCGGGCGCTGTCGGCGGGAAAATCGCTGCTCCCCGCCGGAGTCACCGCGGTCTCCGGCCGCTTCGGGAGGGGAGAGCCGGTGGCGATCCACGGACCGGAGGGGGAACGGCTGGGCCTTGGCCTGACACGATACACGGCGGATGAGGCGCGGGCGATCTGCGGGCGCCACAGCGATGAGATCGAGGGCATCCTCGGCTATGCGGGCCGTGCAGCGCTGATTCACCGGGACGACATGGTGCTGTGACGCTGTGACGGTCCTCGGGGGCGCGCTGGCCTGCTGACGGCAGCGCGCGGGTTTTCCAGCGGGATCCGGGTGGCAAAACCCCCGGGACTCCCCTATCTCCAAAGCCTCAGCAGAGGGCCAGAGCCATGGATATTGCGACCACTTCCGCGAAGAACCTCATGACAGATCTCGGACGGGCTGCCCGTTCGGCGGCTGCGGAGCTTGCCTTCGCGCCAGCGGAGAGCAAGCGGGCAGCCCTGCTCGCCGCCGCAGAAGCGGTCTGGCGGGAGCGTGAGGGGATACTGCGCGCCAATGCGGAGGATTTGCGCGAAGCGGGGTCTCGCGACCTCAGCCCCGCCATGATCGACCGGCTGACGCTGGACGAGGCGCGGATCGGCGGCATTGCCGACGGGCTTCGCGCCGTGGCCGAGCAGAAGGATCCCGTGGGGGAGGTGATCTCCGAATGGGATCGCCCCTCCGGGCTGCATATCCGCCGGGTGCGGACGCCGCTGGGCGTCGTGGGCGTGATCTACGAAAGCCGCCCCAACGTCACCGCCGACGCAGGCGCGCTGTGTCTGAAGGCGGGCAATGCGGTGATCCTGCGGGGCGGGTCGGAGAGCCTGAACTCCTCCCGCGCGATCCACGCCTGTATGGTGGAGGGGCTGCGCCAGGCAGGCCTGCCGGAAGCGGCGATCCAGCTTGTGCCGACCCGCGATCGCGCGGTGGTGACGGAAATGCTCCATGCGATCGAATGGATAGACGTGATCGTTCCCCGTGGCGGGAAGGGCCTTGTCGGCCTTGTGCAGCGGGAGGCACGGGTGCCGGTCTTTGCGCATCTGGAGGGCATCTGCCACGTCTATGTGGACGCGGAGGCGGATGTGGAGATGGCCCGCGGGATCGTGCTCAACGCCAAGACCCGCCGGACGGGCATCTGCGGCGCGGCGGAATGCCTGCTGATCGACCGGCAGTTTCATGCGCGCCACGGCGCACCGATGATCGAGGATTTGGTGAAGGCCGGGGTCGAAGTCCGGGCAGAAGGTGAGCTGGCCGACATCCCCGGAACGGTGAGGGCCACCGCCGAGGACTTCGGCAAGGAGTTTCTCGACATGGTGATCGCGGCAAAGCTGGTGGACGGTGTGGATGGCGCGATCGCGCATATCCGCCGTTATGGCTCTCAGCACACCGATGCGATCGTCACGGCGAATGATGCGGCATGGGAGCGGTTCGCGACGCGGCTCGACAGTGCGATCCTGATGCGCAACGCATCCACCCAGTTCGCGGATGGCGGTGAGTTCGGCATGGGGGGCGAGATCGGCATCGCCACGGGCAAGATGCATGCGCGCGGCCCTGTGGGCGCAGAGCAGCTGACGAGCTTCAAGTATCTGGTCGAGGGCAACGGCACCCTTCGCCCCTGATCCGGCGGACGCCGCTGACGCGGCGGCGTTTCCCGAGCCGCGCGCCGCCTCCGGCTCTGCGCGGCGGCGGTGCTCCGATAAGCCGGGTCCCATAGGCGGGAGGTTCCCGGGCCTGCACAGGCCGGGAGCGTCAAGCGGCGTTATTACTGCATGTCGATGGCGGGCTCGTTCAGCAGCGGAGGAATGAGATTGGCCACGAGCGCCGCCGTCTCAACCTTTGTGCGCGGCATCTCATCGGTGAGAGGAAGAGGCCAAGCGGTTGCCGCCATGCGCGTTTCGGCGGCGGCGACTGTCATTCCCGCGGCCAGTTCGCCGCGTTCTGTTGCCCCGAGAAAGAGCGCCCCGCTATGCCGCCATCGTTCCCGCTTGGCGACGTACCCGCTTGTGACGGGCCTGATCTGTCTGTCGCTGTCCCTGCTGCCGGAGATGCCGGTCTGGGAGCGGACGCTGCATATCGTGCCGGTCGTGGTCGTCTCAATGGTTTGGGTGGTCATTCCGCCCATCCAGACGCGGCCGTTCCACCTGCTGTAGGGCGCGCTCAGACGAGCGCACCCTCCGCCGTAATCCGGGTCCGCCCGCCGAGATAGGGATGGAGTGCCGCGGGAAGCTCGACGGAGCCGTCTTCCTGCTGGCCGTTTTCCAGAACCGCGATGAGGGTCCGGCCCACCGCCAGCCCGGAGCCGTTCAGCGTATGGACGAATTCCGGCTTGCCGCCGCCTTCCGGCCGGTAGCGGGCATTCATGCGACGCGCCTGAAAATCCCCACAGACGGAGACGGAGGAGATCTCCCGATAGGTATCCTGCCCCGGCAGCCAGACTTCGAGATCGTGGGTCTTCGTCGCGCCGAACCCCATGTCGCCGGTGCAGAGCACCACCGTACGGTAGGGCAGGCCGAGCTTCTCGAGGATGCCTTCCGCACAACGCGTCATGCGGCCATGTTCGGCAAGGCTGGCGTCCGGTGTGGTGATGGAGACCATCTCCACCTTCTCGAACTGATGCTGGCGGAGCATCCCGGCCGTATCCCGCCCGGCGCTGCCGGCCTCGGAGCGGAAACACTGGGTATGGGCGACGAAGCGGCGGGGGAGGTCTGTCTGCGCGCTGATCGTATCGTTGACGATGTTGGTCAGCGTGACCTCTGCCGTCGGCACGAGCCACCAGCCCTCGCGGGTCTGGTAGCTGTCCTCGCCGAATTTCGGGAGCTGGCCGGTGCCGAACATCATCTCCTCACGCACGAGGACCGGCGTCCAGGTTTCAGTCAGCCCGTTCTCCGTCACATGCGTGTCGAGCATGAACTGTGCCAGTGCCCGCTGCAGCCGCGCCACGGCGCCCGACAACACGACAAAGCGTGCGCCCGACAGTTTGGCGGCGGTCTCGAAATCCATCCCGCCTTGCACGGCCGGAAGCTGGTAGTGCTCCTTCGGGGCGAAGTTGAACTGGCGCGGCTCCCCCCAGCGGCGGATTTCCACGTTGTCGCTCTCGTCCCGTCCCTCCGGCACGTCGGCGAGCGGCAGGTTCGGGATGGTGAGCAGCAGGTCGCGGAGACGCAGATCATCCGCGGCGGCGGCGGCCTGCATGTCGGCGACTTCGGTCTTCTTGGCGGCGACAAGGGCGCGGAGCCGCTCGAACTCCGCCTCATCCCCGCGGGCCTTGGCGGCGCCGACATGTTTGGAAGCGGCGTTCTGGGCGGCCTGCGCCTCCTCCGCCACACGGATGCGGGTGCGGCGCCCCTCGTCGATGGCGAGGATGTCGGACGACATCGGAGACAGCCCGCGCCGGGAAAGTGCGGCGTCGAAAGCGGCGGGATTGTCGCGGATGGTGCGGATGTCGTGCATGATGTCACCGGAGTTGGATCGTCCGGGCCCCGTATGCCCGACAGAGCCGAAGGGGGAAAGGCTTTTCCGCGCCGGATTCCGCTGAACGGCTGCGGGCGGTGTGCCGGGCAAGGCACGGCCCGGAAGGCTGGCCAGAGGTTGGCCAGCGGCTG
This sequence comes from Haematobacter sp., assembly GCF_032102465.1. Classification (NCBI taxonomy): domain Bacteria; kingdom Pseudomonadati; phylum Pseudomonadota; class Alphaproteobacteria; order Rhodobacterales; family Paracoccaceae; genus Haematobacter; species Haematobacter sp. The sequence continues at coordinate 362,010 of NZ_DAMDHB010000001.1, read as the reverse complement.
GCCAGAGGTTGAAACGAACACGGATTCGCGCTGTCCCGCCGCCTTGCGCTCCAGAAACCCCGACTATAGGGTGCGCGCCAGCCTTCCGGGGGGATCTCCGGAGTGACCCAAAGGGCCAGACATCAGGAGGACCCCATGTTCGCAACTCCCGCCTTCGCGCAGGCTGCCGGTTCCGGCGGCGCAGCTTCGGCTCTGACCAGCTTCGTTCCGCTCATCCTGATCTTCGCGATCATGTATTTCCTGCTCATCCGTCCGCAGCAGAAGCGGCAGAAGGAGCACAAGGCGATGATCGAGGCGGTGAAGCGCGGCGACCAGATCCTGACCAACGGCGGCATCATCGGCAAGGTGACCCGCGTCAAGGACGACGGCGAGCTTGAAGTCGAGATCTCCGAGGGCGTGCGGGTGCGCGTTCTGCGCTCCATGGTCGCGCAGGTGCTGTCCAAGACCGAGCCGGTCGCCAACACCTGATCCCATTCACGGGCGGCGTGCCGATTGAGCGCCCGCCCGTCGATCCGTCCCTGAAGCCGAGAACCCCATGCTGCACTTCCCCCTCTGGAAGCGGATCCTGATCTGGGCGACAATCGCGATCGGTATCGCCGTCGCCCTGCCGAACGCTTTCTACGACCGGGTCGAACGTCACAACGACGCCGTCGCCCAATACGACAAGACCGGACAGGCGACCGACCCGGAGACGGTGGAGGCGCTGTCTCTCTGGCCTTCCTGGATGCCGTCGAAGATCCTGAACCTCGGGCTCGACCTCAGGGGAGGGGCGCATCTTCTCGCGGAAGTGCATCTCTCGGACGTCTATGCCGGGCGGATAGACAGCCTCTGGCCGGAAGTGCGCGACGCTCTGGTGCAGGAACGGGCGACGGTCGGTTCCGTGCGGCGGCTGACCTCGGAGCCGGGTGTGCTTCAGGTGCAGATTTCCCAGCCGGAGGGCATGCCCCGCGCGCTGGAAATCGTGCGGACCCTGTCGCGTCCCGTGACCACGCTGACAGGTGTGGGAGCGAGCGACCTCGCCATCAATGCGCAAGGCGACACGATCACCGTGCAGCTTTCGGATGCGGAGCGGCATGCCTCGGACGAGCGGACCATGGCGCAGTCGCTTGAGATCGTCCGCCGCCGCGTCGATGAGGTCGGCACCCGGGAGCCGACCATCGTGCGGCAGGGTGACGACCGTATCCTCATCCAGGTGCCGGGTCTCGGCTCTGCCGATGAGCTGAAAGGCCTGATCGGCACCACCGCGCGGCTGACCTTCAACTCCGTCGTGGGCCGCACGCAGGATCCGAATGCCAACCCCGGTCCCCGCAACAGCCTCTATGCCGCGCAGGAGGAGCCGGGCGTCTATTACATCGTCCAGACGGAGCCGGTGCTTTCCGGCGATCTGCTCACCGACGCCCAGCCCGCCTTCGACCAGAACGGTCGGCCCGCGGTGAACTTCCGCTTCAACGCGACGGGTGCCCGGGTCTTCGGGGACTATACCGCCAACCATATCGGGCAACCCTTCGCCATCGTGCTGGACGACAAGGTGATCTCCGCCCCGGTCATTCAGAGCCATATCGCGGGCGGTTCCGGCATCATCACGGGCAACTTCAGCGTCGAGGGATCGACGGAACTCGCCGTCCTGCTTCGGGCGGGGGCGCTGCCTGCGAAGATGACCTTCCTTGAGGAACGGACGATCGGGCCGGAACTCGGGCAGGATTCGATCGACGCCGGACGCCTTGCGGCGACGGTCGCGATGATCGCGGTCATGCTGTTCATGGTGGCAGGCTACGGTTTCTTCGGAATGATCGCCAACGTGGCGCTCGTCCTGAACCTGATCTTCATCATCGCCCTGATGTCGCTCATCGGTGCGACGCTGACCATGCCCGGTATCGCGGGGATCGTGCTGACCATCGGCATGGCCGTGGATGCGAACGTGCTGATCCTCGAACGGGTGCGGGAGGAACTGCGCAACGGGACACGTCCCGCGCGCGCCATCGAGCTTGGCTATGAGAAGGCGTCCTCCGCCATCATGGACGCGAACGTCACCACGCTGATGATCGCGGTCATCCTCTTCGCGCTCGGGTCCGGGCCAGTTCGCGGCTTTGCCGTAACGCTGGCGCTCGGCCTCGTCACTTCCCTGTTCACCGCGGTCTCCGTCACCCGTCTGCTCATCTCCATGTGGTATGACTGGCGCCGGCCGAAGACGCTGAAGGTCTGACATGTATCGGCTCAAGCTCGTTCCCGACAACACGAACTGGGACTTCTTCCGTTTTGCGCGCGTGGTGTTCCCGGCCTCGATGCTGGCCATGGTCATCGCCATCGCGAGCTGCTTCACGCTGGGCTTCAACTTCGGCATCGACTTTCTCGGCGGCACGACCATCCGCACCGAGGCCAGTCAACCCGTGGACATCGGCGCCTATCGCAATGCGCTGGAACCGCTGGGGTATGGCGATGTGACACTGACGCAGGTCTATGATCCGACCTTTCGGGCGGATCAGCACGTGGCGCAGATCCGCATCCAGGCGCCCGATGACGCACATATGCTGTCCTCGGAGCAGATTGCGGCGGCGGAGCGCGCCCTTCAGGCTGTTGACCCGACCATCCGTTTTCAAGCGGTGGAAACCGTCGGGCCGAAGGTCTCGGGCGAGCTGGTCTCCATGGCGCTGCTGTCTCTCGGCGCGGCGATCATCGGGATCATGTTCTACATATGGATGCGCTTTGAATGGCAGTTCGGCGTCGCGGCGGTCGCGGCGCTTGTGCATGACGCGGTCATGACAATAGGCGTCTTCTCGCTGTTCCAGATCAAGTTCGATCTGACCGTCGTCGCGGCTGTGCTGACGGTGGTGGGCTATTCGATCAACGACACGGTGGTGATCTTCGACCGGGTGCGCGAGAACCTCGTGAAATACAAGAAGCGCAGCCTCAAGGACATCGTGAACCTCTCGCTCAACGAAACGCTGAGCCGGACGATCATGACGACGATGACCACCTTCCTCGCGCTTCTCGTGCTGCTGGCGCTTGGCGGGGATGTAATCCGGGGCTTCTCCTTCGCGATGGTATTCGGGATTTTCGTTGGCTGTTATTCCACGATCTTCATCGCTTCGGTGGTGCTGATATGGCTTGGCGTCGATCGCTCGGACAAGACGGAAAAGGCCGGCAAGGACGCGGCGAAGGCCGCGCCCTGAGCCTCATTCCGCGGTCGGCGGGGCGAGACCGAAGGGTTCGTCCTCCGTCCGCGTGATGAAACGCGCCACGGCATCGGCAAGCCCGGTGGCCAGCGGCACCGAAGGGTTGGAATAGCTGGCCAGATTGGCGGCCTTGTCGCCGGGCGGAACCTCCTTCAGCACATGGTTCATACCGGGGAGCAGCAGGGTCACGGCGTCATTTCTCGCCTGCGTGAGCGTTGCGGCATCGGTCGGGTCGAGTTGCAGATCCTCCCCGCCGGAGACGATCATCAGCGGCCCGCCATAGCGCCGCGTCATCTCTCCCGGATCGTGCGAAAACAGATCGATCAGGTAGCCCTGAATCTGGGGGCCGAGCATCGGCCGGAGCGGTTCCGGGATCTGATCCTCCGGCACGCGCTGGCCGCGTTGCAGGCTGTCGATTGCTGCATCCGCAGCGCTGCGCAGGCTGTCGTCCTCCAGGCTCCGGGTCAGCTGGTCCTCCAGCACCACGGCGAGCGACCGGCCCGGTGTCGCCAGAAGGATCACGCCGCAGAAGGCGCGCTCATCGCTCGCCACCGCGCTCAGGGCAACCAGCCCGCCCTCGCTGTGGCCGATGAGCCAGGTGCAGGGCAGGCCGGTTTCCCCCGCGAGGCTGGCCGCCCAGACGATCGCGTCGCGCCCATAGGCGGCCAGCGTCACGTCATTCGGATCGGAAATCGCAGCGGCGCTTCCGAACATGCCCCGCTTGTCGGCGCGGAGCGTCGCGATACCGCGTTCCGCCAGCGCTTCGGCAAGCTGCTTGTAGGCGTCTGTGTCGAGGCCAAGCGGCCCGTTGCCGTTTCTGTCCGTCGGGCCTGAGCCGGGCAGGATCAGCGCGACCGCCTGCGGCGACTGGGGGGCCAGATATGTTCCGGCAAGGGCCCCCAGCGGTCCGGGGGCGGTCATCTCCTTTTCCGTCAGGCCATCGGCAAGCGCGGGAGAGGCGAGGGGGATAGCCGCGAGAAAAGCGGCGCGAGCGAATTGCAGCATCATGAAACCTCCGCCGGGCAAGATAGTGCCCGATGCCGTTTCGCCAACCGATACCCTGTGAAACCGGGAGGATTGGCGGTATCATGGTTGCGACACTGCGGAGGGTGAGATGCGCCTCAACGAAATCGTTTACAACGATGCGCGACCGATTGATGGCTATGGGCCGGGGTTCTTCCGCGTTGCCGGAAAGGTGCTGGAGGGGCCGGTGCTGGTTTCCGCGCAGGGTGCGGCGACCTGGGGCGGGCTGGAGGACGTGGCTCCGCTGCTCGCGCTCAAGACGAAGATCGACGTGCTGTTCATCGGCACAGGGGCGGAGGTCGCCTTCCTTCCCCGCGCGCTTCGCGAGCAACTGGAAGAGGCGGGTCTCGCGGCAGAGGCCATGGCCACGCCCGCCGCTGCCCGGACCTACAACGTGCTCCTTTCCGAAGGACGGCGGGTGGCAGTGGCGCTTCTCCCCGTGATGGCGCCGCCTGCCGGTGCGTGATCGCCGCATCCGCCACATGGGCGGCTTTTCCCGCTCTCTGGGATAGGCTATCCGGCGAGTATGACGCTTAAGGTAAGAGATCTGGCCTGCGCGCGCGGCGGGATACCGGTGCTGGAGGGGGTGAGCTTCACGCTTCCCGGCGGCGGCGCTCTTGTGCTGCGCGGCCCGAATGGCATCGGCAAGACAACGCTGTTGCGGACGCTGGCCGGATTGCAGCCGCCGCTTTCCGGCACGATTTCCGCTCCGCCCGAGGCCATCGCCTATTCCGCCCATGCGGACGGGCTGAAGGCGACGCTGACCGTAACGGAGAACCTCGCCTTCTGGGCGCGGCTGCATGGACAACGTGAGATCGGCCCGGCGATGGAGACTTTCGGCCTCGGTCCCCTGCGCGAACGTCCGGCACAGAACCTCTCGGCGGGTCAGCGGCGGCGGCTGGGCCTTGCGCGGCTGCTGGTCACGGGGCGACCGATCTGGCTGCTGGATGAGCCGACGGTTTCGCTGGACAGCGAGGGCGTGACGCTTTTCGCGGATGCGGTGCGGGCGCATCTGGCCGGCGGCGGTGCGGCGCTGATCGCGACCCATGTCGATCTGGGTCTTGGCGCGCCGCCCGTGATGGACATCGCGGCCTTCCGGGCGCGGGCCGAGGCGATGGGGGATTTCGACCTGGCCTTCGGGGATATCTCGTGATAGCGCTTCTGCTGCGGGACCTGCGGCTTGCCTTCCGCAGCGGCGGCGGCTTCGGGCTCGGGCTTGCCTTCTTCCTGATCCTTGCCGTTCTGGTGCCGCTGGGGGTCGGCCCGGAGGGGAGCACGCTGGGGCGGATCGCGCCCGGCATCATCTGGGTGGGTGCGCTGCTCTCCGCGCTGCTGTCGCTCGACCGGATTTTCGCGCTGGATCATGAGGATGGCTCGCTCGACCTCATCGCCACTGCGCCTATTCCCCTGGAGGGCGTGGTTTTCATCAAGGCGCTGGCCCACTGGCTGACGACGGGGCTGCCGCTCACCCTCATCGCGCCGCTGCTGGGGCTGCTGCTGAACCTGCCGTTGCAAGGCTATCCCTGGCTGCTGGCCTCGCTCGCGGCGGGGACGCCTGCGCTCTCGGTCATCGGGACCTTCGGCGCGGCGCTGACGGTGGGCTTGAAGCGGGGCGGGTTGCTTTTGTCCCTGCTGGTGCTGCCGCTCTACGTCCCGACGCTGGTCTATGGGGCAGAGGTGGTGCGCCGGGGGGCGGAGGGATTTTCGCTTGCCACGCCGTTCCTTCTGCTCGGCGGCATCACGGCGGGGGTGCTGGCGCTTTTGCCCTTCGCGACGGCCGCGGCAATTCGTATCAACCTCAGGTGACTGTGCGGGACGCCCAAAACCATGCTAGACCCATGACGACACAGGAGCAGAACAGGATGCGCGCGACCTCGCTCTGGGAATATGCCAATCCCGTCCGTTTCATGCAGACTTCCGCCCGGCTGCTGCCGTGGTGCGTCGGGCTGACGGTGGTCTGTCTGGCTGTCGGGCTTGTCTGGGGCTTCTTCCTGACGCCGGACGATTATCGCCAGGGCTCCACGGTGAAGATCATCTTCCTGCACGTGCCCGCAGCACTCATGGCGATCAACGCCTGGCTGATGATGCTGGTCGCGTCGCTGATATGGCTCATCCGGCGGCATCACGTTTCCGCGCTGGCGGCGCGGGCAGCGGCGCCGGTGGGCATGGTCATGACCCTGATCGCGCTGTTCACCGGGGCGGTCTGGGGCCAGCCGATGTGGGGAACGTGGTGGGCCTGGGATCCGCGGTTGACCTCCTTCCTCATCCTCTTTCTGTTCTACCTCGGCTATATCGCGCTTTGGCAGGCGGTCGAGGATACGGATACCGCGGCCGACCTGACTTCGGTGCTCTGCCTTGTCGGTTCGGTGTTTGCCGTGCTGTCGCGCTATGCGGTGAACTTCTGGAGCCAGGGGCTGCATCAGGGCGCCTCGCTCAGCCTCGACCGCAAGGAGAATGTGGACAACGCCTTCTGGATACCTCTCGTCATCTGCATGGCGGGCTTCGCGTTGCTGTTCCTGACGTTGGTGCTGATACGGACGCGGACGGAGATCCGGGCCCGCCGCCTCAAGGCGCTGGAGCTGCGGGAGCGGATGGCATGATGCCGGATCTCGGGAAATACGCGGCTTCCGTGCTGTCGGCCTATGGCGTGACCTTCGTGCTCCTCGCGGGAACGGTGGCCCTGACGCTGCTTCGCGGCGCGAAGGTGAAGCGGCGGCTGGAGGAAGCGGAAGAAAGGCGGCGCGGTCGTGGCTAGAATATCTCCCCTCGTCCTGATTCCGCCGGTGGCCTTTGCGGGGCTGGCTGCCCTGTTCTTCTTCGGCATGGGCCGGGATGATACATTGCCCTCCACCCTCGTGGGTCGTGAGGCCCCCGCCATCGCGGTAACCCCGCTGGGGAAGGATGCAGGCTTCGACACGGCGGTGCTCAAGACGCCGGGGGTGAAGCTTGTCAACTTCTGGGCAAGCTGGTGCGCCCCCTGCCGCGCCGAACATCCCATGCTGGAGAAGCTCGCCGCCGAGGGGGTGCCGATCTACGGCATCAACTACAAGGACGATCCGGCAAAGGCGCTGGCCTTCCTTCAGGAGCTGGGCGACCCCTTCCACGCCATCGGTGCGGATGCCTCCGGCCGCATGGCGCTGAACTGGGGGGTGTACGGCGTGCCGGAAACCTATGTGATCGACAGTGCGGGCAAGGTCGTCATGCGCTTTGCCGGGCCGATCACCGCGGGGGAACTGGACCGGACGCTTCGTCCCGCCATTCAGGGCGCGCGCTAGATCCGCATCGTCTGGATCCCCGCGAGCAGCACCTCCCGCGAATAGGAGCCGTATTCCCGCCGCCAGATCACGGCAAGGGTGATGATGGTGCTCACCATCAGCGCCAGCGGCCCGCCCAGCCAGCCAAGCGCTGCCAGCGCGAAATAGATGGAGCGAAGCCCCCGGTTGAAGCCGCGTGCCGCACGGATGTTGATCTCCGCCGCCTGATCCGCGATCACCGTGGCCTTGGGGTCGTCGGGATCGTTCGGAACCGCTCCCATCAGGATGGTGCAATAGCCAAAGAGCCTGTGCGCCCAGAGGAATTTCAGAAACGCGTTGGTCACGAAAAGCAGGACCAGCAGCATCTTCACCTCCCATACCACGGGGGTGAGTTCGCCAAGCGTCAGGTCTTCCGCCACATTGCCCACCCGCTCCCGGTTGCCGATGAGCGCGAGGCCGCCACCAATGGCGATCATCCAGGCGGAGGCGAGGAAGGATGTGCCTTGCCGCAGGCTCGCCATGACATTCGCATCGAACAGGCGCGGGGTGCGGGTGACGAACTGCCGCATCCATTCGCGGCGGTAGTGTTCCATCAGGGTCGCGACGGACAGGCGGGGAGCGTCCGTCCGTTCGATCAGGTAACCGCTGACCAGCCAGACCAGCAGCAGCAGGCCGACGGCAATGGCATCGGCGAATGTGAACGGAGTGAATGTGAAGATATGCTGCATCGAACCTGACCTTTGCCGAACAGTCTCACGCCTCTCGGCGCGGGGCCAGAGCGCATGCGGCACGGATGTGGCTTGTTGCGTGGAGTGATGTAGAATTCCCCGGCGAGGGCCATTTCGCGACATCCTGAAACCGGAGCCTGTCATGGCGAAATCTGCCCGTCTCCCACGCCTGATTGCCGGGGCGGTGATGCTTTCGGCGATGCTTTCGGGCGCGTCTTCCGCAGGCGCTGTGGATTGGCCAGCCGTCGGTCGTCTCGATTCGGGCAGGAGCGTCTGCAGCGCCGTGCTTATCGCGCCAGATCGCGTGCTGACAGCGGCGCATTGCGTGAGCCTTCCCGACGGGGCACCGTTTCCTGCGGAGAACATCGTCTTTCGCGCCGGCCGCTCGCAGGGCACGGAGGTGGCGCAGTCTGTGGCGCGGCGCGTCGTGCTCCATCCCGATTATCTGCCGGGGGCGGAGGCGCGCAGCCGTCTTGCCTCGGATATCGCGCTGGTCGAGTTGCTGACACCCCTTCAGGTGCAGCCGATACAGCTTGAGCAGGCGTTATTGCCGCCGGAAGAGCTGACCGCCATCACCTATTCCCGCCAACGGCCGGAGGAGCCTCCGCAGGTGTTGTCCTGCCCGCTGCTCAGGCGGAGCCTTGGCGCGTTGCTGATCGACTGTGGTGTCACGGGCGGGGCCTCGGGGGCGCCCTTGATCGCGGGGTCGCTCGGGGCAGGGCGGCTCGTCGGCATCGTCGTGGCGCGGGGCGAGGCAGAGGGCCGGGGCATCGCTTTCGCCGTCCCCGTCGCCGATGCGCTTCCCACGCTGGAGAACGCCGCCCGAACCCCTTGAAACGCCACTGTCGCTTTCCCAGATCAGTGTCACCGGGATGCCCAACAAGGGGCCCGGTTAACCGCGCCTTGCCCTGCCCGGGAAGGCAGCCAAGACATCGCTCAATGGAGGATGATCCATGCGAACCTTTGATCTCGCCCCGCTCTATCGTGCAACCGTGGGTTTTGACCGTATCGCCGACCTGATGGACAGGGTTCTGGCGGCCGACGTTCAGCCCGGTTACCCCCCCTACAATATCGAAAAGACCGCCGAAAACGGCTACCGTATCTCCATCGCCGTCGCCGGCTTCTCGCCCGAGGAAATGTCGGTCGAGATGCGCGACAACGCGCTTATCGTCAGCGCCCGCAAGGTGAAGGAAGATGGCGAACGCAGCTTCCTGCATCGCGGTATCGCGACGCGCGCGTTTGAGCGCCGTTTCGCCCTTGCCGATCACGTGCGTGTCTCGGGCGCGACCCATGCCGACGGCATGCTGCACATCGACCTGGTGCGGGAAGTTCCCGAAACGCTGAAACCGCGCAAGATCGAGATTACCTCGACGCTGTCCGCGCCGAATGCCATCGAGGCCAAGGAAGCGGAAGGCGAAGGTCAGGCCGCCGCCTGATATTCCTTGAGGGCCAAGTTTTCGGGGGGCGCGCATCTTGCGCGCCCTTTCCGTTTCAGCCGCCTGTGTTGCGCAGACCAGACTGAAGATCGATCCGCCTGCGGGGTCAGCCCTCGTCGGCAGACTGCTCGGGCGGGATGACCAGCACCTTGTCGATCCGCCGTTCATCGAGATCGACCACTTCGAACTTCCACCCGTGCCGCTCGAACGTGTCTCCCAGCGCGGGCATGCGCTGCAACTCGTCCAGCACCAGACCCGCCACGGTGGCGTAGTCGGCATCGGGCTTGCGCGGATAACCCAGCCGGTCGGAGAATTCGTCCACGGACATCCAGCCCGCGATGAGGTAGCTGCCGTCGTCGCGCAGAAACAGGGCAGGCTCGCCCGTCTCATCCTCATCGAAAACGCCAGCGATGGCCTCCAGCACGTCGCCGGTGGTCACGATCCCCTCGAACTCGCCGTATTCGTCGAAGATCAGCGCGATGTGCGGTGGCGAGCGGCGGAGCACTTCGACGACATCCAGCGCTTTCGCGCGATCGGACACCACGGGGACTTCCCGCATGAGATTGGCCACGCTGAACGGGCGGTCCGTCGTCCGCGCCTCGAACACGTCGCGGGAAAAGATCACCCCCGGCACGTCATTCGTCGTCTTGTCCCGCACTGGCAGTTTGGAGAAGCGCGATTTGTGGAGCGTCGCAAGCACTTCCTCCTCCGTCGCGTCGAGATCGACCATTTCCACGTCCCGGCGCGGCGTCATCAGCCCGCGTGCGTTGCGGTCGGCCAAGCGCATGACGCCGGAAAGCATGGCCGATTCGCCCGTTTCGATGACGCCCGCGGACTGGGCCTCCGAAAGGACGGTGCGGACCTCCTCCTCCGTGACCTTGGACTCCTCGCTATCCGTCTGGCCGAGCAGCCGGAGAACGGTGCGGCCGGACAGGTCGAGAAACCAGACGAGCGGAGACGCGATCTTCGCCAGAACGGCCATGAGCGGCGCCACGCGCGACGCGACGTTCTCCGGGTTCCGAAGCGCGATCTGCTTGGGCACCAGCTCCCCGATGATGAGGGACAGGTAGGTGATCGTCACCACCACGATCAGCACGCCGAGCGCGTCGGCGCTCGCTGGTGAAAGCCCATGCGTGCGGAGCCATTCGGAGAACCGTCCGCCCAGCGTGGCCCCGGAAAACGCCCCTGACAGCACGCCGACCAAGGTGATGCCGATCTGAACCGCAGACAGGAAGCGGCCCGGATTTTCAGAGAGATTGAGCGCGATTTTCGCCCCGCGGCTGCCCTTGTCGGCCAGCGTGCGAAGGCGTGCAGGTCGAGACGAGACGATGGCCAGCTCCGCCATCGCCAGCACGCCGTTCACCAGAATGAGGACGAGAACAATGAATAGTTCAAGGAACAAGGGGGTGGCCTTTCCTGTGCCGCATTTCAATCGTGAGCATGACGCGCGGCCCATGACGGCTGCCGGTCGCCCGGCGCGGGGCGGGCGGCGTGTATGGCGCGGGCAATCGCGCGGGCAAGGCAGCAGGCTGCGGCATGGCCGAGACGATACAGGTCCGCACCCCCTTCTGCCAGAGGCTGCGCGCCGGTCGCCGCGGCAAAGACCAGATCGCCGTCGAACAGGGTGTGCGAGGGGACGATGGCCCGCGCCATGCCGTCCTGAGCGGCGGTGGCAAGCCGCGTGGCTTCCGCCTGTGTGAGCCGCGCATCGGTGGCGACGATGGCGATGGTTGTCGCCTCTCCCAGTCGCTTGCCCGGCCCTTCCACGTCCTGCGGCGGTAGTGGGGAGGGCAGGCCGAGGCCACCGAACTCCCCTTCCATCTCCCACGGCGCGGCCCAGAACTGCGGCCCGTCGCCCAGCGTCACGGAGCCGAGAGCGTTCACGGCAACCAAGGCGCCCACCGTCAGCCCGCCTTCAAGCACCAGGGAGGCGGAGCCAAGCCCGCCCTTCCAGTTCCGCGTCGTGGCTCCCGTCCCTGCGCCGACACTGCCGATATCGAACCCGGGCGCCGCGTTGGCGAGCGCGGCACGGCCAAGCGCCTTGTAGGGGTTCTCCCGCCATGACTTGTCGCCGCCGTTGGTCAGGTCGAACAGGATCGCTCCGGGAACGATGGGCACCCGCTGATCGCCTACGGTAAACCCGCGGCCCGCCTCCCGCAGCGCGTCGGCCACGCCGGACGCCGCGTCGAGACCGAACGCCGACCCGCCGGAAAGGACAAGCGCGTCCACCTCCTGAACCAGCCGGTCGGGGGCAAGCAGGTCGGTCTCCCGCGTGCCGGGTGCGCCGCCCATCACGGAAACGGCGGCGATGAACGGTCGCTCCCCCACAAGCACGGTCGCGCCGCTTTTCAGCCGGGCATCGGAGGCGTTGCCCACCGACAGCCCCGTGACATCGGTGATGAGATTGCGCCGCCCGGGCCGCATTACGCCGTCTCCTCCAGCCAGCCCGCGGGGATGCGGGGGGTCGCTGCGATCAGTTGCGCCGTGTAGGCTTCGCGCGGGGCATCGAAGACCTCGGCCGTCGGACCTTCCTCGATGATGCGGCCCCCGCGCATGACCATCACCCTGTCGGTTATCCCGCGCACCACGGCAAGATCATGGCTGACGAACAGGTAGCTCAGTTTCAGACGTTCCTGCAGATCGGCGAGAAGATCGAGGATCTGCGCCCGCACGCGGACATCCAGCGCGGAGACCGCCTCATCCAGCACGATGAGCGCGGGCCGGATGATGAGCGCGCGGGCAATGGCGATGCGCTGGCGCTGACCGCCCGAGAATTCATGGATGTATTTCCGCATGTCATCGGGCGAAAGGCCGACCTCCACCAGCGCCGCCGCCACGCGTTCCCGCTGTTCCGCACGGGGGCAGGGGCGCAGGTGAAACGGCTCGGCCACCAGCCGTTCGACGCGGTGGCGCGGGTCGAAACTGCCGAAGGGATCCTGAAAGACGACCTGCACCCGCGCACGCTGGCCATGGCTCATCCGGCCAGCGACGACCGGTTCTCCGCCAAGGCGGATTTCCCCCGATTGTATCGGGTCGAGACCCAGAATGGCGCGGGTGAGGGTGGATTTTCCGCACCCGGATTCACCCACCAGCCCGACGCTTTCCCCTTCCCGCAGAGTAAGGCTCACGCCGTCCACCGCCCGCAGCGTGCGTTGGGTTCCGAGCAGCCCGTCGCGGGGCAGGGGATAGGCGCGGACCACATCCCGCACCTCCAGCAGCGGTGCGCCGAGAGCAGGGCGCGCACGTTCTGGCACATGGGCGGATGCGGCGAAAAGCTGGCGCGTATAGGGCGCGCGTCTTTCCCGGAACACGGTTTCCGTCGGACCCTGCTCCACGATGCGGCCCTGGCTCATCACGGCCACCCTGTCGGCCATGCGGGCGACAACGGCAAGATCATGGGTGATGAGCAGCAGGCTCATGCCCTCCTCCGCCACGAGATCCTTGAGCAGCTCCAGGATCGCCGCCTGTGTCGTCACGTCGAGCGCGGTCGTCGGTTCATCCGCGATCAGCAGCTTCGGGCGGAGCGCCGTGGCCATGGCGATGCAGACCCGCTGCCGCTGACCGCCAGACAGCTCATGCGGGAAACGGTCGAGCGGCACGCGGGTCGCGTCCAGCCCGACACGGTCGAGCCGTGCCCGCGCGATCTCCAGCGCTTCGGACCGTGAGGCGCGCCGGTGGACGACGAGCGTCTCGGCCACCTGCGCCCCGATAGTCTGCATCGGGTTGAGCGCCGTCATCGGTTCCTGGAAGATCATGCCGATCTCCGCGCCCCGGAGACGGCACATCTGATGCTCGGAGAGCGGGAGCAGATCCACCCCGTCCAGCAGGGCCGCGCCCCGCACCTCGGCCCCGTAGGGCAGCAGCGCCATGAGCGCCAGCGCGGTCATTGATTTGCCCGACCCGGACTCGCCCACCAGCCCCATCACCTCACCCGCCCCGATATCGAAGGAGACGTCCCGCACCACCGGCGTGCCACGGATGGTGACGGCAAGATCCCTGACGGAGAGCATCGGCGCGCTCATCTGCCCCGCCTCAGACGCGGATCCAGCACGTCGCGGAGGCCGTCGCCCATCAGGTTGAGGCCGAGCACCGTCACCACGATCGCCAGCCCCGGCAGGATGGCAACATGGGGCGCGAGGGCCACCAGCGTCTGCGCCTCTGCCAACATCCGCCCCCAGGACGGGATCGGCGGTTGAGCGCCGAGGCCGACATAGGACAACCCGGCCTCCGCCAGAATGCCGAGCGAGAACTGGATCGTCGCCTGCACGATCAGGAGGTTGAGGATATTGGGCAGGATATGCTCCAATGAAATCCGCGCGCGCCCCTTGCCCGCGACCTGCGCGGCGCGGACGTAGTCGAGCGTCCACAGGCTCAGCGCTCCTGCCCGCGCGACGCGGGCAAAGACGGGAATGTTGAAGATGCCGATGGCAAGGATCGCATTGACGGCGGACGGTCCCAGCACGGCGGTAATCAGGATGGCGATGACGAGGCTCGGGAAAGCAAAGATCACGTCGTTGCCGCGCATGATCGCCTCGTCCAGCAGGCTGCCCCGGCTTGCGGCGGCGGCAAGTCCCAGCGGCACGCCGATCACCACCCCGATCCCCACCGCGATCAAGGCGACGGAGACCGAGGTCCGTGCCCCGACCATCAGCATGGAGAGGATGTCGCGCCCGAGCTGGTCCGTGCCGAGCAGGTAGCCCGGCGTGCCGATGGGCTTCAGCTTCGCGGCTACGGCCAGCGTCTCCACCGAATGCGGAGTCCAGAACAGCGACAGCAGCGCCGAGAGCAGCACGATGAGCGACAGAACCCCGCCGACAACCAGAGAAACCGGTAGCCTCACGCGCGCGCCCTCAACCGGGGATCGATGAGCATATAGGCCAGATCAGTCAGGAAGTTCACCACGATGACGGTGAACACCAGCAGCATGACAGCCGAGCGCACGACGATCAGATCCCGCTGGGTGATGCCCTGAAAGATCAGCCGCCCGAGGCCTGGAAGATAGAACACGTTCTCAATGATGATTGCGCCCGCCAGCAGAAAGGAGAACTGCAGCCCCAGAATTGTCAGGACCGGGATCAGCGCGTTGCGGAGCGCGTGGCCCAGAATGGCGCGGCGGAGGCTCAGCCCCTTGGCGCGCGCGGTGCGGATGTAATCCTGCCCCAGCGTTTCTATCAACGCAGACCGCATGATGCGCGCGAGGATGGAGGCCTGCGGCAGCGCGAGGGCGATGGCTGGAAGCGTCAGCGACTTCACCACCGGCCAAAGACCCGCGCCCCAGCCCGGAAAGCCGCCGGAGGGGAACCAGCGGAGCGTGATCGAAAAGAGCAGGACCAGCAACATCGCGAACCAGAAGTTCGGCACCGCGATGCCAAGCTGGGTCACGCCCATCACCGACCAGTCGGTTACGCTTCCCCGGCGCGATGCCGCAAGCAGGCCGGCTGGCAGACCTATGAGAACACTCAGCACAAGCGCATACAGGGCGAGGGGGAGGGAGACGGCAACCCGCTGTCCGATCAGCTCTCTCACCGGTACGCGATACGTATAGGACGTGCCGAAATCGCCTGCCGCCATACCGCCCATCCAGCGCAGGTATCGCTCGGCGACGGGCCGGTCCAGGTCCATTTCCCGGCGCAGGGCGGCAATGGTGTCGGGCTCTGCGTTCATGCCCAGCATGAAGGTGGCCGGATCACCGGGCACGCTCTCGATCACGGCGAAGATCGCCACGCTCGCAACGATGAGGCTCAACAGGAGCGAGGTGATGCGGGACAGGGTGAAGCGGAGCATTGGGACCAGACGTGTTACGCCGAAGCGTAGAGGTCGCGCCGCGCGGGGTCCAGATGTTTTGCGGGGGCCGCCCCGAGGCTCATGGTCCGTCTGGGTGGAAACTCGGTATCGTGCAGGAGCCAACCAGGGTGATCAACCGCCTGACCCCGCAAACGATCCGCCGGGTGGAGAAGCGCTTGCCGCGATTCTCTCCGTGCATGCGCGAGGGTCTTTAACAGGGTGCTGGAAAAAGTATCCCGAGGTTGCTCCGGGGCGGAGATCTTTCTCCACATGGTTGAGGAGTGCCCCGGAAACTGCACGTTCTGGCGCGTGACGGGGCAGATTTTTTGGCTTTCAATGCAAGCTAGGGGAGGTGGCGACTTTTCAGCATCCTGTTGGCGGGGTGCTGAAAGAGGACCTCGAGGTTGCTCGGGGGCGGAGATCTTTCTCCACATTGTTGAAGAACTCCCCGGAAACCGTAGGTTTTGGCTCGTGACCGGACCGACTTCCTGGTTTTCAACGCAAGGCCGGCGCTTGATAGAAGCCGCCGTCGCGGAAGGGGGCCGCAGGTGGCCGGGAAAGAGGCTCCCTACCCGTAAGGCAGGGAGCCGAAAAGGTCAGGAATTTCCCGCCCGCAAGGCGGGAAAACAGTCAGGCCACCATCAGGATCGGGTTTTCCAGCAGGTCCGCCATGGCCTTGAGGAATTCCGCCCCCAATGCCCCATCGATCACCCGGTGATCGACGGAGAGCGTGACGGACATGACCGTGGCCACCTCTATCTCACCATCCTTGCCGACGACCGGCTTCTTGACGCCCGCTCCGACGGCGAGGATGGACCCGTGCGGCGGGTTGATGACGGCATCGAAATTGTCGATCCCGTACATGCCGAGGTTGGAGATCGCGAAGCTGCCGCCCTGATATTCCTGCGGCGCGAGCTTACGGTCCCGCGCCCGATGGGCAAGGTCGCGCATCTCCGCCGACAGGGCGGAGAGAGACTTCTTGTCCGCGTCGCGGATGACCGGCGTGAACAGCCCGCCCTCCACCGCCACGGCCACCGCCACGTCGGACGGCTTCAGCTTCAGGATGCGGTCGCCCGCCCAGACGGCATTGGCATCCGGCACCTGCTGCAACGCGACTGCGCCCGCCTTGATGATGAAGTCGTTGACCGACAGCTTCACCCCCCGGCCCGCAAGCTGGTGGTTGAGGGTCTGGCGGAACTCCATCAGCGCGTCGAGCCGGATGTCGCGGCGCAGATAGAAATGCGGGATGGTCTGCTTGGCCTCGGTCAGCCGCGCGGCGATGGTCCGGCGCATCCCGTCGAGTGTCACTTCCTCATAATCGCGGTCGGCGTAGAGCTTCTTGACCGTGTCCGCAGAGGCGCCGGTCGGCATGGCCGCTTTCTGCGGTTCGGGTTTCTGCTCCGGTGCGGATGCCTTGGCCTCCGCCGTCGCGGGGGCGCTGGCCGGCTTGCCGGGTTTCGCCGTCTCCACATCCGCCTTCACGATCCGGCCATGCGGGCCGGAGCCGGAGAGGGCGGCAAGATCAATGCCCTTTTCCGCAGCGATCCGGCGGGCGAGGGGGGAGGCGAAGACCCGCTCTCCCGCTGCACGGGCGGGTGCTTTTTCAGAAGCCTTGGGAGGAGCCTCGGGCACCGCGGCGGCCTGCTTCGGGGCCTCCTCCGCCTTGGGCGCGGCCTTGGATGCGGGCGCATCCTCCACACTCTCGCCTTCCTCCACCAGCACGGCGATGGGCGCGTTCACTTTCACGCCCGCAGTGCCTTCCGGGACGAGGATCTTGCCGATGACCCCCTCGTCCACAGCCTCGAATTCCATCGTGGCCTTGTCGGTTTCTATTTCCGCGAGGATGTCTCCGGAGGAGACGGTGTCCCCCTCCTTGACCAGCCATTTCGCGAGCGTCCCCTCCTCCATCGTGGGAGACAGGGCGGGCATCAGGATTTCAGTCGCCATTCTCTCCCCCTTCAGCGGTAGGTGACTTTCTTGACCGCCGCGACGACATCGTCCGCGGTGATCAGCGCCAGTTTCTCAAGGTTAGCGGCATAGGGCATGGGCACGTCCTTGCCCGCGCAGTTGATCACGGGTGCGTCGAGCCAGTCGAATGCGTTCTCCATGATATAGGCCGACAGGTGGTTGCCGATGGATCCGACGGGGAAACCTTCCTCCACCGTCACGCAGCGGTTGGTCTTCTGCACGGAGGCGAGGATCGTATCGTAGTCGATCGGCCGCAGCGTGCGCAGGTCAATGACCTCCGCCGAGATGCCTTCTTCCGCCAGCTTGTCCGCCGCCGCCAGCGCATGGCTCATCCCGATGCCGAAGGAGACGATGGTGACATCCGTGCCCTCCCGCCAGATTTTCGCCTTGCCAAAGGGGATGGTGAAATCTTCGAGGTCCGGCACCTCGAAGGAGCGGCCATAGAGGATCTCGTTCTCAAGGAAGATGACCGGGTTCGGGTCGCGGATCGCGGACTTGAGCAGGCCCTTGGCATCGGCCGCGGAATAGGGCTGCACCACCTTCAGGCCGGGGATCTGCGCATACCATGCGGCATAGTCCTGGCTGTGTTGGGCGCCCACGCGGGCAGCGGCACCGTTCGGGCCGCGGAACACGATCGGACATCCCATCTGACCGCCCGACATGTAGAGCGTCTTGGCGGCGGAGTTGATGATCTGGTCGATCGCCTGCATGGCGAAGTTGAATGTCATGAACTCCACGATCGGCCTCAGCCCGCCGAAAGCCGCGCCGACGCCGATACCGGCGAAGCCGTGCTCCGTGATCGGCGTGTCCACCACGCGGCGCGCGCCGAATTCGTCCAGCAGCCCCTGGCTGATCTTGTAGGCGCCCTGGTATTCGCCGACTTCCTCCCCCATCAGGAAGACGATGTCGTCGGCGCGCATTTCCTCCGCCATGGCCTCGCGGAGCGCCTCGCGCACGGTCATGGTTTTCATCGGCGTGCCGTCCGGCCAGTCTGGTGTGGTGTCGGCGGCCTTCTGCGGATGCGGCGCGGCTTCCACGGCAGATGTGGCCTTCGCTTCCGCCGGAGCCTTCGCTTCGGAGGGCGTCTCTGACTTCGCCGGGGCGGGTGTCGCGGTGTCGGCGCTCTCGCCTTCCACCACCAGCACTGCGATGGGGGTGTTGACCTTCACCCCGGCGGTGCCCTCGGGGATGAGGATCTTGCCGACCGTGCCTTCATCCACGGCCTCGAATTCCATCGTGGCCTTGTCGGTTTCGATTTCCGCGATGATCTGGCCGGAGGACACCTCGTCCCCCTCCTTGACCAGCCATTTCGCGAGCGTGCCTTCCTCCATCGTGGGAGACAGGGCGGGCATCAGGATCTCGGTTGCCATTCTGTCTTTCCCCTCAGGCGTAGATATCGGTGTAGAGTTCGGAGAGATCGGGCTCCGGGCTTTCCTTGGAGAATTCGGCGGCCTCGTTCACGATGCCCTTGATCTCCTTGTCGATGGCCTTGAGGTCGTCCTCCGTCGCGTGGCCGCCCGTCAGCAGCAGCTCGCGCACGTGTTCGATGGCATCGCGTTCTTCGCGCATCTTCTGCACTTCCTCACGCGTGCGGTACTTCGCGGGGTCCGACATGGAGTGGCCGCGATAGCGATAGGTCATGACTTCAAGGATATACGGCCCGTTCCCCGCGCGGCAATGCGCGACGGCCTTCTCGCCCGCGGCGCGCACGGCCAGCACATCCATTCCGTCTACCTGTTCGCCGGGAATGCCGAAAGCCTCGCCGCGGCCGAACAGGGTCTTGGACTTGGTGGAGCGTTTGACGCTCGTGCCCATGGCATACTGGTTGTTCTCGATGACGAAAACCACCGGCAGGCTCCACAGTTCGGCCATGTTGTAGGTCTCATAGACCTGGCCCTGGTTGGCCGCCCCGTCGCCGAAATAGGCGAAGGTAACGCGGCCATTGCCCAGATACTTGTCAGCGAAGGCAAGGCCCGCGCCGATCGGCACCTGCGCGCCCACGATGCCATGGCCGCCGTAGAAGTGGCGCTCCTTGGAAAACATGTGCATGGAGCCGCCCTTGCCCTTGGAGTAGCCCCCCTCCCGGCCGGTCAGTTCCGCCATGACCCCTTTCGCATCCATGCCACAGGCCAGCATGTGCCCGTGGTCGCGGTAGGAGGTGACACGCTTGTCGCCCTCTTCCGCTGCGGCCTCCAGACCGACGACGACGGCCTCCTGCCCGATGTAAAGGTGACAAAAGCCTCCGATAAGGCCCATTCCGTAAAGCTGTCCCGCCTTTTCCTCGAACCGGCGGATCAGCAGCATCTCCCGATAGTATTGGAGAAGCTCGTCCTTGGACACGTTGGGCTTCTCGGCGGGTTTCCTGGCGGCCATGCGCAACTGCTCCCTCTGGGTAATAGTTCACCATTAAACCATTTTCGGAAGATGGCAAGTCGGGCATGCGCTGCCCCGCCCTGCGACCTGTCCTGCGAGTGGGAAAAGGGGGCAGACTGCCCCTTGGTTCCCGTTCGCCGGTGTTGATTTCCCACTGGTTCAGCGGATGACGATCTCGTCCTGCCGCGTATAGCCCAGCACGTCGCGCGCCTGCTGGTCGAGCAGATCGAGATCGAGATACTGGTCGGAGAGCCGCCGCGTACGGTTGCGCAACTCGTCCACCTCCGACTTCAGCCGGTCACGCTCCTCGGTGAGCTTTTCCGCTTCGGCCATGATCTGAACCCGGCTGAACACGCCGTGATCCCCCTGAACGGCGGCGAAGGTGAAATAGGTCGCCAGCGTGCCCGCGACCACGAAATACATCACCGCTCCGAGCGGGGGGCGCTTTCGCTGGCTGCTCATCATCCTGTCCCTCCGCCGGGTGTCCTGCCGGGGTTCGTCATAGCGTCTCTCGCGGACGTTTCCACGCTAGAGTGTCGCACAGGCACGGCGGAATGCAACCATCTGCGCGCGTTGCACCCTTGCTCCGTGCAGCGGATCGCCTAGGCTCAGGGATTGGTTGGGGGAGGGGAGCCATGCAACCTGTCAGCCGTCTGTCCACGCATGAGGTGGAGAACCAGCCCGACGCGCCGGGGGACCGTGATCTGTGGCGGGACGATCCGGCCCTGCGCGCCGCCGTGGAACGGGAGGGGGGCGATGCGGAGTTTCTTGCCCGCCACGGGGGCGAACTCGGAAGCGCGGCTTGGCGGGAGGCGGCGCGGGATGCCAACCGTGTTGCGCCTGAGCTGCGGCTTTACGATGTGGGCGGACGGCGCTGCGATGAGGTGCACTTCCACCCCGCGTATCACGACTTTCTGCGGCTGGGGCTGGGGGCGGGCTATGCGGCACTTCCTTGGGAAGGCGCGCGTGGCGGGCACGTGAGCCATGCGGCGCTGGTCTATCTTCACAGTCAGGTGGAGCCCGGCACCTGCTGCCCGATGACCATGACCTATGCTGCGTCGGCGGCCCTCGGTGCGGCGCCGGAGATTGCGGCGCGCTGGCTGCCGGGCCTCCGGTCCCGCGACTACGATCCCCGTCTGCTGCCGGCGGGGGAGAAGGCGGGTCTGACGCTCGGCATGGCGATGACGGAGAAACAGGGCGGGTCGGACCTGCGCGGCTCCTCCACCCGCGCGGAGCGGACAGACGGGGGCTGGCGGCTCACGGGGCACAAGTGGTTCTGCTCCGCGCCGATGTCGGACGGGTTCCTCACGCTGGCGCAGGCGGTGGAGGGGTTGACCTGCTTTCTCGTCCCCCGCTGGCTGGAGGACGGGCGGAACGCTATCCGTCTGCGGCGGCTGAAGGACAAGCTCGGCAACCGCTCCAACGCCTCGGCGGAGATCGAATATGAAGGGGCCTTCGCGGAGCCTGTGGGGGAGCCGGGGCGGGGCGTGGCGACCATCATCGCAATGGTGCATCACACGCGGCTGGATACGGCGCTGGCGCCCGCGGGCCTGATGCGGGCCGCGCTGGTGGAGGCGCGGGACTGGGTCTCGGGCAGGCGGGCCTTTCAGCGGCGGCTCATCGACCAGCCATTGATGCGCGCCGTGCTGGCGGATCTCGCTCTCGACTGGCTGGGCGCCGTGGCGCTTGGCTTTCGCGTTGCGCGGGCCTTCGATGAGGGCGATGCCGCCTTTGCCCGGATCGGGGTGGCGCTGGCCAAGTTCATCGCCAACAAACGCTGCCCCGTAGTGGTCGGCGAGGCTTTGGAAGTCCGGGGCGGCATGGGCTATGTCGAAGATACTGGCCTGCCGCTTCTTTACCGCGAGGCCCCGCTGAATGGCATCTGGGAGGGGTCGGGCAATGTCATCTGCCTCGACATCCTGCGGACGCTGGCCCGCGACCCGGCTGCCGCCGCGGCGTTGCAGGCTGAACTGGAGGCGGCGCGGGGCGGCGATTCCCGCTACGATCGGGCGCTGACCGCCCATGCGGCGCGCTGGCCGGGGCTGCCGGAGGAGGCGGAGGCGCGCTGGTTCGTCGAGCGGCTGGCCGTGCTGCTGACGGCGAGCCTGCTCCTTCGCGCGGGCGATGCGGCGGTTTCCGGCGGGCATATGATGACGCGGGTGGAGGGGGAGAGTGGCCGGATACCGGGCAGCGTCTCCGGTCTCGACACCGGGGGCATTCTGGATTGGCTTTAGCGGGTGGCCGAAAGTCTTTCAGACCTGCTGGGCCGGAAATCGACCGCAATCTGACGAAATCCAGGCGGCAATCTCCACAATCGGGATCATCACAGGGCAGATTTCCGATTTTCAGAGCATAAAGATCGTCACCTGCGCTCCCACGATGCCATGGCCGCCGTAGAAGTGGCGCTCCTTGGAGAACATGTGCATGGAGCAGCCCGTGCCCTTGGAGTAGCCCCCTCGCGGCTGGTCGGTTCCGCCCTGACGCCTTTCGCATCCATGCGGCACGCCAGGGAGAGTAGAGAACTTTACAGGCCGCTGAAAAAGGCTTTTTCGCCGGTGTTGAAGTAGAAATCGTTCGCCATCTGAAGAAATCCAGCCGGAAATCCATATATTACCGGGCGTTTCCGGGCAGATTTTCCGATTTCCGGCGCATAGCATGACACTTCAGGGCTTTTTCAGCAGCCTGTTAGCGCATGAAAAAGGCCCCCGCGAAGGGGGCCTTTATGATCCACCGTACCGGGCTCAGCCCGCGATGGACGCCTCGTAGGTGGTCTGCACGGTCTCACCCAGAACACGGTCGAAATCCGCGTCGGCCTGCTCCGCCGACAGGCCTTGCGTCAACGCGCGGGAGAAGGAAGCGATGATCCCGGTGTTCTGCGCCAGCTTGGCGTTCGCCTCCTCCCGGCTGTAGCCGCCAGAGAGCGCCACGACCTTCAGCACTTTCGGATGATCGACCAGCGGCTTGTAGAAGTTCGGGACGGTAGGCAGCGAGAGTTTCAGCATCACCGGCGCGGAAACCGTCTCCAGCCCCTTGAGCAGCGCATCGCGCAGCAGCGATTCCGCCTCCGCCTTGTCGGCGATGGAGATCGTCACCTCCGGTTCGAGGATCGGGACAAGCCCGTGGGCCAGAACCTGCTCGCCCACCTCGAACTGCTGATCCACGATCTTCTGGATCCCCACCGGGTTCGCGGCGTTCACCACGGAGCGTTCCTTGGTGCCGAAGATCCCGGCCTTGGCCGCCCTGCCGAGCAGCGCGTCCAGCCCCGGCATCGGCTTCATGAGCTGCACGCCGTCGGCTTCGGCCTCAAGCCCCTTGTCGATCTTCAGGAACGGCACCACGCTGCGGGTTTCCCACAGATAGGTCGCGGTCGGCGTGCCGTCGATATCCCGGTCCATGGTCTGCTCGAACAGGATCGCGCCCACGACCTTGTCACCGGTGAAAGCGGGGGACTTGATGATCCGCGCGCGCATGGCGTGGATCAGGTCGAACATCTCGGTTTCGCCCGAATAGGCGCTCTCCTCGATACCGTAGAGCCGGAGCGCCTTGGGGGTGGATCCGCCAGACTGGTCGAGCGCGGCGATGAACCCCGCGCCCTTCTTGATCTGCTCGGCCTGTTTAGCATTCGGCATGGTCATATCCCTGAAAATGGCTTGGAGGGGCGTCATTTTCAGGTCTAGCCGGAGCTTCGCGGCCCCGCAATCTCTGGTGGCGCTAACGGCTGCCCGGAGGCGTCAGACCATGTCCAACGCCTTGACGCCCGGCAATTCCTTGCCCTCCATCCACTCCAGAAACGCCCCGCCGGCGGTGGAGATATAGGTAAAGTCACCTGCCACCCCTGCCTTGTTCAGCGCGGCCACCGTATCGCCGCCACCGGCGACGGAGACGAGGCTGCCCTCCCGCGTCAGCTTGGCCGCATAGCGTGCGGCGGCGGTCGTTGCCCTGTCGAACGGTTCAAGCTCGAATGCGCCGAGCGGGCCGTTCCAGATCAGCGTCCGGCAGGCGTCGAACACCTTCTCCAGCTCCTTCACCGTCTGCGGTCCGGCGTCGAGGATCATCGCATCCGCCGGGCAGTCGTCGGCGGGCAGGATTTCATGCGGCGCATTCGCCTTGAACTCACGTGCCACGACGATATCGACCGGCAGGTGGATGGTGCAGTTGGCCGCCTTCGCACGGGCGAGGATGTCGCGTGCGGTATCCGCCATGTCGGGTTCGGCAAGCGACTTGCCAATCTGCTTGCCCTGCGCGACGAGGAAGGTGTTCGCCATCCCGCCGCCGATGACGAGATGGTCCACCTTGGTCACCAGATTGCCCAGCAGGTCGAGCTTGGTGGACACCTTCGCCCCGCCCACGATCGCCACCAGCGGCCGTTTCGGATCGCCGAGCGCCGCGGCCAGCGCGTTCAGTTCCGCCTCCATCTGCCGCCCCGCGCCGGAGGGGAGGAGCTTCGTGATCGCCTCGACCGAGGCATGGGCGCGGTGAGAGACGGAGAAGGCATCGTTGATATAGATGTCGCCCAGCCGGGCAAGCTCCCGGGCAAAGACCGGGTCGTTCTTCTCCTCCCCCTCGTGGAAGCGGGTGTTTTCGAGCAGCACGACCTCACCCGGGCGGGCCTTCTCGATCACCTCCTCCGCGCGGGAGCCGGTGCAGTCCTCTGCAAAGACGACCTTGGTGCCGAAGGCCTTTTCCATCGCCGGCATGATGACCTTGAGCGACATCGACGGCACGACCTTGCCTTTCGGGCGGTCGAAATGCGCGAGCAGGATCGGCCTGCCGCCCTTGTCCAGCACGGAGCGGATGGTGGGCGCGATCTTCTCGATTCGCGTGGCATCGGTCACCTTGCCGTCCGCCACGGGGACGTTCACGTCCACCCGGATGAGGACGCGTTTGTCTTTCAGGTCGAAATCGTCGAGCGTTTTCCAAGCCATGTGCTGTTCCTCGCAGTGGTCGCCGCGGTATCTCGCCCGAAGGGGCGGTGTGCGTCAACTCGCCCATATGTCTGTGCCCGTGACCGGAGACGACGCTTTACCCTTTTCCTTGCGGGTTCCAGCTACTAGGTTGCGCCCAAAGCCAAGGAGGGCAGGCCATGGCCGAGATCAAGGATCCGGAAAACACAATTATCATCGAGCTGAAGGACGGCCCCGTCGTCATTGAGCTTCTCCCCGATGTCGCTCCCAAACATGCGGAGCGCATGAAGGAACTCGCCCGCGCGGGCAAATACGACGGTGTCGTGTTCCATCGCGTGATCGACGGGTTCATGGCCCAGACGGGCGATGTGGAGAACGGCAACGCGACCGTCGAGACGTTCAACCTGCGGCGCGCGGGCACCGGCGGGTCGGACCTGCCGGACCTTCCGGCGGAATTCTCCCGCCTGCCGCATGATCGCGGAACGCTGGGCGCCGCCCGCGCGATGGACCCGAACTCGGCCAACAGCCAGTTCTTCATCAATTTCAAGGACAACCATTTCCTGAACGGTCAATACACGGTCTATGGCCGCGTGATCGAGGGGATGGAGAACGTGGACAAGATCAAACGGGGCGAGCCGCCGGCAGAGCCGGACCGCATGATCTCCGTCAAGGTCGCCGCGGATGGCTGAGAACGACCTCGTCCGGCGCGGGATGTTCTTCGGGGCGGCGGTTGCCGTCGCCCTTGCGACCTTCGGCACGTTCAGCATCGGCGCGACCTTCCTGGGCCGGGCGGATGCGGCGGCGGAGGATGGTCCCGGCCCGGATCTGGTGATCCAGGTGGAGGGGCAGGCGAAGGGCCGCGTGGTGATCGACCTGCTCCCCGATGTTGCGCCCGAGCATGTCAAACGCATCGTCGCGCTGGCCGAGGCCGGAAATTACGACGGCGTCGTGTTCCACCGGGTCATCGAGGGCTTCATGGCCCAGACCGGCGATGTGCAGTTCGGCAAGCATGCCGGCGATACCTCGCGGGCAGGGATGGGCGGTTCCGACCTGCCGAACCTGCCGGCGGAATTCTCCAACCAGCCATTCAAGCGCGGCACGGTCGGCATGGCGCGGTCGCAGGATCCCAATTCGGCGAACAGTCAGTTCTTCATCATGTTCGATGACGCTCCGCATCTTGACGGGCAATATACCGTCGTCGGCCGTGTGGTCGAAGGCATGGATGTCGTGAACAAGATCAAGCGCGGCAACAGCAGCCGCAACGGTGTCGTGACCGATCCCGACTGGATGGCCAAGGTCACCGTGGAGAAATAGGCCGCACGGTCATTCGATGCTGGCCATTTGAACCGAAACCCGCCCTGATGCGTTGTCAGGGCGGAATTCTGACAAGGGAGAGCCAGATGAAATCGGATGCCGAACGCCGTACTCAGCTTGATGAACGGCTTGCCGAACTCGAAGACCGCGTCGAGGATATCGACGAGGAAATCGGCTCCGAAGACAGCGATGACTGGGAGGATCAGGCGTCCGAACGACAGGGCGACGAAGTGCTCACCGGTCTCAGCGAATCCGCGGTGAACGAGATCCGCATGATCAAGGCGGCGCTCAAACGGCTGGACGAGGGCGAATACGGCTACTGCACCATCTGCGGGAAGCGTATCTCGGAAGACAGGCTCGACCTCATTCCGGCGACGCCCTTTTGCAAGGACGACGCGCGCTGAGATACAGCGCCGCACAAAGACGATTGCTCTGATCACGGGCCTCCGATACGGAGGCCCTTGCCATGTCAGACCGCATCCCGATCCTTTCGCATGTCAAGGCGCTGCTTGCGCTTGGTATCCCCCTGATCGGCAGCAATGTCGCGCAGGTGGCGTTGCATGTGAGCAATACGGTGATGCTCGGATGGTATGATGTCACCGCACTGGCGGCGGCGACGCTGGCCACCGCATCCTACGTGGTGTTGTTCTATTTCGGCGCCGGATTTGCGCAGGCCGTGATGCCGCTGGTGGCGGAGGCCGCGGGCACGAGGGATGAAACCACCGCCCGGCGCGTGACCCGGATGGGGATGTGGCTGTCCGTGCTCTACGGCATCCTGCTGCTCCCCGTCATGTTCTGGTCGCGGCCGCTTTTCGGGCTGCTGGGGCAGGATCCGGTGGTTTCCGAGCTGGCGCAGACCTACCTCCGCATCGTAGGCCCGGCGATCATCCCGGCGCTGGTGGTCATGGTGCTGCGCAGCTATCTCGCGGCTCTGGGGCGGACGCAGGTCGTGCTCTGGGTGACGCTTGCGGGGCTTGCGGTGAACATCGTGGCGAACTGGGCGCTGATCTTCGGCAACTGGGGTTTTCCCGAGCTGGGCATCGCGGGGGCGGCGACGGCCTCGGCCCTTGTGCAGCTCGTGACGATGGGGCTGCTGGCCTTCTACGCGGCATGGCTTCCCGAACTGCGCCACAACCGGCTGTTCCAGCGGATATGGAAGCCCGACTGGCAGGCATTCGGCCGGGTCTTCTGGCTCGGCTGGCCGATCGGGCTGACCAGTCTGGCGGAATCCAGCCTGTTCACGGCGGCGGCGGTCATGATGGGCTGGATCGGGCCGAAGCCGCTCGCCGCGCATGGCATCGCGATGGAGTTGACCGCGCTTGCCTTCATGCTGCATGTGGGCCTGTCCAACGCGGCTACCGTTCGCACCGGCCGCTTTCTGGGTGAGCGGAACTGGCCGGAACTGCGGCGCGGCGCGGTTGTGGCGCTCTGCCTTTCCGCGATCTGCGGTGTGGGCATCATCGTGACGATCCTGACCATTCCCGGACCGCTGATCGAACTGTTCCTCTCCCCGTCCGAGACGGATCGGGAGGCGATCATCGCCATCGGAACCGCGCTTCTGGCCGCCGCGGCGGTGTTCCAGTTCGGCGATGCGGCGCAGGTAATGGCGCTCGGTCTTTTGCGTGGGGTACAGGATACGCGGGTGCCCATGTTCATCGCCGGGCTCAGCTACTGGATCGTCGGTGTCCCGGCGAGCTATCTGCTGGGCTTCCATTTCGGGCTGGGGCCGCAGGGGATCTGGTATGGGCTTGCCGTGGGCCTGATCCTGGCCGCGATGCTGCTGCTCCTGCGGTTCTGGACGCGCGCGCTCCGCCGAGAATGAGAAGGCGCGCCAATGGCGCGCCCCTGATGCTCAGTCTTCCGCCAGTACCGCATCCTTCAGACCGGGCGGCATGTGCCCGGTGGGAAGGGGCCGTCCATCGGCCTTGCCGGGATGTCCGCCAAGGGCAGCGTTCAGCTTTTCCGTATCCAGCTCGTTCTCCCACCGTGCGACGACGATAGTGGCGACGGCGTTGCCGATGAAGTTGGTCAGTGCACGGCATTCCGACATGAACCTGTCCACCCCGAGGATCAGCGTCATCCCGGCGACGGGCACCGAGGGCACCACGGAAAGCGTTGCCGCAAGAGTGATGAAGCCCGCGCCCGTGATTCCTGCAGCGCCCTTGGACGACAGCATCGCCACGGCCAGAAGCAGAAGCTGCTCCCCCCAGCTCAGGTGGATGTCCATCGCCTGCGCGATGAACAGGGCGGCCAGCGTCATGTAGATGTTCGTGCCATCGAGGTTGAACGAGTAACCCGTCGGCACGACCAGACCGACGACGGAACGGGAGGCGCCCGCACGCTCCATCTTCTCCATGAGCGAGGGCAGCGCCGCTTCGGAGGAGGACGTGCCGAGGACGAGCAGCAGCTCCTCCTTCAGATAGGCGATCAGCTTCAGGATGGAGAAGCCGTTGTACCGCGCGACCGCGCCCAGAACGACCAGCACGAAGATCAGCGCGGTGATGTAGAAGACCGCGACCAGGAAGAACAGGTTCACCACCGTGCCGATGCCGTATTTGCCGATGGTGAAGGCCATCGCGCCAAAGGCGCCGATGGGAGCGGCCTTCATCAGGATCGCCACCAGCTTGAACACCGGGACGGTGAGCTGCTGAAGAAACTCGGTCACCGGTCGGCCCAGATCGCCCACCGCCGCCAGCGCCAGCCCGAAAAGGACGGAGATGAACAGCACCTGGAGGATGTCGCCATCCGCGAAGGCGCCGACCAGCGTCGTCGGGATGATGTTCATCAGGAACCCGGTGATGGTCGAATCATGGGCCTTTGCCGCGTATTGCTGCACGGCGGAAGCGTCGAGCGAGGCCGGGTCGATATGCAGGCCAGCCCCGGGATGCAGCGTATTCGCAACGATGAGGCCGATGATGAGCGCCAGCGTGGAGAAGGTCAGGAAGTAGAGCATCGCCTTGCCCGCGACGCGCCCGACCTTCTTCATATCCGTCATCCCGGCGATCCCGGTGGAGACGGTGAGGAAGATCACCGGAGCGATGATCATCTTCACCAGCCGGACGAAGGCATCGCCGAGGGGCTTCAGCTGTTCGCCGAACAGCGGCCAGTAATGGCCGAGCAGGATACCCGCGACGATGGCCACGAGCACCTGAAAATACAGGTGACGATAGAAGGGAAGCGGCTCCGCCGGAGCCGTGGTTGTCGGGTGCATGCTGATCCTCCCATGCGTGTCGCGGGTCGGCCAGGTTCCTCGTCCTTGCCGGTCCCATCCGTCTTGGCGACGGAAATGGATATCAGCCTGCATGCGCGCCGGAGGGGTGCGAATCAATCGGGGCCGGCGGTCAAAACCAGCCGGCCCCAAAGGCGGTGGGTGGATCTCCACCCATTATGGCTCGGGCAGCGGGTGGAAATCCACCCAATGCGCGCTCAGCGCAGCGAGGCGCAGAAGTCCTTGATCCGCGTGCAGGCTTCTTCGAGCACGGCGTCGGAGGTGGCGTAGCTCACGCGGAAGTTGGGGGACAGGCCGAAGGCCGCGCCGAACACCACGGCCACGCCCTTTTCCTCCAGCAGCGCGGTGGCGAAGGTCTCGTCGTCCACGATCTCCGCCCCGGCGGGGGAGGTCTTGCCGATGCAGCCCGCGACGGAAGGATAGACGTAGAACGCGCCCTCCGGCACCGGGCAGGTGATCCCGTCCGCCTCGTTCAGCATCCTGACCACCAGATCACGGCGCCGCTCGAAGGCGAGGCGGCTCTCCGCGATGTAGTCCTGCGAGCCGTTCAGCGCCTCCACCGCCGCCCACTGGCTGATCGAGCAGGGGTTGGAGGTCGATTGGGACTGCACCTTGCTCATCGCCTTGATGAGCATTTCCGGCCCGCCAGCATAGCCGATCCGCCAGCCGGTCATCGCATAGGCCTTCGACACGCCGTTGCAGGTCAGGGTGCGGTCATAAAGCCCCGGCTCCACCTCGGCGGGCGTGACGAACTTGAAGTCGCCGAACACCAGATGCTCATACATGTCGTCGGTCATCACCCAGACATGCGGATGGCGCATCAGCACGTCGGTCAGCTCCTTCAGCTCCTCCCGGCTGTAGCCTGCCCCGGAAGGGTTGGAGGGCGAGTTGAAGATGAACCACTTGGTCTTGGGTGTGATCGCGGCTTCGAGCTGCTCCCCGGTGATCTTGTAGCCGGTCTGCATCGGGCCTTCGATGAACACCGGCTCGCCGCCTGCAAGCAGCACCATGTCGGGATAGGATACCCAGTAGGGCGCGGGGATGATGACCTCGTCGCCCGCGTTCAGCGTGGCGACCAGCGCATTGTAGAGCACCTGCTTGCCGCCCGTGCTCACCGTTATCTGCGAGGGTCTGTAGCTCAGGCCGTTTTCCCGCTCGAACTTGGCGCAGATCGCCTTCTTGAGCTCGGGGATACCGTCCACGGCGGTGTATTTGGTCTTGCCCTCGTCAATCGCGCGCTTGGCGGCGTTCTTGATGTTCTCGGGGGTGTCGAAATCCGGCTCCCCCTGCGACAGGCCGATGATGTCGCGGCCTTGCGCCGCAAGCTCGCGCGCGAGGTTTGACACGGCGATCGTGGGGGAGGGTTTGACGCGGTCGAGCGTTTCCGACAGGAAGGGCATGGCGGGGCTCCGGCTGGGAAGGGTCGGCCCGCTTTAGGGCGCGCCGTGCGTCCGATCAAGGCCGAAGAGGATGATCATGACCGAGACCCGTGAAAACCGGCTGAAACGCCTCAGGATGCGGTCATGGCGGCGCGGGATGAAGGAGATGGACCTGATTCTCGGCCCCTGGGCGGATGGCGCTCTGGAGGGTCTGTCGCCAGAGGATCTCGACCTGCTGGAGAACCTGCTGGAGGAGAACGATCAGGATCTCTACCGCTGGGTCGTCTCGGGCGGAGCGCCGGAGACGCTTTCCCCGCTGCTCGACCGGATCGCCGCCCATGCTCACGCGCGGTTTCGCGGCTGACGCGGGGCGGACGCCTCCTTAACCGGATATTGGTAATTCGTGTCCATTCTGCTGCAAATGCGACAGACGGAGCGAGACATGACCATCGTCCAGAAACTGCCCCAGCCGCCCACGGATGACCTGCCGTTCACCGGCTATCTCGACATCCTGAGCCTGATCGAACGGCTGCACCGCCTGCTGCTCGATGTCATCAAGGATGAGTTCGAGCGGGTCGGCGTGATGGAGATCAACGCGGTGCAGGCCCTGCTGCTGTTCAACATCGGTGAGAACGAGGTGACTGCGGGGGAACTGAAAAGCCGCGGCTACTATCAGGGCTCCAACGTGAGCTACAATCTGAAGAAGCTCGTGGAGACGGGCTACATGCACCATCAGCGCTCGCAGATGGACCGCCGTTCGGTGCGGGTGAGCCTCACGCCGAAGGGGCGTGAGGTGCGGAAGGCGATGGAGGACCTTTTCGCCCGTCACGTGAACGGGTTGGAAGCGCGGGGCCGGGTGCATGCGCAGGGTCTACGCTCCACCGGAGAGGCGCTCCGCCGGATGGAGCGGTACTGGACGGATCAGATCCGCTATATCTACTGAGCGCTTACCAATGCCCGGTGCTCGGCATGGATGCCCAGGGTTCCGCCGGAGCCAGCGGCTCGCCCGCCTGAAGAAGCTCGATGGAGACATTGTCGGGGCTGCGCACGAAGGCCATGCGCCCGTCGCGCGGCGGTCGGTTGACGGTCACGCCCTGATCCATCAGCTTCTGGCAGAGCGCGTAGATATCCTCCACCTCGTAGGCAAGATGGCCGAAGTGGCGGCTGTCGGAGGGAAGATCGGCGTCGCCGTCCCAGTTCCAGGTCAGTTCGACCGGCGCCTGTTCATCTCCCGGCGCGGCCATGAACACCAGGCTGAACCGTCCCTTGTCATTGTCGATGCGCCGGATTTCCCGCAGCCCGAGCAGGTCATAGAAGGCCATGGACTTTTCGAGGTCCAGCACCCGGACCATCGTATGCAGATATTTCATATCGTCTCCTTGCGTAGTGCCTGAAGCTAGCGCAGTCGGCTCCGGTCTGGAAGTCGGCTTGCCGGGGCGCGTCACGGGGGCTATGGTCTCCACGTTCCCACCATATCTTGTGGCCATTCTATCGGAGACCCCATCATGCCGATCAATCCCGACCAGCAATCCCAGATCGATGCGCTGCGTGCCACCCCGCGTCAGACGCTGCGCGCTGTGTCGGAGGGGATGGAGAAGCACCTCTACCTTGCCCATGAGGTGCTCGACCACGGCTTCGTGCGCGTAGTGGATTACATGGGCGACGATGCCGCCATCGTGCAGGCCGCCCGTGTGAGCTACGGCGCAGGCACCAAGGCCACGCGGGACGATGCGGGGCTGATCCGCTATCTCATGCGCCACTGGCACTCCACGCCGTTCGAGATGTGCGAGGTGAAGCTGCATGTGAAACTTCCGATCTTCGTGGCGCGACAGTGGATCCGGCACCGGACGGCCAATGTGAACGAATATTCCGGCCGCTACTCGATCCTGGACAGGGAGTTCTACATTCCCGCGCCCGAGCATCTGGCCGCGCAGTCGCGCAAGAACCATCAGGGCCGCGATCAGGTGCTGGAGGGGGAGGAGGCCGAGCGCGTGCTTTCCTTGCTCAAGGAGGATGCGGGCCGCGCCTATGACCATTACGAGGCGATGTTGAGCGAGGAGGGGCAGCAGGGTCTCGCCCGCGAGTTGGCCCGCATGAACCTGCCCGCAAACATCTATACCCAGTGGTACTGGAAGACCGACCTGCACAACCTCTTCCACTTCCTGCGGCTTCGCGCTGATTCGCACGCGCAATATGAAATCCGGGTCTATGCCGATGCGATCTGCCGCATCGTTGCGGACTGGGTTCCGCATGCTTATGCGGCGTTCGAGGATTACCGCATGGGGGCGGTTCAGCTTTCGGCGAAAGGCGTCGATGTGTTGCAGCGCCGCCTGCGGGGGGAGACGGTCACCCAGGAAACCTCCGGCATGTCCAAGGGCGAATGGCGGGAGTTCGCCGCCGTCTGGGGAGAGGCGGAGTGATCACCCTTTACGGCATTTCCACCTGCGACACCTGCCGCAAGGCGCTGGCGAGCCTGCGGGAGAGGGAGGACGTCACCTTTCACGATATTCGCAAGCAACCGCTCTCCGGCATGGAGATCGGGCGCTTTCTGACAGCCTTCGGGGACAAGCTCGTCAACAGGGCCTCGACGACATGGCGCGGCCTGTCGGAGGAAGAGCGTGGCCAGTCTCCGCAGGCGCTCCTCGCCGCACATCCGGCCCTCATGAAACGGCCGGTGATAGAGGGCGGGGATCGCCTGACCCTTGGCTGGCAGGAAGACGTGCGGAAGCTCTGGCTCTGACGCTTGCCCACCTCAACGGCAGGCACCGGGAACGGGCCCGTAGTTACCTGCCTGCCGCGGTGACTGAAGACCAAGGCTTTTCCAGGACGGGCCGGCGTTCGGGGCAGCCAGGCTCGCGGGTTGCTCCTGCATCTGCAGGAGGTCCGGGGCGGGCGTCGGTTTCCCAGCCGGCCGCGGACTGCAAGCCACGAATGGGAACGGCCCGGAACCGCATGACGCGTGTTCCGGGCCGCCCGAATGATGGTGGCGCTGTTAGAGCAGGCGCAGGTCCGAAGCCGACGAACGCCCGTCGCGGCCGGATTGAAGTTCGTAGCCGATCTTCTGGTTGTCGTTCAGGCCTTTCAGCCCGGCACGTTCAACGGCCGAGATATGCACGAACACATCTTTGCCGCCATCGTCCGGGGCGATGAAGCCATAGCCCTTCGTCGTATTGAACCATTTCACGGTGCCAGTCGGCATTCCGTCTCTCCTTTTAGAACTCCCGACGCGGGACTGCGGCGGGCCGTGCTGCCGGGTCTTCCAAGTCTCCGGCTGCCTGGGTCATCAGGAGGCGGTCGCAGAAAGTCCGTTGTCACGGACAGAAGGAATGACTCATCCCCCGCCAAAATCAAGACGGTTTCTGCACAAGGTCGTTGGGCGCGCGGCTTTTAGCCCTGCGCCGGGGGGCTCGCAAGGTCGGGTGCGAGGGCTTCCCTCGCAAGTTGTTCCACCGCCGCATCAAGCGCCAGCGACTCGCTCCGGTTCTCGCCCAGACGACGGAGGGAGACCGTGCGCTCTTCCACTTCCTTCATCCCGATGGCCAGAATGACAGGCACCTTGCCCACCGAATGCTCGCGGACCTTGTAATTGATCTTCTCGTTGCGGGTATCCGCTTCCGCCCGAAGTCCGGCAGCGCGGAGAGATTCAACGATCTCAATTACATAATCATCGGCATCCGACACGATAGAGGCGACCACCACCTGCCGGGGTGCAAGCCAGAACGGCAGCTTGCCCGCGTAGTTCTCGATCAGGATGCCGATGAACCGCTCGAACGACCCCAGAATCGCGCGGTGCAGCATGTAGGGACGGTGTTTGCCGCCGTCCTCGCCCACGTATTCCGCGCCAAGGCGCGTGGGCAGGTTGGGATCGACCTGGAAGGTGCCGCACTGCCACTCCCGCCCGATGGCGTCGGTCAGCTTGAAGTCGAGCTTCGGCCCATAGAACGCGCCTTCGCCCGGATCGACGACATAGGGCACGCCCACATGCCGGATCGCCGATTCGAGCGCGTTCTCCACCTTGTCCCAAGTCTCGTCTGATCCGATTCGCACATCCGGCCGGGTAGAGAGCTTGATGTCGAACTTCTCGAAGCCGAGGTCGCGATAGACGGAGGCCAGCAGCGCGATGAAGCTCGCGCATTCCGCCTCGATCTGATCCTCGGTGCAGAAGATATGCGCGTCGTCCTGGGTGAAGCCGCGCACCCGCATCAGCCCGTGCATCGAACCCGAAGACTCGAACCGGTGGCAGGAGCCGAACTCCGCCAGCCGGAGAGGCAGGTCGCGGTAGGACTTCAGGCCCTGATTGTAGACCTGCACGTGGCAGGGGCAGTTCATCGGCTTCAGCGCATTGATGCGCCGTTCCTTGTGTTCATCCTCGTCCACCTCGACGATGAACATGTTCTCGCGGTAGGCTTCCCAGTGGCCGGATTTCTCCCACAGCACACGGTCCACCACCTGTGGCGTGCGAATTTCGCGGTAGTCCGCACGGGCCAGCCTGCGGCGCATGTAGTCTTCCAGCGTGCGGTAGATCGTCCAGCCGTTCGGGTGCCAGAACACCATGCCGGGTGCTTCCTCCTGAAGATGGAACAGGTCCATCTCTTTGCCCAGCCGCCGGTGGTCGCGCTTCGCCGCTTCCTCCAGCATGGTGACATAGGCTTTCAGGTCGTCGCGGTTGCGGAAAGCGACACCGTAGATTCGCTGGAGCTGCTTGTTGTTCGAATCACCGCGCCAGTAGGCTCCGGCGACCGACATCAGCTTGAACGCATCCGGCGGCACCTGCCCGGTGTTCTGGAGATGCGGGCCGCGGCAGAGGTCCTGCCAGTGGCCGTGCCAGTACATGCGGATCTTCTGCTCTTCCGGGATCGCCTCGACCAGCTCGACCTTGAACGGTTCGTGGCGTTCCTCGTAGTAGGCGATGGCGCGCGCGCGGTCCCAGACCTCCGTCTTCACCGGGTCGCGGAGCGCGATGATCTCCTTCATCCGCTTCTCGATGGCGCCCAGATCTTCCGGGGTAAAAGGGTCCTCCCGGTCGAAGTCGTAATACCAGCCGTTCTGGATTACGGGGCCGATGGTGACCTTCACCTCCGGCCACAGCTCCTGAACCGCGCGCGCCATGATATGCGCAAGGTCATGCCGGATCAGTTCCAGCGCCTGCGCCTGATCCTGCATAGTATGGATCTCGATGGCGGCATCGAACTCGATCGGCCATTGCAGGTCGAAATGCGCCCCGTTCACCGTGGCCGAGATCGCCTTCTTGGCCAGCGAGTTGGAGATGGAGGCCGCGACCTCGCCCGGCGCGGTGCCGGCGGGGTAGTCGCGCTTCGATCCATCGGGAAAGGACAGGGAAATCTGGGCCATGAAAGGCTCTCCTCGTCGGTCTGGCGCCCACGGAACGCCCGGTTGCGGGTTGTCCCGTCTCTCTAGGGCCGCGCTGCGCGGGATGTCAACC
This sequence comes from Haematobacter sp., assembly GCF_032102465.1. NCBI lineage: Bacteria > Pseudomonadati > Pseudomonadota > Alphaproteobacteria > Rhodobacterales > Paracoccaceae > Haematobacter > Haematobacter sp. Next base: position 326,002 of record NZ_DAMDHB010000001.1, on the reverse strand, counting down.
GCATGGCGAAAGGCGTCTGCCATGCTATGACGGAGACAACAGAGGAGGAGAGATCATGGGCGAAGTGGCCTTGCTGATCGTCGACATGCAGAACGACTACTTTCCCGGCGGGCGCTGGCCGCTGGAGGGAGTGGAGGAGGCCGCAGCGCGCGGCGCGGGTCTTCTCGCCGCCTTTCGCGCAGCAGGGGAGCCCGTGATCCATATTCGCCACGAATCGACGCGGGAGCCTGCGCCCTTCTTCACTCCGGGAACCCCGGGGGCGGAGATCCATCCGGCTCTGGCACCCGAGCGGGGGGAGGCCATCATCGTGAAGAACTTCCCCAACAGCTTTCGGAGCACGGGTCTTCATGAAGTGCTGGAGGGCTGGCGCGCGGAGCATCTGGTGATCGTGGGGGCGATGACGCACATGTGCATCGACGCAACCGTTCGTGCGGCCGCCGATCTTGGTTACCGGGTGACCGTCGCGGGAGACGCCTGCGCCACACGCGCGCTGGAGTTCCGTGGCAGGGAAGTGTCTGCGGAGGAGGTGCAGACGGCCTTCCTTGCCGCTTTGGCATTTGGTTACGCCTCTGTCATCACGGCGGATGAGGCCGCGGGCCTTGTTTCGGCCTGAGAGCTTGCGGCAGGGCGGCGCGGCTGGCATCACGACCCGGAAGGTTTCGGAGGATGCTGCCATGCCCGATCATCTGCTCACGCCGGAGGGCCGCAGGCTCGCTTACAACCGCATCCCCGGTCGCGGGCCGGGTGTTGTGTTCCTGGGCGGACTGCGGTCCGACATGACCGGGACGAAGGCGCTCTATCTGCAGGATTGGGCGGAAACGCAGGGGCGTGCCTTCCTGCGCTTTGATTATTCAGGCCACGGCCAGTCCTCCGGCACCTTCGAGGAAGGCGCGATCGGCGACTGGTTCGAGGATGCGCGCCATGCGATCAACCAGCTGACGGAGGGGCCGCAGATCATCGTCGGCTCGTCCATGGGAGGGTGGATCGCGCTCCTGCTGGCGCGGTCGATGCCGGAGCGGGTGGTGGGGCTGGTGACAATCGCCGCCGCGCCCGACTTCACCGAGGATGACATGTGGGGGGGCATGAGCGATGCGGAGCGGGAGCTGCTGCTTGCCCGCGGCTATGTCGAGCAGCCCTCAGACTATGACGGGCCCTATCGCATCAGCCGCCGGTTCATAGAGGATGGCAGGGATCGGCTGATCCTCCGAAGCCCGCTGCCGCTGCCGTTTCCCGTCCGTCTCCTGCATGGGACAGGCGATGAAACCGTGCCGTGGGAGCGGGGGATGCGGGTGCTTGAACACGCCAAGGGCGGGGACATCCGGCTGACGCTGGTCAAGGATGCCGATCACCGGTTTTCGACGCCGGAATGCCTCGCCCTCATCACCGTGTCCATAGGCGAGGTGCTCGGGTAGGAGGCTGCCGGGCTCAAGATACCGCCCGGCAATCCATTGACCCTCTCTCAGACCGGAACCGTATCCGGCGCCGCGCCACTGCCGGCGGAGGGGGAGACCACGCTTGCCTTGCGGCGCGGTGCGGCCTTTGGCTTTGCATCCTGCGGCTTGCTGGCGCGATCCAGAAAATCAAGCACATAGGGGCGGATGTTCTTGCGCCAGGAGGAGCCTGCGAAGATGCCATAATGGCCGGCATTCGGCTCCAGATAATAACCCTTCATCTCCTCCGGCAGGCCGGTGAGCAGGTCGAGCGCGGCCTTGCACTGGCCGGGGGCGGAGATGTCGTCCTTCTCTCCTTCGACGACGATGACCGCCGTCCTGTCGATCTTGCCGATATCCACGTGTTCGCCTTCGATGGTGAAGACATTCCGCGCCACCTCACGATCCTTGAAGATGCGTTCCACCGTGGAAAGGTAGAATTCCGCCGTCATGTCCATGACCGCAAGATATTCGTCGTAGAACCGATTGTGCTGATCGTGGTCGCCAGCGGTGCCCTGCGCGACGGCGAGGATCTGGTTCGTGAACGCCTCCGTATGACGTTCCCGGTTCATCGCGATGAAGGAGGAGAGCTGAAGCAGCCCGGGATAGACCAGCCGCCCCACGCCCGGATATTTGAAGCCGACACGTTCTATGAACAACCGCTCGAGCTGGCCCATGGTGACGCTGTCGCCGAAATCGGTCACTTCGGTCGGTTTTGCCGCCGGATCGATCGGCCCGCCGATGAGCGTCATGGACTGGGGCTGGGCCTCCGGCTCGTGCTGCGCGAGCCAGGCCCCTGCGACAAGCGTCAGCGGGGCGGGCTGGCAGATGGCGATCACATGAATATCCGGCCCGAGATGGCGGATGAAATCCACGAGCGTGAGGGTGAAATCCTCAACGTCGAACTTGCCCTCGGACACGGGAATGTCGCGGGCATTGCGCCAGTCGGTGACATAGACCTCGCAGTCGGGCAGCAGGCTCGCCACGGTTGAGCGGCACAGCGTCGCGTAGTGGCCGGACATCGGCGCGACGAGAAGCACGCGCCGTGCCATCTGCTCCCGTCCCTCGACCTGAAAATGGACGAGGTCGCAGAACGGTCGCCGCGCGACGACGGTTGTTTCCACCACCAGATCGGTGCCATCCCCGCCCGTGACGGTGCGAATTCCCCAGTCCGGCTTTACGACCATCCGGGAGAAGCTCCGCTCCGCCACCTCTCCCCAAGCCGCCATCAGGGCGAGCGCGGGATTCGGGATGGGGGCGAGGGCGGGGTAGCTTGCCATGGCGCGGGCCGTTGCGCCCAGCCACTCGCTGGTGTTGCGCAAGGTTTCCATCATGTCATAGCCGGTCATTGTCTTGATCATCGCGCTCTCCTGCCAAGTGCAGCCTGGGGCAATTCGTCGCTTCCCCCCCAGTTTGGGCGACGCTATGCTTCTTATAAGTTTAGGGGGGAGCCAGGGAGATGACAACGGGAACGCGTGGTCGTTCGCGGACCGGCAAGGCGACGGGGGAGGGTGACGTAACGGAACCCCCGCCGGAACTGACACCAGCGGACCATCTCGAACGCATGAACGAAAGCCTCGCGCGGGTGGAGGAGCTTCGTCAGCGAATGATCGCGGCACTCGCCCGCCGCAAGCCGATGGATCCCGGACTCTCCGGCCCGGGTGGCGATCTCTTCATGAAGGCCGCCACGGGTTACATGGCGGAGATGATGCAAAATCCCGGCCGGATCCTCGAACATCAGATCGGCTACTGGGGCAAGGCCGTCCGTCACTACATGGATGCGCAGCAGGCACTGAATACCGGTCGCCTCACACCACCCGATGATCGCGGGCCGCGCGACCGGCGCTTTGCCAACCCCCTCTGGGACAGCCATCCGTTCTTCAATTACGTAAAGCAGCAGTATCTGCTTTCGGTGGAAGCAGCGCATCAGGCCGTGGCCGACATGCAGCTTGACGAAAAGGAGCGGCAGAGGGTCGATTTCTTCACGCGGCAGATGCTCGACATGTTGTCGCCTACGAATTTCTTCGGCACCAACCCCGACGCGCTGGAGCGGGCGGTCGCGACGGATGGGGAATCGATCGTCAAGGGAATGGAAAATCTCGTCGCCGATCTGGAGGCGAACGAGGGGGAGCTTCTGGTGACGCTGGCGGACCGGCGGGCTTTTCAGGTGGGCGAAAACCTTGCCACCACCGAGGGCTCCATCGTCTTCCGCAATCGGCTTTTCGAGCTCATCCAGTATTCGCCGAAGACGGAGACGGTGAAGCAGCTTCCGCTCATCATCTTTCCGCCGTGGATCAACAAATACTACATTCTTGACCTCAAGCCGCAGAACTCCTTCATCCGTTGGGTAGTGGGGCAGGGATACACGGTTTTCGTCGTAAGCTGGGTCAACCCGGACGAGTCGCTCGCGGATGCCGGTCTCGATACTTACATCGAGGAAGGCTTCCTGAGAGCGATCGAAACCGTGCGCGACATCACCGGTGAAGAACAGGTGAATGCGGTCGGTTATTGTATTGCTGGCACGACCCTGGCGCTGACGCTGGCATTGCTCCGCAAGCGGGGCCTGAATCCGGTGAAGTCGGCCTCTTTCCTGACGACGCTCACGGATTTCTCCGATCAGGGGGAGTTCACGGCCTTTCTGTCCGACGATTTTGTCGATGCCATCGAACGGCAGGCGTATGAGAAGGGGTATCTGGCCGCCTATTTCATGGCCAAGACCTTTTCCTATCTGCGGGCAAATGATCTGGTCTATGGCCCGGCGATCCGTAGCTACATGATGGGCGATGCGCCTCCGGCGTTTGATCTGCTGTACTGGAACGGAGACTCGACAAATCTGCCTGCTCGAATGGCGACGGAATACCTGCGCTGGCTTTGTCAGGAGAACCGATTCGCTGAGCAGGGCATTCGCCTTTGCGGAGAGGTTCTCACCTTGTCCGACGTGAACGTGCCTCTGTGCGCCGTGGCCTGTGAAGCGGATCACATCGCGGCCTGGAAGGCCAGCTTCGCGGGCATCTCCCGCATGGGAAGCGGGGACAAGACCTTTGTGCTCGCGGAATCGGGCCATGTCGCCGGGGTCATCAATCCACCTGGCAAGGACAAGTACGGGCATTACCTCGGGAAGGCACCGGAGGGCGCTTCGGAGGAGTGGCGCTCTTCCGCGCAGCGCCACTCCGGGAGCTGGTGGCCGAGCTGGGAAGGCTGGCTTCGTCAGCGTGCCGGAGCGGACGTGGCTGCCCGCTTGCCGGGAACGGGCAACCATCCTGTCCTTGGCGATGCACCAGGGGAATATGTGCGGGCCAAGGTATCCGCCGGCCAATAACTCCCTGACATACCGGCCTTTTAAATTTTCTGCACCGCAGCGAAAAAAATCTTGAAATGCCGCGGTGCAGAACATACCTTTGGCTCAGCGCGCAGCATAGTATTTGTGGAGGGAAAAATGGCTAAAACTCAGGATTTCACCAAGATGGTGCAGGATATGATGTCGGCATTTCCGGTGGACGCCCATGCGTTCCAGGAAGCATTCAAGACCCAGGCTGCTCTGGGCGAGCGGATGACGAAAGTCGTGCTCGAAGCTGCAGAGAAATCGACGGAAATCTCCAGCCGCTGGACGAAGGAATCGATCGCGAAGGTCGGCGAACTCGCCCGCGTGAAGGAAGAGCCGGGTGATTACTCCAAGGCGCTGTCAGAGTTCGCTTCTTCCTCGGCGGAAATGGCTGCCGAAAATCTGGCGGCCTTTGCCGAAGTGGCGAAGAAAGTGCAGATGGAAACTGTCGAGCTGATGCTTGCCGCTGGCAAGGACATTTCGGAAGACGCGACCGCCGCGGTGAAAAAGGCGACCAGCGAAGCTACGGCTGCTGCTGCCCGCGCTTCGAAAGTGGCACCGACGGCTGTCAAATCCTGATCGGTTTGACAATCTGTTAAGTAAGGACGGGCCATGGCCCGTCCTTTTTCTTTGCGGGAGGAACGAGGCAGGTTTCTTTTTGGAAATCTCTGGCCTAGATTCCATCTGACAAGTGACGGGGGGATGGAAGGTGGCAGAGAACGAGAAGCCGCTGCTGATCAAGCGGTATGCAAGCCGCAGGCTCTACAATACCGAAACCAGCGATTACGTAACGCTGGAGGATATCGCGCGGTTCATCCGTGACGGGCGCGAAGTGAAGATCGTTGACCTGAAGTCCGGCGATGATCTCACGCGCCAGTATCTGCTCCAGATCATCGCCGAGCATGAGAGCCGGGGTGAGAATGTCCTGCCCCTGACGGTGCTCACCGATCTGGTGCGCAGTTACACCACTCAGGCACAGAGCGTCGTGCCGCAATTCCTCGCCATGTCCTTCGACATGCTGCGTGAGGGGCCGAGCCGGATGATGGAAGGGTTGACCACCTATCCCAATCCGATGTCGGCCATGCCGGGATTCGAGGCGATGCAGCGCCAGCAGCAGGCGTTTCTGAAGACGCTCATGCGGGGATGGGCCCCCCCCACGACCAAGGAGGAGGAGCCGGTTTCGACTTCCTCCGAACTGGCGGATATCAAGCGTCAGCTTGCCGAACTTCAGGAGCGGCTTTCCGGCCGGAAGTGAGGCTGGCAGCCCGCCCCGTTCCGGGCGGGCCGCAATCGCCGGTCAGGCGACTTCCGCAAAGACCTGCTTCAGCGCGGCTTCCAGTTTTTCGAACATCTCATCCATCTGAGTCTCTGTCATGATGAACGGAGGGCAGAGAACGATGGACTGTCCCAGCGGCCGACAGATCAGCCCATGATCCGTGCAGGTATTGGCGATCCGCTCGGAGACCGAGAGTTTGCCGTCAAACGGCGTCTTGGTGGCCTTGTCCTTGACCGCCTCCAGTGCGCCCATCAGACCCTTGCCCCGCCATTCGCCGATGTTCGGGTTTTCCGCCAACCGGGCAAGCCCGGCCTCGAAGCGCGGCGTCAGTTCACTCGCGCGATCCGCCAGCCCTTCGTTCATGATGATATCGATGGCCTTCAGCGCTACCGCACAACCGACGGGATGGCCCGAGGCGGTGAAACCGTGCGGAAATTCCTCGATCGCTTCGGAAGCGGCCTGCATCCGATCAGCAAGATCCGGGCCGAGGATGATCGCGCCCATCGGGAAATATCCCGCCGTCAGCGCCTTGGAGGAAATGATGGCATCCGGCACGAAGTCGTAGGTCTCACACCCCCAGGTATTGCCTGTCCGGCCGAAACCGCAGATCACCTCATCGGAGATGAGCGGAATGCCGTATTTCTTCAGGATCGGCTGCACCGCCTGGAAATAGCCTTTGGAGGGGGGAATCACCCCGCCCGCGCCCTGAACCGGCTCGGCAAAGAAACCGGCAATGGTATCCGGCCCTTCGGCAAGGATCGTGTCCTCCAGTTCCTTTGCCATGCGTTGGGTGAACTGCTCCTCCGTCTCGCCCTGTTCCCCGAAGCGCCAGTAATGCGGGCAGGAGAGATGGATGAACCCCGGCAGCGGCAACCCGAAGACGGAGTTGTAGGGCTTGCCGGTCATGGAGGCCGAGACCGCTGTCACGCCATGATAGGCATTCACCCGTGTCAGAATCTTACGCCGCTCCGGCTTGCCCTCCGATTGGGCGAGGAACCAGAGCATCTTGACCATGGTGTCATTCGCCTCCGACCCGGAGTTGGTGTAGAAGACCTTGCCGCGCGGGAAGGGGGAGACATCGACCAGCCGCTCCGACAGCATGACCGTCTGGTCCGACATGCGCCCGAAGAAGGCGTGGTAGCCCGGGAAACGGGCGAACTGCTCCTGCCCGGCGGCGATCAGCCCCGGATGGTCGAAGCCTGCCACCATGTTCCACAGGCCGGAATTGGCGTCGAGATACCGCTTGCCGTGGGTATCGACGATATAAGGCCCCTCGCCATGCGTGAGGACGACCGTGCCCCGTTTATGGACGGAGGGCAGGTCGGTGAAACCGTAGAGGCTGTATTCCTCCGCCCGGGCTTCCCAGCTGTTCGGCACATCGTCACGCATCGCACGGTCCTTTCCTTGGCTCGCCTGAAAGCTAGCCCCTGCGCCACGTTTCTTCAACAGCGGCTCAGACTCCCAGCCGGTCGCGCAGGCCGTACCAGGTCATCGCCAGCACGAGGAGAGGATGGCGCAACGCCGCACCACCGGGAAAGCGGGGCGTGGGCAGGCGCGCCATCAGGTCGAACCGTTCCGCCTGACCGGCCACCGCCTCTGCCATGATCCGCCCGGCGAGCGTCGCCATGGCGACGCCATGCCCGGAATACCCCGAGGCGGACAGAAGGGTCGGCCCGAGCCGGAGAAAACAGGGCAAGCGCGTCATCGTGATGGCCAGCGTTCCACCCCAGGCGTAATCTATCCGCACGTCGCGGAGCTGCGGATAGACCCGGAGCATGGGTTTCCGCACCGTGGCGATCACGTCGGGAAAGCGGTAGCCGAAGCTCTCCCCCCCGCCGAACAGCAGCCGGTTGTCCTCCGACAGCCGCCAGTAGTTCACCACGAAGCGGGTGTCGGCAACGGCGACCGGTTCGGCCAGAATATCGCGTGCCGCATCCCCCAGCGGTTCAGTCGCAACAATGAAATTGTTGATCGGCATGACCCGCGCCGCGACCTCCGGCACCAGATCGCCGAGATAGCCATTGCAGGCGAGGATGACGTGATCCGCCGTAACGCTGCCGCTTGCCGTAACAACGCGCGTCGTCTGCCCGCGGGTGATCCCGGTGACGAGGGTATTCTCGTGGAGGGTGACGCCCGCGGCTTCTGCGGCCCGCGCCAGCCCGATGGCGAAGTTCAGCGGGTGGATATGGCCCGCGCCACGGTCGATGTCGCCGCCGACATAATCCTCGGAGCCGATCAGCGCCCGGATGCCCGCCCGGTCCAACGGTTCCACCTGATCGTAGCCATATTCGTGGGCGAGCTTTTCCGCCATGGTGCGGGAATGGCGAACTTCGGCTTCCGTCCGGCAGGCATGGGCAACGCCGGAATGGAAACGGATGGGCATCGCATGACGGGCGATAAGGTCGCGGACCAGCGCTTTCGCCTCCTCCGCGATGGCCCAGAGCCGGTGGGCATCGTCCCGACCCATGCGGCGTTCAAGCTCGTCCTGTTCCAGCCGCTGGCCGGAGCCGACCTGTCCCCCGTTCCGCCCCGAAGCACCGAAGCCCGCGCGATGCGCCTCCAGCAGCACGACAGAATAGCCCCGCTCGGCCAGATGCAGCGCCGCCGACAGACCCGTATAGCCTCCGCCCACGACGCAGACATCGGCCCGATGCGAGCCCTGAAGCGGGGGCGCGGGTTCCCGATCCGTGGCCGTCGCGGCGTAATAGCTGGCGGGGAAGGATCCCTGACGGTCGTTGGCGGTGAGAAGGTTCATACGTTGAGCAGCAGGTGCTCCCGCTCCCACGGGCTGATAACCTGAAGGAACTCCTTGTATTCGTTGCGCTTGACCGAGTCATAGACGGAGCAGAAGCCAAGGCCCAGAACCTCTCGCACGCCCTCGTCCTCCGCGAACAGGTCGAGCGCATCGCCGAGGTTGTAGGGCAACTCGTCGGCGGACATATAGGCATCGCCCAGACATTCGGGACGCGGCATCTTCTGTTCCAGCAGACCCAGATAGCCGCAGGCGAGCGATGCGGCCAGCCCGAGATAGGGGTTGCAGTCCATACCCGCCAGCCGGTTCTCGATCCGCCGCCCGGAGGGTTCGGAAATCGGCACGCGCAATCCCGTCGTCCGGTTGTCGCGCCCCCATTCGAGGTTGATGGGTGCCGCGAAATCCGGGACATAACGCCGGTAGCTGTTCACATAAGGCGCCAGCAGCGCGATGACCGCGGGCAGGTGATTCTGCATCCCCGCGATGAAATGCAGGAATGCCTGCGTCTCCGCGCCCTTTGCGTCGGAAAAGATGTTCTGGCCCGTTGCCGTATCCACCACCGAATGGTGGATATGCATGGCAGAACCCGGCTCGCCCTCGATGGGCTTGGCCATGAAGGTCGCAAAACAGTCGTGGCGGAGCGCGGCTTCCCGGATCAGGCGCTTGAAGTAGAAGATCTCGTCGGCCAGCCGCACCGGGTCGCCATGGGCGAGGTTGATCTCCACCTGACCCGCGCCGCCTTCCTGAAGGATGCCGTCGATCTCGAACCCCTGCGCCTCGGCGAAATCGTAGATATCGTCGATGACCGGACCGTACTCATCGACCGCGGACATGGAATACGCCTGCTTGGCCGCCGCACGACGGCCCGACCGGCCCATCGGCGGCTGCACCGGCATGTTCGGGTCGATGTTGCGCGCGACGAGGAAGAATTCCATCTCCGGCGCGACGATCGGCGTCCAGCCCTTTTCCTTGTAGAGATGCAGGACGCGTTTCAACACGTTGCGGGGCGCGGCGGCCACCGGTTCCCCCGTCTGGTCGATGGCGTCATGGATCACCTGAAGCGTGACATCGGCCGTCCAGGGCGCCGCGGTGGCGGTCGAGAAATCAGGCGCCATGATCATGTCGGGCTCGGTGAAGGCGCCTGTCGGATTGTCGGCCCAATCCCCGGTGATCGTCTGGAGAAAGATCGAATTCGGCAGGAAGAAGGATGTCTGCTTGGCGAACTTGAACGCGGGCATCGCCTTGCCGCGGGCGACGCCTGCAATGTCGGAGACGATGCATTCCACTTCATCCACACGGCGGCCCTGGATGTAGCGTTGCGCGGCTTCGGGGAGCTTTTCGGTCCAGTCAGACATGGGCCCTCTGCGTAAGAAAATCGGCGATCCGGTCGGCGAGAAGGGCGGAGCCGCCTTGTGTATCGGCATCATCCTCCGTCAGGCGGGTGAGGGCTGCGGAGACCCTGTCGTCCGGCACGCTGCCGCTCCGATGGTCGATGAGGCCCTGCGTCACCGTGCTGTCGAACTCAGGATGTGCCTGCACTGTAAGGATATCGTCACCATAGGCCAGCGCGGCATTGTCGCAGAAACCGGAGGAGCCGACGACCCGGGCTCCCTCCGGCCGCTCGACCACCTGATCCTGATGCCAGGCGTTGAGAGTGACGGTCCTGCCGCCGAAGTCGTAATCCTGCGGCCCGACCGACCAGCCGCCGGAGAATTTCTCCACCCGTCCGCCAAGCGCCTGCGCGATGATCTGGTGTCCGAAACAGATGCCGACCATCGGCACATGCGCCTCCTTCACCGCGCGGATGAAGGCTTCGAGCGGAGCGATGAAGGGGTGGTCCTCATAGACGCCGAAGCGGGAGCCGGTGATGATCCAGCCATCCGCGTCGCGGGGGGAGGCCGGAAATTGCATGTCCAGCACGCGCCAGGTGCGGAAGTCGAACCCCCGGCCTGCGAGCAGACGCTCGAACATGTCGGGGTAGTTGCCGGAGGCGGGCTGAATGGCGTCGGGCGCGTCGCCGGTCTGCAGGATGCCGATGAGCATGGGAGTCCTCGATGGAATGGCCCAAGGCTATCCCCGCCCGCCGCCGTCGGCAAGCGGCTCACACCGTGTCGAGATAGAGATCCATCTGCTCGTCCGGCCCGAGTTCCGCCATGTAGCGCACCTCCTGCCGCTTGGTCAGCACGTAGTTGCGGATCAGTTCCTGCGGAAAGATTCGCGCGACCAGCGAAGAGGTTTCGAAATCGTCGATCGCCTCTTCCCACGACGTCGGCAGGCGGGGCGATGCGCTGTCATAGGCGTTGCCAAGGAGCGGTGGCGGCGGGGTCAGCCCATCCTCGATGCCGATGAGAGCGGAGCCGAGAACGCCTGCGATCATCAGGTAGGGGTTCACGTCGCCCCCCGCCACGCGATGCTCTATCCGGCGCGCGACCGGCTTGCCGGAGGGAATGCGGATCGCGGTGGTCCGGTTCTCATAGGCCCAGCTTATCGCTGTGGGCGCATGGGCGCCGGGAACCAGTCGGTCGAAACTGTTGGCATGGGGTGCGAACACGAGCGTCGAATCATGCAGCGCGGCAAGGCATCCGGCGACGGCGCTTTTCAGGGCAGCGGTGCCCTCCGGCCCGCCGTTGTCGAAGATATTCCGCCCCTGCCGGTCCAGCACGGAGAAATGCATGTGCATTCCGTTGCCCGCATAATCCTCATAAGGCTTGGCCATGAAGCTCGCCGCGAAACCGTGTCGCCGGGCAAGGCCCTTCACCAGCAGCTTGAACAGCCACGTATCGTCCGCGGCCTTCAGCGCGTCGGACTGATGCATGAGGTTGATCTCGAACTGACCCAGACCTGCTTCCGAAATGGCGGTGTCGGCGGGAATGTCCATCTCCTCGCAGGCATCGTAGAGATCGGTGAAGAAGCGGTCGAAGGCGTCCAGCGCACGAAGGGCCAGCGTCTCCGCCCCGATCCGCCGCTTGCCGGAGCGCGGCGATTTGGGCATCTGGGGGCGCTTGCCGGAATCGTCGATCAAGTAGAACTCCAGCTCGGTCGCTACCACCGGGCGCAGCCCGTCCGCCGCATAGCGCTTGAGCACGGAGGCCAGCGCATGGCGGGGATCCCCGTCGTAGGGCCGGCCATCCTCGCGGAACATCCATAGCGGCAGAAGGGCGGTCGGCGCTTCCAGCCACGGCATCGGCATGAAGCCACGGTCAGTCGGCAGCAGGATGCCATCGGGATCGCCCTCGTCAAAGACAAGCGGGCTGTTCTCGACATCCTCTCCCCACACATCCAGCGACAGGACCGAGAGGGGGAAGCGCGTCCCGTCCTCGGCAATACGGTCGGCGAAGCGGCGGGGAATGCGCTTGCCCCGCGCCTGTCCGTTGAGGTCCGCCGCCGCTACGCGGATGGTTCTGACTTCGGGGTGTTCGCGCAGCCAATCGTGCATTCTTTACCTGACGTATTGCGGCCTGAATCTCAGTTTTCGCCGCGCCGTCCTTGGAACATGCCGGTTGAGCCGCCGGTTCACCAGCCCGAAAAGCCCGATCACCAGCAGGGTCAGCACAATGAAGTAGAGCCCGACCAGCGGATAGGCCACGAACGGGTTGAAGGTTCTCGAAACGAAGTAGCTCGCATAATAGAGACTGTCGCCGGATTGCTGCCACGCCGGGAAGGCGGAAAAAAAGATGAGCGTCGTGGCATGGAGCAGGAAGATCGCCTCGTTCGTATAGGCGGGCCAGGCGAGGCGCAGCATGGTCGGCCACACGATGCGCGTGAATTTCTGGCGGCTGGAGAAGCCATACGCATCCGCGGCCTCGATATCGCCTTTCGGAACCGCCATCAGCGCGCCGTAGAAGATCTGCCCCGAATAGGCGGCCGTGTTCAGACACAGCACGATCAGCGCGCCAAGCCATGCCCGCGTGAGCCAGCGCGTTTCAACGGTGAGCGTGGTGAAACCGAGCGGGATGTCCACGCCCACCTTCGGCAGCAGCATGAACAGTTCGTAGGCAAAGAAGAACTGGATGAAGAGCGGAGACCCGCGGAACAGGAAGATGAAGAGGTCCGCCGGTTTCGACAGCCAGCGCCGGGGGCTGGCCTTGGCAAGCGCAAGACCGGTGGCGAGGAAGAACCCGATCAGCAGGGCGAGCGCCGCGAAATAGATGTTCCACAGCAGGCCGGAACCGATGAGGACCACCTGCTCGCAAAGCCCGATCTCTCCCGTCGGGAGCCGCCGCTCCCCGAACCCCAGCGCGCGGAGGCCATAGAGCTGAAACGCCTCGCCGCAGGTCATGCCGCTCTCCTGATCTGTTCACCCGCGAGCGTGGCCTGCCCCATGGCGAGCCTGCGCGTGTAACGGGCGAGAACCCGCTCGCTCACCCATGTCAGCAGGAGATACCAGGCGAGCAGGACGAGAAAGTACCACAGCCGCCAGTCGCCATGCGGATAGTCGAAATGCGAGGTCTTGGAGGCACCGAGTTCGCGCGCCCAATAGACGATGTCCTGAACCCCCAGCAGGAACAGGAGCGGCGTGGCCTTGATGAGGATCATCCACAGGTTGGACAGGCCCGGAATCGCGTAGGTCCACATCTGTGGCACAAGGATGCGGCGGAAGATCTGGCCGTGGCTCATCCCGTAGGCTTCGCCCGTTTCCAGCTGCGCCCTGGGCACGGAATTCATCGCGCCATAGATCACATTGGCGGCGAAGGCCCCGAAGACGATGGCGAAGGCAACGACCGCCAGCGTGAACCCGTAGGTCTCATGGATCCACGGCGGCGACGAGGCGAGCGGCAGCTTTGCCTCCGGGCAGACGATAAAGTCCGACCCGCGCCGGACGGGCTCGGTCCAGTCGGGGCATTTGATCTTGTGACGCATCCATTCGAGCCCCTGGTCGATCATCAGCGGCACGAACAGGAAGAACACGATATCCGGCACACCGCGCACCATGGCGCTGTAGCCTTTGCCGATGAGGCTCATCGGCGCGAAATGCGACCGCGCGGCAACCGCTCCGGCAAAGCCGAGCGCGAGCGCCAGCGGCGCGGTGATGAGAAGAAGCGCGATCACCACCAGAAAGGAGCGGTAGAACAGCAGGTGCTTGCCCGATGTCAGGTAGCACGCATACCATTGAAGGCCGTCGAGTGTGGCGGGATCGGCGCAGAAGCTGAACATCGGCGGCTCGGATTATCCGGGAAGGGGAGAGAGGATCGGGGACGTACCCCGATCCCCGTCGCAATCAATAGACGACGGCGTCCTCGCCAAACCATTTCAGGATGAGCTTGTTGATGGAGCCGTCCTGCTTCATCTCCGCAATAGCGCCGTCGAAACGGTCGCGGAGCGCCGCATCGGACATGCGGAAGGCCGCGCCGACACCTTCGCCAAGCTGCACGCGATCCACGATGACCAGCTCGCCGTTCGACTGATCCGCGATCGGCTTGAGATAGTCCAGATCGGCCAGAACGGCATCGGCCTCACCGTTGCGCACGGCAGAGACGGTTTCGTCGGGCGTCGCGAACTCAACCAGCGTCGCGCCTGATTCGGCCACGTGCTGTGCCTGAATGGTCGCGGTCTGTGCGGCCACGATGCCCTTGGTCACATCGACATCATCGGAGGTGGCGACGTAGAGCGAGACGGTGGGCGGGGTGTAGTTTTGCGTGAAAAGCCGGTCCTTCTTCCGCTCGTCGGTGATGGACATGCCGGCCATGATCAGGTCGTAGTTCCCCGAGTTGAGGTTCGCCATGATCGTGTCCCAGTCGTTCTGCACGAATTCGCAGGTCAGGTTGAGCCGCTTGCAGAGTTCGCCGCCGAGTTCGATCTCATATCCGTCAAGCTTGCCGCTGTCGTTGATGAAGTTGTAGGGGGCATATGCACCCTCCGTCCCGATCCGCACCACCTGCTGGGCGAAGGCGGATCCCGCCATCGTCGCCAGAACCGCGGCGGTCATTGCGATTTTCTTCATAGTAGAACTCCCTGTCCTTTTATGGGCTTGCCGGGCGTTATTCACCGCCCGCGCGAAGAAACTGGCGCAACCGCTCGCTTCGCGGTGCGCCGAAAAGCGTATCCGGCGATCCTTCCTCCTCCACCCGTCCCTGATGGAGGAAGACGACGTGATCGGAAACGTCGGCGGCCATCCGCATGTCATGGGTCACGATGATCATCGTACGCCCCTCATCGGCCAGCGCCTTGATGACGCGGATCACCTCCTGCTCCAGCTCCGGGTCCAGCGCCGAGGTGGGTTCGTCGAAGAGCAAAGCCTTCGGTTCCATGCAAAGGGCCCGCGCGATAGCGGCCCGCTGCTGCTGCCCGCCGGAAAGCTGCGAGGGATAGCGGTCGGCCTTGTCGCCGATCCCCACCTTGTCCAGAAGCTGCAGCGCACGCGCCTCCACCTCCTCGCGGGGTTGTCCAAGCACGGTGACCGGCGCTTCCATGACATTCTGGAGAACCGTCATGTGGGACCACAGGTTGAACTGCTGGAACACCATGGACAGGTTCGTGCGGATCCTGAGCACTTGCGGGCGGGAGGCCGGCCGGCGGTGCAGCCCCTCTCCGTGCCACAGGACGGCTTCCCGCTCGAACAGGATCTCACCCTCCTGACTGTCCTCCAGCAGGTTGGCACAGCGCAGCAGCGTGGACTTCCCCGATCCTGAGGAGCCGATGAGCGAGACCACATGCCCCCGCGGTGCAGTGAGGCTGACGCCCTTCAGCACCTCGAGGTTGCCATAGGATTTGTGGAGATTGATGATTTCGATGACGGGCGGTGTCGCTGTTGTCACGGGGGGCATCGTCCTGTTGCTTGGTCGATAGTTGGACGATTTTCCTGATGAATTGCAACAAGTCCCGCGCGTCAGGGGCGATTGGTCGCATAAAATGCAGGCAATCTTTCACGTCCTGCCCCTTGGCTGGGCAGACTCGGTCAAGCGCGACGGCTTTCCACCCGCTGGCGGGCAAGTGCGCTGTCCCGGTCGTTCACGCCCAGCAGGTTCGCGGTGAGCCGCAGCATCGCGTTTTCCTCCTGGTTCCGCATCCCGTCAGCCAGGGCCACGTCCCACAAGGCCTCCATCACGCCTTCGCGCTCCTCATAGGCGACGGCATCCTTGATGACGCGGGTGAAACGCACCGTATCGGGGGCGACCTGCTCCAGCTTCTCCGCCTCGCGCAGCAAGGAGGCCGCCTCAAACGGACCCAGGGCGAAGCGGGTGCCGACGATCCGGGCGATCCGGTCGCTCTCTTCGTCGGAGTAGGTGCCGTCCACGCGTGCGACGCGGACCAGCAGGGCCGTCAGTGCCAGACGCACGTCGTCGGTGGCAAAGGAATGGCGATCGGTGTCGCCCGTGAAAAGGCGGATGAGATCCTGGAGCATGGGTGTCGATATAAGTCCGGTGGTGCGTGTTCGCGAATCACATCCTGCGGCGCAGAGTCAGATGCAGGCCCAGTAGGGGCCGGCGCCCTCGGCCATGGAGCAAGTGCAGATCTCCTGCTTGCTCTGCCCGTTCAACGGCTGCGGATTGATGAATCCGATGCCGCGATACTGACCGGTCAACGCCCGAATCGCTTGCGAGCCCTGCGGATAGGCACGGTCCCCGATAAGGCAGGCGGCAGGCAGGCTGATGGCCGCGACGCCGGAGCGGTCCCGAACCACCGGCACGCTCATGGCTTCGGTTTCCGGGGAAACGGTGACGGTGGGGGCGGAAGTGTAGGAGCCACGCTGCGAGCGGCCTGCCGGGTAGCTGGCGCCCAGATCACGGTCCCAGACGGTCTGGCAGCGGGCTTCCGCTCCTTCGCCGAGGCAGTTCAGACGATCAGGATCGGCTCCGCCGTTGATCAGCGGCCCGCAACCCGCGAGCGTGAGCAGAAAGGCGGGAAGAAGGATGTGGCGGATCATTGCGCGCTCCGATGTGTCTGGTTGAGCGAAATCTAACCGCTCTCGCGCGTCGGGCAAGGAAGAAGGCGGCCGGTATCCGCTTTCTGGCAGCTTTCTGTCTGGTTGCGGCATTGCTTTGCCGGTGACGCCGGGGGGCGCGGGGGGCGTCCCCCGCGCCGTGGCGCAGGGTCAGACCAGACGTTCGGCCTCTTTCGCGGCCCGCACGAAATCGGCGAACAGCGGATGCGGCGCAAAGGGTTTCGACTTCAGTTCCGGGTGGAACTGCACGCCGATGAACCACGGATGGTTCTCGTATTCGACGATCTCGGGGAGGCGCCCGTCGGGCGACATGCCGGAGAACACCAGCCCGTGCCCTTCGAGCTGATCGCGGTAGCGGATGTCCACCTCATAGCGGTGCCGGTGGCGTTCCTCGATCTCCGGCGAGCCATAGATGCCCGCAACGCGCGATCCCTGCTTCAGCACGGCCGTATAGGCGCCGAGCCGCATCGTGCCGCCCTTGTCGTCGCCCAGTTTGCGCTCGACCCGATGGTTGCCCTGCACCCATTCCTTGAGATGGTAAACGACCGGGGTGAAACGCTTTTCCCCCGCTTCGTGATCGAACTCCTCCGACCCCGCGTCATTCAACCGGGCAAGGTTGCGGGCGGATTCGATCACCGCCATCTGCATGCCGAGGCAGATCCCAAGATAGGGGATTTTCCGCTCCCGTGCAAAGCGGGCCGCGTTGATCATGCCTTCGGTGCCGCGCTCCCCGAAGCCGCCCGGAACGCAGATCGCGTGGAAATCCTCCAGCCAGGGGCCGGGATCCTCCCGCTCGAAAATCTCGCTGTCCACCCATTCCGCCTTGACCCGTACGCGGTTGGCCATGCCCCCATGCGTCAACGCCTCCGCGATGGATTTGTAGGCATCCTCAAGCTGCGTGTACTTGCCGACGACGGCTATGCGCACCTCGCCTTCGGCATTCTCGAGCCGGTCCATGACATCCTCCCAGCGGGAGAGGTCCGGGCGCGGGGCGGGGGCGATCTGGAAGGCGTCGAGCACCGCCTGATCCAGCCCTTCGCGGTGATAGGCCAGCGGCGCCTCGTAGATGGTCTTGAGGTCGGGCGCGGCGATCACCGCATCGGGCCGGACGTTGCAGAACAGGGCGATCTTCTCGCGCTCCTTCTGCGGAATGGGCTTCTCCGACCGGCAGACCAGAACGTCGGGCGCGATGCCGATGGAGCGCAGCTCCTTCACGGAATGCTGGGTGGGTTTCGTCTTCAGCTCACCGCTCGCGGCGATATAGGGCAGGAGGGTGAGATGCATGAAGATGCACTGCCCGCGCTGCCGCTCCTGCGCGAACTGGCGGATCGCCTCGAAGAAGGGCAGCCCCTCGATATCGCCGACGGTGCCGCCGATCTCGCAGAGCATGAAATCCACCTCATCTTCGCCCACGCGAAGGAAGTCCTTGATTTCGTTTGTGACGTGCGGGATCACTTGGATCGTCTTGCCAAGGTAGTCGCCGCGCCGTTCCTTCTCCAGCACGTTGGAATAGATCCGGCCGGAGGAGACGCTGTCGGTCTTGCGGGCCGAGACGCCGGTGAACCGCTCGTAATGGCCGAGGTCGAGGTCGGTCTCTGCGCCGTCATCGGTGACGAACACTTCACCATGCTCGAAAGGCGACATGGTGCCCGGATCGACGTTCAGATAGGGGTCCAGCTTGCGCAGGCGGACAGAATAGCCGCGCGCCTGAAGAAGCGCGCCCAAGGCAGCCGAGGCGAGCCCTTTTCCCAGGCTGGAGACTACCCCGCCCGTGATGAAGACGTAACGTGCCATGAAGCTGCTCCCGTGAGTTCCAATAAGAATCTGCCGCGGTTCATGCAAGAATCGCGGCATCACGGGACTTGGGATATAGCGGAAACCTTAAGGGTGCGCAATATCCTGCGGAAAGACTTCCTGAAGCCCCGATAACTTGTGTTGATGTAACAGTGAAATGGCGGGCGCGCGGGCGTCCGCCGGTATCGATCTTTCAGCCGGTCAGCCTGCTGGTCAGTCTGCGCGGGGCGGCGTGGCCGGTGCGCTGCCGGTCGAGGGCGGCAGGAGGCTGCCGCCATCCGCGGGAAGAGCAGGCTCGCTCGCCGCGGGCGGAGGCGTGAGATCGGAGCCGAGCCGGTCGAGAACCGAACCGCCGCCCGACCGCTCCGCCGAGATGATCGTCAGTGCGACCGAGGTGCACAGGAAGGCGATCGCAAAACCCCAGGTCAGCCGGGTCAGCGCGCTCGCCGCCTGCCGCCCGGTCATGACACCGGTTCCGCCGCCCCCGCTGCCCATGCCCAAGCCGCCGCCTTCCGACCGTTGGAGCAGCACGACGACGATCAGCGCCAGCGCGAGCAGGAGGTGGATGATGAGCAGGATGTTTTCCATGGGGCAGCCGGCCTTTCGTTCCGCGCCTATCTAGAGGCATGGCGGACGGGTCGCAAGTCACCCTGTTCGCCCCCGGTGCGATTTTCGCGTGGTTTTGCGCGCGCGGTCGCGGTAAGGACTCCCCGCATCGACCAGAGGCGGAGTCTTGAAATGGCCAATGTCGTCGTCGTCGGCGCCCAGTGGGGCGACGAGGGTAAGGGAAAAATCGTGGATTGGCTCTCGGAGCGGGCGGATATCATCGCGCGCTTCCAGGGGGGGCACAATGCCGGCCATACGCTCGTGATCGGCGAGAAGGTGTTCAAGCTGTCCCTGCTGCCCTCCGGGATCGTGCGGCCGGGCAAGCTCGCCGTGATCGGCAACGGCGTGGTGCTGGACCCGTGGGCGCTCTTTTCGGAGATCGACAAGCTTTCCGGCCAAGGTGTCGCGATTTCCACCGACAACCTGATGATCGCGGAAAACACGCCGCTGATCCTTCCTCTGCATCAGGATCTCGACAAGATCCGCGAGGAAGCGGCAGGCGCCTCCAAGATCGGCACCACGGGGCGCGGCATCGGCCCGGCCTATGAGGACAAGGTGGGCCGTCGGGCGATTCGCGTGGCCGATCTCGGCGATGAGGAAACGCTCGAGGCGCGGTTGGACAGGCTGCTCGCCCATCATGACGCGCTGCGTCAGGGTCTCGGCGCGCCTGCCGTGGATCGGGCGGAGCTGAAGGCGAAGCTGCTGGAGATCGCGCCGAAACTGCTGCCCTATGCGCAGCCGGTGTGGAAAATCCTCAACGAACAGCGCCGGGCTGGCAAGCGCATCCTGTTTGAAGGGGCGCAGGGCTCACTGCTGGATATCGACTTCGGCACCTATCCTTACGTGACCTCCTCCACCACCATGTCGGGGATGGCCGCGACGGGGACGGGGCTTGGCCCCTCCGCCATCGGCTTCGTGCTGGGAATCGCCAAGGCCTATACCACGCGGGTCGGTTCCGGTCCGTTCCCGACGGAGCTGGAGGATGAGATCGGTCAGCGTCTGGGCGAGCGGGGCCATGAATTCGGCACTGTCACCGGGCGGAAGCGCCGCTGCGGCTGGTTCGACGCGGTTCTGGTCCGTCAGACCTGCGCGATCTCGGGCGTCAACGGCATCGCGTTGACGAAGCTCGATGTGCTGGACGGGTTCGACACGCTGAAGATCTGCGTGGGCTATGAGGTGGACGGCGTGAAATACGACCACCTGCCGACCGCTGCGGCACTCCAGACCCGCGCGACGCCGATCTATGAGGAGCTGGAGGGCTGGCAGGAATCTACCGCGGGCGCGCGCTCATGGGCGGAGCTTCCGGCGGCGGCGGTGAAATACGTCCGCCGTATCGAGGAGTTGATCCAGTGCCCCGTGGCGCTCCTGTCCACCAGCCCGGAGCGGGACGACACGATCCTCGTCACCGATCCGTTCGCGGACTGATGGCGCTTGGCTACAAAGCCCGGCGGCGGTTGTCGCTGCTCATCCTGCTGGTGGGTGTGCCGCTCTATATCGCCGTCGCGGTCACGCTGATGAACTGGTTGGACGCCCGTTTCGGGCGCCAGCCGTTCTGGGTGGAACTGGCGATCTATGTCGGCCTGGGCATCCTCTGGGCGCTGCCGTTCCGGGCAGTGTTCCTGGGGGTGGGGCGCGCCGATCCCGACGCGCCGGAGGAATAGGCGGGATCAGGCGACGCTGCTGTGGGACTCATCGAAATACGCGGAGTCCTCCGCAACGGCGAAACGCCCTTCTCCCAGCCGCCGGAAGCGGCCTTCGCGGACGAGAACACCGAAGGATTTCAGCTCCTCCTCGAACGGATAGGGCGTGTTGCTCGATTTGGACAACGCATCCAGAAGCGCCGGACGGGTGAAATCCGTCCAGCCTTCCACCGCCATAAGATAGGCTGCGATCGCCTCCATCCGCTCCGTCAGACTGGCCGGCGCAATCTCGGCCAGCACGCTTTTCAGACGATCCGCCGAAATGGCGGGGTATTTTGTGACGGAAAGCTCATGAGGCATGAGCTTCAGGGGCGGCAGGCTCACCTGCTGGGCCGGGGCGGGCATGTCCACCCGCTGGGTTGCAAGAAGCAGGAGGGGAGCGCTCATGTCGTCCTGCAACGCGCGCTCTGCCTGGGCGGCGGGCTCCGCGCTTTCCCCGATATTCGGCTCCGCAAATGCCGCGATTTCCTCCGCCGAAAGGCCGTAGGTGGGTCTGTGATCCCGCTCTTCCGTCGTGGACGCCGTCAGCCGCAGCACGCCCTCGGAAACAGAGACGTCAGCGGGCGGAAACGCCTTCGACAGGGCCGCCAAGTCCGCCTGATCCACGACACGCGTGCCGAGCGCTGTGTTTCCCCCCGCGGCCTGCCGCAAAGCGGCCAGCACCTGCGCGAGAACCGGTGCGGGGGCCTCGTAGCCTTCGATACGGCAGGAGAAGTCGCCGTAGGTGACGGAAAGGGTCTTGCCGCTCGTTGTCATTCTTTTCGCCATATCCGCCGGACCGGGCCTGTTCCCGATCAAGCTGTTCCGCCCGTCCGAATGCGGCTTGCCGCCGCCGCCCGGACCGGTCAATCTGACGCGAGAGATTGCCAGTCCGGGCGTGGCCCGTCAACATGAGCCCATGCCCGAACCCGTCCTTACCGCAACATCTGGCATCACTTTGCTTGGCGGTGCCGATATTTCGCCATCCTCGCTTGAGTTGGCGCTGTCCCTCGCGCCGGTGGCCGTTGCCGCCGACGGCGGGGCCGACAGGGCGCTGGCCTTGGGTGTCCGTCCTGAGCTCGTCATCGGCGATCTCGACTCGCTGAGCGCTGCTGGCCGGGAGGCGATGGGCAACGCCGTTCTGGAGGTGGCCGAGCAGGACACCACGGATTTCGAGAAGTGCCTGCAGCGCCTGGCGGCTCCCTTCGTGCTGGGGCTGGGGTTTCTGGGCGGGCGGCTGGATCACGCCCTCGCCGCGCTGACGGTGCTCATCCGCGCCCCCATGCCCGTCCTGCTGATCGGCGAGGAGGATGTGGTGTTCTGCGCGCCCTCCACGCTGACGCTGCGCCTGCCCGTGGGAACGCGCCTCTCGCTCTATCCGCTCGCACCGGTCCGGGGGCGGAGCGAGGGGCTGGTCTGGCCGATCGACGGTATCGGCTTTGCTCCGGCGGGCAGGGTCGGCACCTCCAATCGCACTGCGGCGGAGGTCGTGCGCCTGTCCTTCACGGGACGAGGGATGCTGGTGCTGCTTCCCCGACAGGCATTGCAGCCGGCGCTGTCGGCGCTGCTGTCCGCTGTGCCACACGTTCCCGGTGCACGAGATAAAGACCCGAAGCGGTGATGATGGCGATTCCCGCCCAGCTGATGGCATCGGGGAGATCACCGAAGATCGTGTAGCCGAAGAACACCGTCGCGATCATCTCAAAGTAGTGCAGGGGGGCGAGCGTGGTCGATCCGGCAAAACGCAGCGCATAGGTCATCAGCATGTGTGCGACGGTGGCAGCGGCGCCCACCCCCGCCAGCGCCAGCCAGATCGCTCCGTTGTCCGGCCATGCCAGCCCAAGCTGCACGCCCGGAATATCCAGCGGCAGCAGCAAGGCAGGGATCGCCAGAACGCAGGCGGCGAGCGCCGTATGCGCCTGCATGGCGACCGGATGTTGCTGACGGGCGAGGCTCCTCGTGATGAGGATATAGAGCGCGAAAAAGACCGCTGTCATGAGGGGAAAGAAGGCGACCGGCCCGAAGGTCACAAAGCTCGGCCGAATAACGAGCAGGGCTCCCGCGAAACCAACCGCGCAGGCGGCGATCCGGCGCGGACCCACGCTTTCGCCGAACAACGCCCAGCCAAGCAGCAGGATGATGAACGGCTCCACGAAAGCGATGGCCAGCGCATCGGCCAGCGGCATGACCTGAACTGCGGCTATAAAGGCGTAGGTGGCGAGAATCGATACGGCGGCGCGGAGGAACGTCAGCCCGAGCACGCGGCGTGACATGCGCCATTCCACCCGCATCAGGATGACCACCGGCACCATGAGCGCGGCCTGCACGACAAAGCGCGCCACAGTCACCTGTCCCACCGGCACCGCCTGCGAGGCGATCTTGGAGGCCACGTCGATCATGGGGGCCGTCAGGCAGAAGCCGAGCATCAGCGCGATGCCGAGAAAGGTGCGATCCTGTGTCATCACGCCTCTTTAAGTCAGGCGGGGAACGGCTGGCTGTTCATTTGCGACATTCGGTGACGGTTTGAGCCATCCGTATTGACGGAACAATGTCGGCTTCGGCCGGAAAATCGCCTTGACGGGATCCATGGGCTCCTGTAATCCCCGCCTCGCGTCGGGCGACGTGCTGCAAGGTGCGGCAGCGGACTGTAACTCCGCCGGGGAGACCCATGCCTGGTTCGATTCCAGGGTCGCCCACCACTTCCACAAATTTCTTCGAGAAATCAATGGAGTGGCGGTTCCGCGACAGATGGCATGGACCATGCCTCTGGCATGGGATATGTGCATGTTTCCCTCTTTCATCATTAGGCCGTGGACGCGGTCCGGGGGCTTTTGAACGCCGGTTGCAACCGGTTGTCTGTGCGGGGCGTGCCATGAAAAAACCGGCTTGGGTCATTGATAAGGAGCGGGCCAAACGGGCCGCTGCGGCGGAAACCGTCTGGCTGTTCGGGCTGCACGCGGTGCGCGATGCGCTGCTCAACCCCAGACGCACGCGGCTGCGGCTTGTCGTGACCAAGAACGCCGCGGACCGGCTTGGGGACGCCATCGCCGAAAGCGGTATGACACCGGAGATTGCCGATCCGAGAAAGTTCGACGTTCCGATCGATCCGGGCTCCGTACATCAGGGCGCGGCTCTCGAGGTGAAGCCGCTCGACTGGGGCCGGCTGGAGGATGTCGCCATTTCGGGAGAAGGGGCGCCGCTTGTTGTCCTGCTCGATCAGGTGACGGATCCGCATAACGTGGGCGCGATCCTGCGATCCGCAGAGGTTTTCGGTGCGCGGGCCGTCATCGGCACCCAGCGGCACTCCGCCCCGGAGACGGGAGCCCTTGCGAAAAGTGCGTCCGGCGCGCTGGAGCGCCAGCCCTATCTGCGCATCCGTAACCTTTCCGACGGGATGGAGACGCTGCGCAACATGGGTTTCACGCTGATCGGTCTTGCCGGGGAGGCGACTGTCGCGCTGGACGCGGCGCTTTCCGATCTCGGTGACCGCCCGGTGGCGCTGGTGCTTGGCGCGGAAGGTCCGGGGCTGCGTGAAAAGACGCGGGAAACCTGCGATGTGATCGTCCACATTGCCGCAGCAGGAGAGTTCGGTTCCCTCAACGTCTCCAATGCTGCTGCGGTGGCGCTCTATGCTGCCGGTCACCGTGGCCGGTTGGGCACAGGTTCGGGAGAGTAGGCCCCGCGCCATCACGGTTGCGGGAGCGCGGGTTTTCCGCGCCCTTGGGCCATGTCATCTGTGACGGACAACTGACCGACTGAAGGAGCGCGCCATGACGGTGCTCACCGCACCCGGCGCTTTGCCGCACAGCCTTTCAGACCGCCGCGGAACCCTGCGCGGGGCAGGTCGCCGGATGGGGCGCCGGGAACTGTTCTTTCTGGGTGCGGGCGGGGTGGTGGCCTTGTCCGGGGCTGTTCCAGCGCTCGCGGGGACAAATCGCCGCATCTTCGCGCCCGGCGGGATCGCGCTCGCGGGCCGCGACCCGGTATCCTATTTCAGTGCCGCGCATCCCGTGAAGGGCAAGACGCAATACGCCCTGAAGTGGAAAGGTGCGATCTGGCTCTTTGCCTCGCATGAAAATCTTCTGGCTTTTGAAGCGGATCCGCGCGCCTATGCGCCGCAATTCGGCGGATGGTGCAGCCGGGCGATGGAGAGCGGCGGCCGAAAAGTAGCCTCCGACCCGGAGGTTTTCGCCATCCAGGACGGGCGCCTGTACCTGTTCCGCAGCGCCGATGAATTGACGGTCTGGGCCGCCGCGACAACCGGGATCGACAAAACTGCCACAGCGGAGGAGCAATCCATCGCATCCGGAAATTAGCATTCGTTCTGAATATGTTCACAGATTCGCGACTCCCCCCTTTAAAAGCGGGAAAGGGTCTCTATCTGCTCAATCAGAAGCGCGGAATCGGAACCTCCGTGCTTCGGTTCACTGTCCCTCGTTCCGCGACTGGCGCCCGGTCTTCGTGACTGGGCGCTTTTTTATTCTGGAGACACAGTCATGGTCCAGAGCGAATCCGCCCTGTTTGCCCGCATCCTGCGCGATACGCGAAATGTCGCCGTCGTCGGTCTGTCACCCAATCCGACGCGCCCCAGCTATGGCGTGGCCCGCTTCCTTCAGAGCCTGGGATGGCGGATCGTGCCGGTCAATCCGGGCCATGCGGGCGAAACCATCCTGGGCGAGACAGCGGTGGCCAGCCTCGCCGATATCCCCGATCCCGGTGCCATCGACATGATCGACATCTTCCGCCGTTCGGATGCCGCGGGCGCCGTTGTGGAGGAGGCGCTTGCCACCCTGCCCAATCTCAGGACGGTCTGGATGCAGCTGGGTGTCACCGCGCCTCAAGCGGCGGAGCTCGCCCGCGCCCGCGGGGTCGATGTGGTGCAGGATCGCTGCCCCGCGATAGAATTTCCCCGCCTGCTCGCGGCACGCTGACATTCTGTCACACAAGCGTCGCTTGGCAGTCGCCGCGATCGCTGGCAAAGTCATGCCATGCCACAGATGACAGAGTCCGCTCCCTCCGATCTGCCCTCCGATTTGCCCGGTGGCGTGCCGCGCCTGCGGCCCCGCCGTGAGGAGCTGATCGCGGATGGGATCGTGCATGGCGTCGGAGTGGCGCTGGCGCTTCTCGGGACGGTCGTTCTCGTCGTCTCTGCCTCGGGCGCGGGGTGGAGCGGGCAGGCGGCTGCCGCGCTCTACGGCGCCATCCTGGTGGTCGCTCTCTCAGTCTCGCTGGCTTACAACCTCTGGCCCGAAGGGGCGGTGAAGCTGGTTCTGCGCCGCTTCGATCACTCTTCAATTTTTCTTTTGATTGCAGCCACATACACGCCGTTTCTTGAGCGAAGCGCGAGCCATTATTCCGCCGTGGTGATGCTCTGCGCTATCTGGCTGATGGCTATCGCCGGAGTTGCGAGCAAGTGGATTTTTCCCGTCGGATACGGGTGGTTGTCGCTGATTCTCTACCTCTCGATGGGTTGGAGCGGCCTGCTGATCGCGGCACCGGTGATGCAGAGCATTCCCGTCCTGTCACAAGTGCTGATCCTGGCCGGCGGGCTGGTCTATTCGCTGGGCGTTATATTCTTCCTTTGGGAAAAACTGCGTTTCCAGACGGCGATCTGGCACGGGTTCGTGGTGACGGCGGCGGCGATGCACTATGCGGCCATTCTCGCCTGCTTCCGCTAGCGGAATGCCTGTCTGATCGGGGGTTGCGCCTGCGGGGCGGCGCGTCATCATGGGGGTGTTCAATCTCCGAGGTTCCCCATGATAAAGACGCCCTACCTCCTTTTTCTTGGTGACGCACCCGACCCGTTGGCGGCAAAGGTGGCGCAGGGCATCCGTGACTGGCGCCCCGAATTCGCCGTGGCGCAGTTCCGCATGGAGGGCTGCAAGGCCGACATGAAACTCCCCGACATGACCCTGGCGGAGGCGAAGGCGGCGGGCTGCAAGACGCTGGTCGTCGGGGTGGCGAACCGTGGCGGGGTGATTTCGGACAGCTGGATCAAGGTGTTGGTGGAGGCGCTGGAGGAGGGATTCGACATTGCCTCCGGGCTGCACAACCTGCTCCGGGATGAGCCGCTGCTGGTTGCCGCCGCGGAACGTTTCGGGCGGGAGCTTCATGATGTCCGGGTTCCGGTCGTGGATTATCCCATTGCCAACGGCAAGAAGCGCTCCGGCAAACGGATGCTGGCCGTGGGCACCGATTGCTCGGTCGGCAAGATGTACACCTGCCTTGCCATGGACAAGGAAATGCGGGAGCGGGGCCTGAAATCCGATTTCCGTGCGACCGGGCAGACGGGTATCCTCATTACCGGCGGGGGTGTGCCGCTTGACGCGGTCGTCGCTGATTTCATGGCGGGGTCGGTGGAATACCTGACGCCGGACAATGACGAGGACCATTGGGACATGATCGAGGGGCAGGGGAGCCTGTTCCACATCTCCTATTCCGGGGTGACGCTGGCGCTGGTGCATGGGGGCCAGCCGGATGCGCTGGTGCTCTGCCATGAGCCGACCCGGCCGCATATGCGCGGCCTGCCGGACTACAAACTGCCCAGCCTGGAGGACCTGCGGGACGTGTCGCTCCAGCTCGCCCGCGTGGGCAACCCGGAGTGCAAGGTCGTCGGCATCTCCGTCAACACCCAGCACATGAGCGAGGAGGAGGCCGTGCGTTATCTTCAGAACGTGGAGCAGCAGATGGGCCTGCCCACGGTCGATCCGTTCCGGCATGGCGCGGGCCGGCTGGTCGATGCGCTGATGGCGTCCTGACCATGAAGCTGACCGTAATCCCCGATACCTTCCGGCTCGCGGAAGTGTTCACCATATCGCGCGGCTCCCGCACGGAGGCCAAGGTGCTGACCGTCACGGCGGAGAAGGATGGCATCACCGGGCGCGGCGAATGCGTGCCCTATGCCCGCTACGGCGAAAGTCTGGAGAGCGTGACCCGGCAGATCGAGGGGCTTGAGCTTCCCGTAAGCCGGACGGAGCTGCAGGCCATGCTGCCGCCGGGCGCCGCGCGGAACGCGGTCGATTGCGCGCTCTGGGACTGGGAGGCGAAACGCGCGGGCCGGCGTGTCTGGGATATGGCGGGGCTGCCGAGGCCGGAGCCGATGATCACCGCCTTCACCCTGTCGCTGGATACGCCGGAACGGATGGAGGCGGCGGCGCGCCGGAACGCCTTCCGTCCTCTGCTGAAGATCAAGCTCGGCACCGCCGATGACATGGGCCGGCTGGAAGCCGTGCGGCGTGGCGCCCCGGAGGCGCGGATCATCGTCGATGCGAACGAAGGCTGGACGGCGGAGGTCTATCGCGACCTTGCCCCCCATCTCGTGCGGCTCGGCGTGGCGCTGGTGGAGCAGCCGCTCCCTGCAGGGGCGGACGAGATGCTGGCGGAAATGGCACGCCCCCTGCCGGTCTGCGCCGACGAAAGCTGTCATGACCGGCATTCGCTGGACGACATCGCGGGCAAATACGACCTCGTCAACATCAAGCTCGACAAGACAGGCGGCCTGACGGAGGCGCTGGCGCTGCGTGATGCGGCGCATGCGGCGGGCTATGGCATCATGGTCGGCTGCATGGTGGGGTCTTCCCTCGCCATGGCGCCTGCTGTGCTGGTGGCGCAGGGCGCGGCTGTTGTCGATCTTGACGGGCCGCTGCTTCTGGCCGAAGACCGCGTCAGCCCGCTGCTTTACGACGCTGCGGGCGTGCATCCGTCCGACGCCGAGCTTTGGGGGTAACATGAGCCGCATCGTCTATGTGAATGGTGACTATCTGCCGGAGGAGGAGGCGCGCGTCTCCATCTTTGATCGCGGCTTCCTCATGGCGGACGGTGTCTATGAGGTGACGAGCGTTCTGGGCGGCAAGCTGGTGGATTTCGACGGCCACACAAGGCGGCTCGCCCGCTCGCTGGGCGAGCTGGAGATGGCCGCGCCCGTTTCGGATGATGAGCTTCTGGAGATCCACCGGGAACTGATCGCGCGCAACGGGGTGGAGGATGGCATGGTCTATCTTCAGGTCACCCGCGGCAATCCGGGCGACCGCGATTTCGCCTTTCCCGACAAGAGTGTAACGCCAACGCTGGTGCTGTTCACCCAGTCGAAGCCCGGTCTGGCGGACAGTCCGCAGGCGAAGACCGGCGCGAAGGTGATCTCCGTCCCCGATATCCGCTGGGGGCGCCGGGACATCAAGACGGTGCAGCTTCTCTACCCGAGCATGGCCAAGATGATGGCCAAGAAAGCGGAGGTCGATGACGCCTGGTTCGTGGAGGACGGCTTCGTCACGGAGGGGTCGTCCAACAACGTCTATATCGTGAAAGGCGGGCGGATCATCACCCGGCCCCTCTCCGAGGAGATCCTGCATGGCATCACCCGCGCCGCGGTGATCCGTCTCGCCGCCGAGGCGCAGATGGAGGTCGAGGAGCGGCTGTTCACGGTCGAGGAAGCGCAGGCGGCGGACGAGGCGTTCTTCACCTCCGCCTCCGCTTTCGTGATGCCGGTGGTCGAAATCGACGGGGCAGCGATCGGGGAAGGGAAACCCGGCCCGGTGGCGGCACGCCTTCGGGAAATCTATCTCGACGAGATGCGCAAAGCGGCGGTCTGAGCTTCGGGTCTGAGCCCCCGGTCTGAGCCTCGGGCGGCAGGCCTTTGATAATGTGGGCGGGACGCAGGCGATGGCTTGCGTCCCGCTTCATTTCCGGCCGCTGTCCTCAGCCAGGGCTGAGGCCGCGGAGACGCTCCGACCGACGGCGCAGGAGTTCGACCGTGGTCAGAAGACCGATGGAGACCACGATGAGGATGGTCGCCACGGCGAGGATGGCGGGGCTGATCTGCTCCCTGATGCCGTTCCACATCTGGCGGGGAATGGTCTGCTCGTCCGGGCTGGCGAGGAACAGCACGACCACCACCTCGTCGAAGGAGGTCACGAAGGCGAAGAGCGCCCCGGAGATCAGCCCCGGCAGGATGATGGGCAGCGTCACCTTGAAGAAGCTTCGGACGGGAGACGCACCGAGGCTCGCCGCCGCGCGGCTGAGCGACCGGTCAAACCCGACCAGCGTCGCCGTCACCGTGATGATGACAAAAGGGATCCCGAGCGTCGCATGCGACAGGACAAGGCCGAGGTAGGGCACGCCCCACTGCTGGATCTGGATACGCGAGTAGAAGAAGAACAGCCCCGTCGCGGTGATGATGACCGGCACGATCATCGGCGAGATCAGCAGCGCCATGATCGACCGGCGGAACGGCATCTCGGGCCGGGAAAGGCCAAGCGCTGCAATGGTGCCGAGCGTCGTGGCGACCAGCGTCGCAAAGAAGCCGACGATGATCGAGTTCTTGGCGACCTTCACCCATGTCGCGTTCTGCCACACGTCTGCCCAGAAGGCGCTCGTCCGCGGAGCATCCGGGGCTTGCGTGCCGAAGGTCAGGAGCATGTCATACCAGCGCGTCGAATAGCCTTGGGGATCGAAGGCCAGCATCTTCTCCGTGAAGGTGAAGTAGGGCTCCGCGTTGAAGGAGAGCGGGATGACGACAAGGATCGGCGCGATCAGGAACAGGAAGATGAGCGTGCAGAGCGTCAGATAGACATAGTGCCAGACGCGTTCGAGCGGGCTTGCATAGACGGGAAGGGCCATCGTCGTTCCTCAGCCGAGCTTCATGTTGTCGATGCCGATCAGGCGATCATAGAGCCAGTAGAGCAGCAGCACCGCGGCCAGCAGGATCGCCGCCAGCGCCGCCGCCATCGACCAGTTCAGGCTGCCCTGCATGTGATAGGCGATCAGGTTGGAGATGAGCTGCCCGCTTGCCCCGCCGACCAGCGCGGGGGTGATGTAGTAGCCGACCGCAAGGATGAAGACGAGCAGCGACCCCGCCCCGATCCCCGGCAGGGTCTGCGGGAAATACACCCGGCGGAAGGCTGTCCAGGAGGTCGCGCCGAGGCTCCGCGCCGCGCGCACGTAGGAGGGGTTGATCGGCCGCATCACGGAGTAGAGCGGCAATACCATGAAGGGCAGCAGGATATGCGTCATCGCGATGATCGTGCCGAACTGGTTGTACATCATCGGCAGGCGCTGATCGTCGTTGATGATCCGCAGCGCGACGAGCATGTTGTTGACCACGCCCTGTTCCTGCAAAAGCACCATCCACGCCGTCGTCCTGACAAGAAGCGATGTCCAGAAGGGCAGCAGGACAAGGATCATCAGCAGGTTGGACCGCCGAAGCGGCAGCGTCGCCAGCAGATGCGCGATGGGATAGGCCAGAACGAGGCAGATGCCGGTGATGAGGGCGGAGAGCCAGAAGGTGCGCAGGAAGAGCGGCACATAGATGCGGCGGTCCTCCGGCACGCGCTCGATCGCGCCGGCGTCATCGCGCTGCATGTCGATCGCGGCGAGGTAGAAGTTGGCGGTATAGGGATGCGCGGCCTGACGCATCACGCCCCAGAGCACGGGGTCGCCCCAGCGCGCATCCTCCGCCACGATCGTCTCATGGTAGGGCGGCTGCCAGTCGCGCGACTTTCGCGCCGCGGAGGTGAAGAGCGAACGCGTGCCGGGCAGGTCGTAGTTCACCCGCGTGGCGACGGTGCCGAGGGTCTTGGCCTCCGCCGCATTCCTGATGTCGGTGGCGAGCGCGGCAAAGGCGCTCTCGTCGGGTTCCGCACCCGGGTGATCGTCCAGCCAGCCGGAGACCGCAGGCATGTTGGCCGAAAAGCCGTCGTTATAGACCGAGCGGAGCAGAAGCTGACCGATGGGCATCACGAAGGTGACGACGATGAACAGCAGCAGCGGCAGCACAAGCAGCAGCGCCCTGCGCCGTGCGCTCCTCTGCGACCGTGCCAGTGACCGTCTGAGCGCTTTGCCGCTCTCTTCCGGCAGGACACTGTCGGGCTGTCGTCCGGGCGGATAGACCGCGGTGGTTTCGACCATCTTGCTTCGATGCCTCTGGATTGGCGGCAGGCGCGCTGACATCCCGCCGCCGGATAGACTGGACATGCCCGGTCCCGCAGGGGCGGGGCCGGGACGGGCTTCTTCAGGTCAGTTGATGAGCCAGGCGTTGAAACGCTCTTTCAGATCCGCGTCGTGATCGACCCAGAATTCGAAGTTCGTCTCGACCGCATTGGTCATGTTGGCCGGGGTGGTGGGCAGATAGGGGGCCATGACGGTCTTGCCGTCCTTGTAGGTCCGCTCCATGGTCGCGGTGGATTTCCGCGTCGGGCCATAGCTGATGTATTGCGTCATGTCGGCGAGCTTCTCGGGCGAGGTCGAATAGTCGAGAAACTTGATCGCGTCCTCCAGATGCGGGGCACCTTTCGGGATGACGTAGCCTTCGAACTCGTACTGCATGCCATCCCAGACGGTGACGAAGGGTTTGCCCTCGCCGATCACCGCGTTGAAGATGCGCCCGTTATAGGCCATCGTCATGGAAACCTCACCATCCGCCAGAAGCTGCGGCGGCTGGGCGCCGGCTTCCCACCAGACGACATCCTTCTTGATCGTGTCGAGCTTCTTGAACGCGCGGTCCAGCCCTTCCGGGGTGGCCAGCACGTCATAGACCTCGGCCGCCGGCACGCCGTCCGCCATCAGGGCGAGTTCGATCACCGTCTTGGGCGATTTGCGCATACCGCGCTTGCCCGGGAACTTGGCGGTGTCGAAGAAGTCGGCGGCGGTTGCGGGCTTCTCGCCGGGGAACTTGGTCTCGTCATAGGCATAGATGGTGGCCCAGACGTCGGTGGCGACGAGGCAATCCGTCACGGCGCCCTCAAAGAAGTCGTCCGCGGCAGCGGTGCCATCGGGCGCCGCGGCGAGCTTGGAGACGTCGATCTCCTCCAGCAGCCCTTCGTCGCAAAGCCGCACCGCGTCGGAATATTCGAGCGACGCGATGTCCACGGTGACGTTGCCCGCCTCCACCATCGCCTTGATCGGCGCGGCGGGGTTGTCGGAATCCAGCATCGTCGCCTTGATGCCGGTGTCCTTCTCGAAGGGTTTCACATGCGCCTCGGTCTGCGCCATGCCATAGGCGCCGCCCCAGCTCATCACCACGACCTCGGCCTGCGCGGTGCTAAGGCCCGCCGCCGAGAGCGCCGTCGTCAGCGCAAGTATCTTCTTCATCTTCAGGCTCCCTGTTTGCCCTGTTATCCGGCGGTTTCCGCGGAAATCCGCCTTATGCTGTCCGTTGCCGCTTCCGGAGTCAGACCGGATCGAGCGCGCGCGCATCCTGCGGTGCCCAGCCGATCCTGAGTTGCTGCCCTGGCGAGAGTTTCGTCTGGCTCAACGTGTTGCGGCATTTCATCACGAAATCGTCCGACCCCGCGACCTTCATCCGGGTGCGGAGAACGTCGCCCATGTAGATCACCTCGATCACTTCCGCGTCGATCATGTGGGCGTCCTTCGGCATCATCTCCGGCTTGAACTCCACTCGTTCCGGGCGGATCGAAACCAGCGTCTCCTGCCCTTCGTGGCGCAGGTTGACCGGCGTCGCGTCGATCACCTCGCCCGTAGCGAGCCGGATGAGAGCCTTGTCCGGGCCGAGCTTCTCGACCGTGCCCGGAAGGCGGTTGTTCTCGCCGATGAACTGGGCGACGAAGCTGTTCCGCGGGCGTTCGTAAAGCTCATCGGGCGGGGCGAGCTGCTGGATGCGCCCGTCGTTGAACACGGCGACCCGGTCGGACATGGTCAGCGCTTCGCCCTGATCGTGGGTGACATAGACGACGGTGATCCCAAGCTCGTGGTGCAGGCGCTTTATCTCGAACTGCATGTGCTCGCGGAGCTGCTTGTCCAGCGCGCCCAGCGGCTCGTCCATCAGCACGAGCTTCGGATCGAACACCAGCGCCCGGGCGAGGGCGATGCGCTGCTGCTGGCCCCCCGAAAGCTGGGCCGGGCGCCTTGCCCCGAATGCGCCCATCTGCACCATGTCGAGCGCGCGGGCGATCTTTGCCTCACGTTCCGCCTTCCCCATCCCCCGCACTTCGAGCGGGAAGGCAAGATTTTCGGCCACGGTCATATGCGGAAAGAGCGCGTAATTCTGAAACACCATGCCGATGCCCCGCTTGTGCGGCGGCACGGTATTGATCGGACGGCCGTCCAGCCGGATCTCTCCGTGAGTCGCGGTCTCGAACCCTGCCAGCATCATGAGGCAGGTGGTCTTGCCCGAACCGGAGGGTCCGAGCATGGTGAGGAATTCTCCCTCGGAAATCGTGAGATTGAGGTCTTTGACGACGAGGTTTTCGCCGTCGTAGCTCTTCTGAACGTGCTCGAACTCCACGAACCGGTCGCGGCCCTGGGCTGGTTCCACGCAAGTCTCCCTGTCTGGCGGCTCGGGCCGCTCGTTCTTCTATAGCTCCATCGGAGCCATGAGTGGGTATCACGACCAGCGGCGCGCCTTGGCGCTAGGTCGTTTGCGACAATCCCGGTCAATTCTCGACATTTCTGCATAAACTAGCGGCATAATTCGAAACTATGCCCAGAGAATCACCGACTTTATGGTCGGAACGCTGCGATTATGGCCCCGGCAAGGCTAAGGTTTCGGCAGCAGTGAGGCGCAACGGGCGTTGTTGCCGCCGCTGATTTTCTGTGGCAAGACACCTTCGACGCAGGACTGGACGGGAACGGGCAATGTCGGATTTCGCGAGCCGCCGCACGGTGATGGTGGACACCCAGATCCGCCCCGCTGATGTGACGAAATACCCGATTATCGATGCGATGCTGAGCGTTCCGCGCGAAGTCTATATTCCCGCCCCGTTGCGCGAAGCCGCCTATGTCGGCGAGAACGTCTATATCGGGCGGGATCGGTTTCTGCTGGAACCCCGCACACTGGCCAAGCTCCTTGATGCTCTGGATATCGGGGCGGACGATCTCGTGCTCGATATCGGTGCGGGGCTCGGCTATTCGACCGCGGTGATCGCACGGCTGGCCGAAGCCGTCGTCGGCATCGAACAGGATGAGGAATTTGCCGCAGAAGCGCAGGATCTGCTCGCGGCGGAGGGTGTGGACAACGCCGTAATCGTCAAGGGTGACTTCGCCGAAGGCTCTCCCAAACACGGGCCTTTCGACGTGATCATCCTCGAAGGGGCTGTCGAAGACGTTCCGGAAAAGATCCTCGCCCAGCTCAAGGATGGCGGCCGCATCGGTTGCCTGTTCATGGAGCGTGCTCTCGGCGTCTGTCGCATCGGATACAAGATCGACGGCGAGATGACTTGGCGCTATGCTTTCAATGCTTCCGCGCCCGTCCTTCCGGGCTTTGCGGCAGAGCGGGGTTTCGTGTTCTAGACTGGATCTGGACAGGACACCGCCTGACTAATGAAAAAAAGATCAGGAACGAGGCGGGACATGGCAGGGCGATCGAAGGTCAGGTTTTTCGCGGCGTTATTCGCGGCGGGTTTGTCCGTTACTTCGGCTGGGGCCGAAACGCTGACAGACGCGCTCATCGCGGCCTATCGCAATTCCAACCTTCTGGAGCAGAACCGGGCCGTTCTCCGCGCAGCGGACGAAGATGTGGCTACTGCCGTCGCAGCGCTGCGCCCGACGCTCGCTTTCGTGGCGCAGTCGCGGTGGGTGGATCCCGTACTGACGCGGCGGCTCACAAGCACCATAGGGCTGTCCACAAGTCTCACGCTCTATGATTCGGGCCGCAATCGGCTTGGGATAGAGATCGCGCGCGAATCGGTGCTTGCCACGCGCGAGGCGTTGGTCGGGGTTGAGCAGCAGGTGCTGCTGAATGCCGTTCAGGCCTATATGAACGTGCGCAGTGCCATTGAGTATGTCTCGCTGAACCAAAATTCGGTGCGCGTGATCGGCGAGGAGCTTCGGGCCGCGCAGGATCGATTCGACGTGGGCGAGGTGACACGCACCGATGTCGCGCAGGCGGAGGCTCGGCTGGCCTCGACCCGCGCGCAGCTTTCCAGCGCTCAAGGTGATCTGACCACGGCACGGGAGGCTTACAAGGCCGCGACCGGGCAGTACCCGGGCACTCTCGCCACGCCGCCGACGCCGCCCCGCAGCGCGGCATCCGTGGATGATGCAAAGGCGGTCGGCGTTCGTACCCATCCCGATGTGCGTCAGGCGCAGCGTCAGGTCAACGTGGCGGAACTGAACGTCTCGCTCGCGGCGGCACAGCGCCTGCCGACAGTTTCTGCCACCGGTTCCGTCGCGCGGGATCAGAGCGGGGATGATGCCTCGGCCCTTACTCTCTCGCTGACCCAGCCGATCTATCAGGGGGGCGCGTTGTCATCCCTGCATCGTCAGGCGATCGCCGGTCGGGATCAGGCCCGCGCGGCGCTTCAGCAGTCGGCTGTGAACGTGGCCTATCAGGTTGGTGCCGCCTGGTCGCAACTGCAGGTTTCGCGTGCCTCTCTGGCGTCTATCGATGAACAGATCCGGGCGGCGCAGGTCGCCTATGATGGTGTCCGGGAGGAGGCCCGCTTCGGCGCGCGCACCACGCTTGACGTCCTGGACGCGGAGCAGGAGTTGCTGAACGCCCGGGCAAGCCGGATTTCCGCGCAGTCGCAACAATATGTTGCTGCCTATTCGGTCCTGTCCGCGATGGGCCTTCTTACCGTGGATCACCTGAAGCTCGGCATTCCGACATATGATCCGGCCGCCTACTACAATGCGGTGCGCGAGGCCCCCTATACTTCCATCCAGGGCCAGAAACTTGACCGTGTGCTGCAGAGCATAGGGAAAAAGTAACTATTTCCTGTCATGATGACATGTGAGTCGTGGGCTGGCCAAGCCACGTAGGGCGGCTCGATGCTCCAGCGGACAGAAGGATCGAGGCGATATGTCTGACTCCGGTAAACGTGGCGAGATCGAAGATGTGCTGACGGCGATCCGCCGTCTTCTCGCGCAGGACAGCGACGGGTTGGAGATGCGCCTCCAGGGAGAACGCGCTGCGGGGGAGCGTCTCATGCTCACCCCGGAATTACGCGTGGAGCACGCGGATGGACGTGGCTCCATAGAGGATGCGCTGGCCGTGCTCGAAGCGGCAGTCGCGGCGCGGGCAAGCGCACCCGAGCCGATAGAGAGCAGGGGGTTCCGCGACGATCTTCATGATGTCGATGAAGCGCCGTTTATCTCGATTGACGAGCCGGAACCACATACAGCGGAACCGATCGCTTTCCGTCAAACTCA
The DNA here is from genome assembly GCF_032102465.1 of Haematobacter sp. Classification (NCBI taxonomy): domain Bacteria; kingdom Pseudomonadati; phylum Pseudomonadota; class Alphaproteobacteria; order Rhodobacterales; family Paracoccaceae; genus Haematobacter; species Haematobacter sp. Next base: position 289,160 of record NZ_DAMDHB010000001.1, on the reverse strand, counting down.
AGCCCGCCGGTTCCAGCTTGTGCGGAATTCCTTCTCCCATAGCGATGAGAGCGAGGAACAGGACGAACTACATGCGGAGGCCGGTCGCCCTCCCGTGGAAGTTCCTCCAGAGCCCGATGCGCCCACCGAACTGCCCCCGGATACACCGGAGGAGGCACCTCCCCCCGACATCCCGGAAGACCCGGTAGAGGAGCCTGCCGAAATCCCCGTCGAAGAGCCGGTAGAGACCCCGCCGGACGCCCCCGATGAACTCCCTCTTGACGACCCGGGCGTGGAACAGATGGAATTCGCTCCTGCCGTCGGCCGCATTGAGGCAGAGGAACAGGTATATCTTCCCGAGGAGGTGCGCGTCGGTTGCGGCGCGGAAAACATGCCCTCGGCGGCGCTGCCTGATCTGGAAGACGACATTGGTCTTTTCGCGGATGAAAAACCGGAACTGAATGATGAACATCTCCGGATGCTTGTCGCGGAGATTCTGAGGGAAGAACTTCAGGGCCCGCTGGGCGAGCGTATGACGCGGAATGTCCGCAAACTCGTGCGGACGGAAATTCGCAGGGCGCTCGCGGGCAGAGAGTTCGAATAGTTCAGGGGCAGATGGACTCCCGTCAACCCAGCCGATCGCTGCGGAGCTTGGAAAATTTGTCAGGCATTGGTTAGCTCGAAGCGGACGCCAGCTGCCAAATTGCCATTGGTCTCGACGGTGCTGATGGAAAATCGATCGAGATGTGATCACGCGGTTGGATCAAAACCGTGGCCGCGAATGATCCGGCGCTTCATGTTTGAAGAACGGTCTCAATGCTGCAGTTGAAGTGATCCACGGCTCGGACCGGCGATTGGGGATACGCAGGCCTCGCAGCAGGTCGCGCCCTTACGTCCTCAATCAGAGGACGATCGGCCACGAATGCGAATCGACTGAGGAGCAGTGATATGCTCTCCCGCGAACTTCGGTCTTTTCATGTCCGGTCCTCTCCTCGGGCCGCACTCTAGGATCAGGCGGAAGAGTTATCGGGGGCCATAGCAGTTTCTGGCTGCAGTATTGCCAAACGCTGATGCACTCCATTGACATGTGTCTCAAAGTCCCGAGGCCCTTCGCCGCCTTCGCCGCCTTCGCCGCCTTCGCCGCCTTCGCCGCCCCAGATAAGCGAGGATCGATTTTATGGGATTTAGCCTATTATGGCTGAACTTCTTTGGGGTTGATGATCTGCTAGCATGGTAGCGAACTAGGTGGGCTGCAGCTGTTGTTCCATGTCGGCGCTCACTAGCGGGCCGGATACGCTCGGATCAACGGGCCAGCTTGCCTTTAGCAATCGCGGCTCCCTCCGCACTCCGAAGGATGTCTCTCAGCGGTCCTTGATCTTCGGCCCCCCTTGCCCGTCGTGATTACATGCTGGTTACAGCCTGCGCCAAGGGCTCGACGGGCCAATGAGGGTGGCGAGGCTGGAAGCCCATGAGATCAAAGTTGCCACGCGACAGAAGCAAGTGTGTTCAGCGCGCAGTATGAACTATTGCAGACAGCTTCTTCTGATCGCCTCGACCGGCTCCTAGCGCGGACATTGTTCCCTAGGGCATCCGACAGATTGAATGACGGCGATACAGCGCCATGCTGAGCGGAGCGAGAAGTGAGGAAAACGTCCGCTACAGGTTTCCCTTCTGCCCCGAACGATACCCGAACGATATCCGGCTGGCAGAAGCCCCGGGTAGTGCGTCTGCACGGACGGCGGCTTCCCTGATCGTTTGCCAGCCGAAATGTTCGGATGGCCATAAAAAAGGCGCGCCACGAGGCGCGCCCTTTTTGAGGCCAATCCTTCGGGCTCAGGCAGCTTCGGCCTGTTCCAGAAGATGGCGGCGTTCGCTTTCCTCACGGGAGAGGGCGACAGAAGTGCGGATGCCCTTCGCGACGAATTCCATGAGGCCCTTCACGACACGCTCGTTCGGGTCGATCCCGGCGCAGGAAAGAACTTCGCGCCCATCGCGAGACCTTGCCCAGCGAGCGATCTGTTCCGGTCCGTTCCCGTATTTCTTGTCATCAGCAATCGCATCGTCCAAGGCAGCAAGGACAACCGCGGCGAAGAGTTTACGAGCCCGCGCGCCTTGCTCGAAGTTGAAGGCATTGCCGTCGACGGAGTCGGCCATGATATCCGGTCCTTTTCTTGTTATTGCTCTTGCGTTCTTCGGAAGGTCGCCGAATATCGTGTTTAGGGCCGGGTTCGGTATTACCGTTCGGGAATACCTGCCATGCGGGCATGGCATGCCGAAACGGGGCCCATCACAATATGCAGTCGCCTTACCAGGGGAGTGCCGCCGATATATAGGCCCCCCTGTCTTTCGATCAAGCATTTATCGGCGGCGACGTCTTGTTGTTTTGCCGCAGGCGCAGTGTCGTCGCGTCACGTTCTGCGGAGCGCGATCCCGTCGGCGGTGAGCGGTCCGGCGGCGCGGTCGAAACGGAGATAGGCAATGGCGTGATTTCCGGCGACGGTAAAGACGCGGCCCGCAGGTTTTCCCTCTGCCAAAACCTCGGTTCCGGGCGTCACGGGACTGTCCAGCACGACCGAAACGAAGCCCTTGCGAAGCTCTGTCTTGTGCTTCATGCGGGCGGTCACTTCCTGTCCCACGTAGCAACCCTTGCGGAAGTCAACGCCGTTGATGCGGTCGAACCCTGCTTCGAGGATATACGTGTCGTCCGGCAGCAGCTCCACCCCCGCTTCGGGAATCGTTTCCGCCACCCGGATGGCATCCCAGTCCACGGCGGGCGGGCCACCTTCTTCATCTGTATAAAGCCGCCAGCCCAACGCAGGATGGCGCGGATCGCGCAACGCCCCTTCGGGCGGTTCTCCGAGGCCGCGCAGCACGTGGAGGGGGCTGGGTGCGATGGCGACAGCGGCGCGGAGCCGATACATCTGGAGACGGCGGGCGAGGGGCTCCGCCTGTTCCGCATCGGCGTCGAGCAGGATCCGGTCCCCCGCATCGGCAAGGAAGAAATCCGCCAGATACTTGCCCTGCGGCGTCAGCAGCGCTGCATAGACCAGCCCATCCTTCAACCGGCCGAGATCGTTGGTGACAAGGTTCTGCAGAAAGCTGACCCGGTCTGCGCCGGTGATTTCATAGATCTTGCGGTTCGATGCGCGTTCGCCCGTCATGCCCCTGCCTCCGTGTCATTCACCGATATGGGCATGGTCGACTGGAATTGCAGCCGGTAGAGCCCGGCATAGAGCCCGTCGCGGGACAGCAACTCCTCATGCGTACCCTCATCGACCACACGGCCCTGATCCATCACGACGATCTTGTGCGCGTCCCGGATGGTCGACAGCCGGTGCGCGATGACCAGCGTCGTCCGGCCGACGGAGAGCCTGTCCAACGCCGCCTGCACCAGCGCCTCCGAGCGGGCGTCTAGGGCGGAGGTCGCCTCGTCCAGCAGCAGGATCGGCGCGTCACGGAGCAGGGCGCGGGCGATGGCCACGCGCTGTCTCTGCCCGCCGGAGAGGGCGGAGCCGCGCGGCCCGGCCGGAGTGTCCACGCCAAGGGGCAGATGCTCCACGAACTCCGTCACATGGGCCGCGTCCATCACCTCGCGGAGCCGCTCGTCGCTCACATCCTGTCGGCCCAGGGTGATGTTCTCCCGAATCGTCTCGTCGAAGAGCGCGGCATCCTGGGTGACGACGGAAAACATGGCGCGGAGTTCGGGCAGCGGAATGTCCATGATGTCCACCCCGCCCACCGTCACAAGGCCGGACTGCGCATCCACAAGCCGGGTGAGCAGGTTGAACACCGTGCTCTTGCCAGCGCCAGAGGCGCCGACGAGCGCCGTCGTCCTGCCCGCTTCCGCCGTGAAGGTAACGCCGCGCAGCACCGGCATCTCACCATAGGCGAGGGTCACGTCCTGAAGCCGGATCTCCGTCTCGCCCGGTGCGGGAAGGCGTGGGTGAGCAGGCGGGCTGATGGAGGGAAGCGTATCCATCAGCCGATAGACCCGCTCAAGGCTCGCCGCCGCCACCTGCCAGGTGCCCGCCGTGTCGCCGAGCCTGCGGATCGGCTGGAAGGTCAGCGCCATGGCGGTGAAGAACGACATGAACTGCGCGAGGGTCTTTTCGCCCGCGATGATCTCCCGCCCGCCGAGCACGAGGACGGCAAAGAAGCCAAGCCCCGTCACCACGTCGATCAGCGCCGGGATGGTCGAGCGGCCGGCGGCGTTCTTCACCTCCGCCTTCACGATCGTATCGATGATTCGCTCGAACCGGCCGGACTGGTAGCCCTCCATCCGGTTCAGCTTGATCGGGATGATGCCGTGGAAGATCTCATCCAGCCGCGTCGCGCGGAGGCTGGCCTGACGGCGGCTCTGCGTCGTCTTCCGGCGGACGTAGCGCTGGATGCTGGCAATCGGCAGGATGAGGAGCGGCGTGCCGACCAGCGCCACCATCGTCCACACCGGGTCGATGGAAATCGCCACGGCAAACAGCGACACAAGCGCCACGCCATCCCGCCCCACGGCGGAGATCAGGGTGATCCAGATGCCCTGAATGGCCATCGTGTCACCCTGCACCCGTTCGATGAGGGCGCCGGGCGGGTTTTCCTGAAAGAACCGGCTGTCCAGCGTCAGGATATGGCGCAGCAGGTCAGCCTGCATGGCTGTGGAGGTGCGCTGTGCGATGCGCGACAGCATCGTCTTGCTGAGGATGGAGGTGATGGCGCGGATCAGGAACAGCCCGAAGATCGCCGCACCCACCCACCAGATCGCGGATGGGTCGGCGCCTGCGAACACCTTCTCGAACAGCGGCTGGAGCATGTAGCTCAGCGCGCCGAGGGTCGAGCCCTCGATCACCATCAGCACGGCGACCAGCGACATGGCCGGGATCTGGTGGCGCAGGTAATCGTGCCAGAGCCGGCCGAACAGCCTGCGGGAGGTATAGGGATCGCCCGTCGCGTGGCGGGACTTGCTCGGGTCAGACATCCGGGCGCTCTGCCTAGGGGGCGTTGGCTGCGGTGTAGCGGCTCTGCGGCCCAAGGGCAAGCCGTGCGCCCGGTTGACCCGTGCGGCGGCGCGCACTAGGGGTTGAACCACGCCTTGCATGGAGAGTTTTCGATGAGCCTCGGCTTCGGTCGTCATTACCTTGCCATCCCCGGTCCGTCAGTCATGCCCGACCGGGTTCTGAACGCCATGCACGTGCCGGCGCCGAACATCTATACCGGCGCGCTGGTCGATACGGTGGACGGTATCGTGGCGGATCTCCGCACGCTGGCCCATACGAAGGACAATGTGGCGATCTACATCGCCAATGGTCACGGAGCCTGGGAAGCGGCGAATGCCAATGTGTTCAGCCGGGGTGACCGGGCGCTCAGCCTTGCGACCGGGCGGTTCGGCATCAACTGGGCGGCGCAGGCGCGCGAGATGGGGGTGGAGATCGACATGATCGACTTCGGCCTGCGCGCGCCGGTCGATGCGCAACGGGTGGAGGAGGCGCTGCGCGCCGACACCGGGCACAGCTACAAGGCGGTCCTGCTGACGCATGTGGACACCGCGACCTCCGTCCGCAACGACGTGCAGGCCGTGCGGCAGGCAATGGACGCGGCCGGGCATCCGGCGCTGCTGATGGTGGATTGCGTGGCCTCCTTCGCCTGTGATCCTTTCGAGATGGACGCCTGGGGCGTGGACGTTCTGGTAACGGCGAGCCAGAAGGGCCTGATGACGCCGCCGGGGCTTGGCATCCTGTTCTTCTCCGACAAGGCGAAGCAGGCGACCCGCGGCAATGACCTGCGCACGCCCTATTGGGACTGGCAGCCGCGGGCGGAGCCGCAGGAGTTCTATCAGCATTTCTACGGCACCGCGCCCACGCATCTGCTGCTGGGTCTTGCCGAGGCGCTGAACATGATCCTGCGGGAGGAAGGGTATGAGGCGGTGATGCAGCGCCACAGGACGCTTGCCCGCACCGTCTGGGCTGCCTTCGATGCCTGGAGCCACGGGAGCGAGATCGCCCTCAACATCGCCGATCCGGCGTTCCGCGGCCATTCCGTGACCGCGGCCCGCATGGGCGCCCCGCACGGCACCGCGCTGCGCGAATGGACGGAACAGAACGTGGGCGTGACGCTGGGCATCGGGCTTGGCATGGCGGAGCCGGGTGACCCATCGTGGCACGGCTTCCTGCGGGTGGCGCATATGGGGCATGTCAACGCCCATATGACGCTGGGCGTTCTGTCGGTGATGGAAGCAGGGCTGCGCGCGCTCGACATTCCGCACGGGCCGGGTGCGCTGGACGCGGCGGCGCAGGTGATCGCATCCAGCTGCTGACCCGGATCGGCTCGCCTAGTGTCCGTGCTTGGCGAGCCAGTCGTTCATCCAGCCGATTTCCTTTTGCTGGGCGGAGATCACTTCCTCGGCAAGTTTCTTCACCTCGGGGTCCTTGCCGTATTCGAGCACGACCTTCGCCATGTCGATGGCGCCCTGATGGTGCGGGATCATGCCGCGGATAAAGTCCACATCGGCATCGCCGGTATAGGGCACGCCCATAGCGGAATGCATCTTCTCCATCGCCTCCATGTAGGCGGCGGTGGAAGGGCTTTCCATGCTGCTCCCCGGCATGCCATGCGCCGAATGATCCTGCGCAAGCGCGGGGAGGGTGAAAAGGCTGAGCGCCGCTGCGCAGAGAGCGGTGGTGATCGGTTGCATGATGGCCTCCGTTACTGGGAAACCGCACCGTCGGACCTTCCAGCCGGGGGAAGGCAAGTCACGCGAGCGTGACGCCCTCCCGTGCGGCGGCCAGCGCCCCCGGCAGCACCTCCTCCAAAAGGTCGAGATCGGCGGGCCGCCCCGCGCTGATGCGGATGCAGCGGTCGAGGGGCGCGACCCCCGGCATGCGGATGAACACGCCACGCGCGCCGAGTTCCGCGACGATCCGGCGGGCGAGCGCCCCATCCCCGCCGCTGTCGATGGCGACGAAGTTGGTGGCGGAGGGGAGGGCATGCAGCCCGTTCGCGGCGGCAATCGCACCGATCCGCTCCCGCGCAAAGCCAACCTTCCTGCGGGTCTGTTCCAGCCATTCGTTATCGGCCAGCGCGGCGAGCGCCCCCGCCTGCGCGATCCGCGACATGCCGAAATGGTTGCGCACCTTGTCGAACGCGCGGGCGAGGGGGGCGGCAGCCAGTGCATAGCCGACCCGTGCCCCCGCCATGCCGTAGGCCTTGGAGAAGGTCCGCATGCGGATCACCCGCGGATCCTCCGCCGCGATCCGCGCCGCCGTCCCTTCGGGGGCCAGCTCCACATAGGCCTCATCCAGCACGAGGAGGGTGCCGTCGGGCAGGGCCTCCACCATCTGCTCGATCAGCCTTCCGGGATGGTGGCTCGCCATCGGATTGTCGGGATTGGCAAGATAGATCAGCTTGGGCCGCAGCGTCGCCGCGAGCGCGACAAGCGCCGCTGGATCTTCATGATCCTGCCGATAGGGCACCTTGTGCAGCACCCCCCCGCAACCCGCCACATGGAAATTGAACGTGGGATAGGCCCCCTCCGAGGTGACGACCGCATCGCCGGGCGCGATGACCAGCCGGGCGAGATAGCCCAGAAGCCCGTCAATCCCTTCGCCGACCACCACGTTCTCCGGCCGGAGGCCATGATATGCGGCGAGCGCCTCCTTCAGATCGTGGTTTTCGGGATCGCCATACATCCACACGTCGCTGGCCGCGCGCGCCATGGCTTCGATCGCCTTTGGCGAGGGGCCGAAGACGTTCTCGTTCGCGCCGAGCCGGGCGCGGAAAGGGATGCCGCTCCGCCGCTCCAGCGTTTCGGGGCCGACGAACGGCACTGTGGCGGGGAGTGCATCGACAAGGGGGGTATAACGGGGTCCGGTCATGGCGCATGACAAGCGCAAACGCGCGCGCCGCGCAAGGGGGATCAGCCCTCCCGGCGGAAGGGACTGAAAAGCGCGGCGATACGCACGGAGGTTTCCCTCTGATCGGGGGTGTCGATGCGCCGGACCTGCCGGGTCGGCGTATGGAACCGGACGGTCGGGTGAAGGCGACCCTTCACCGGCCCGTTCGCGCGGGGACTGCGGATAAGGAACACCTTGCCCCATCCGTCGAATGTGCCCACCGCACGCGCGCTGGCGTCGCAGGGAAAACGGAGCCGCCAGTCCTGCGGCAGCGGCATGCCTTGCGCCTCCACGCGCTCGAGCATCCAGACCAGCGGAATATTGGCAAGCTGCCGACCCTGCCGGCCGGTATGCACCTGCCCGCCGATATCGGGATGCGCGCCGCGAAACCACGTGTCTTCTGCCTGTCCTTCCCAGTCGGGCAGGGTCTGCCACGGCAGGGGGCTGAAGGCGACGCGCGTCTCGTCGAGCGCCAGAGCCTGCGCGGCGTAGCGAACGGACGGGCCGAGGTCGAGCTGGTGAAAGGCGTGTTCCGCTTCCGTCAGGCGCCAGAGCAGCGGAAGCCGTAGGCCGAGCGCCTTCACGGTATCCCAGACGCCGATCATCGCGATTTCGACCTGCGTATGACAATGGGCGGCGCGGAAGGCGGAGGCGCTGTCGCTTTGGGGGGCAAGCCGGTAATGACGGAAGACCTGCCGGATGTTGCGCTCCGTGGCTTCTTCCGCACGCAAAAGGCCAAGCCGGTCGATCATCCCCGCAAGCGACCTGACGGCGAACCCGCCCCGAGAATACCCGAACAGGAACACCCGATCGCCCGGACGGTAGCGGGAGGCAAGGAAGCCATAGGCCCGCTGGATCTGATCGTTGATCGAGGCACCCGTGATGATGTCCGGCAGGCTGGACCAGCCCTTCCACTGAATGCCCGCCTCATAGAAAAGCGAAATCCGGGAAGCGCATCCGGCCTCCCGGAGCAGGCGGAACGTGTGGCCGGCATTCGTCTCCTGTCCCGAGGTCAGGCTGGAAAGCGTGCCGTCGAGAATGATGACGTGATCCATTGCGGGGCGCGCCTTCCGGCGCTTCGGCAGGGGAGTCGTGGCGGTGATCGGGGCAACATCCGCGAGGCCGAGGAGCCGCCGCATATCCGTGAACCGCCAGATGCCCATTCCGACCTCCGCTCCGCCGTCTGCCGATACCGGTTGACCGTCTCCCTGAAGGAGTGACACAGCCAGATCACCGTAACACGGCGAAAGCCCATCGACTTCATGACAATGCGGCGCGGCCGCTGCGGGTTGCGTGTGGGCGGAAAAATACTTTTTCTGCATGAAAAAGGCGCGTCCGCGGACGCGCCTCGGGCAGTTCTGTATCGGCCTGTTAGCGGGTGTCAGCCCTTCAGCTTGAGCACCGTCGCGACGCTGAGTTCGCCGAACCCGTTGAAGCGCGTATTGGTGGCGATGGAGTAGGCGCCCATGCCGTGGAACAGCACGTAATCTTCCTCGCGCATGTCGCCGGGCAGAGCCACGACGCCCGGCAGACGGTCAACACTGTCGCAGGTCGGCCCGAAAACGATGCGCTCCACCGTCTCGCCGCCGCGTTTCACCCCATCGGGAGAGATGACCTCCGTCCGGTCGATGATGCCGATGAGCGGGAGTTCCGCGAAGGCGCCATAGACGCCATCGTTGAGAAAGACGTGCTCATCGTCGCGCACCGCCTTCACCCGGCTGGCGAGCGAAAAGGCCCCGGCGCAGAGACCCCGCCCCGGCTCGCAGACCAGCGCCGGACGATCCGCGCCAAAGGCTTCCGTCGCGACCGTGTCGATCAGCCGGAAGATCGCCTCCAGTTGCGGCTCGATCTCGTTCAGCCGGTGAGAGGGGAAGCCGCCGCCGACATTGAGCCGCGCGATCCTCACCCCCGCCATGGACGAGATCTCTGACGCCGCACGGATGTACGCCTCCCATGCGGTGGGATCGGTGCATTGCGTGCCCGGATGGAAGGTCAGCGAGGGGATGAACCCCGCGCTGGCGACCATCGCCAGCAGGTCCGCCGCAAGCTCCACCGTCGCGCCGAATTTCGCACCGAAGTTGTAGGCCGCACCGGCGACGGGCAGCTTGAACCGCACGGAAATCTCGGTGCCCTGTGCGGGAACCAGCGCGATGAGCTTGGCCAGTTCGCTCCGCGAATCGACGGAGTAGGACGCCACGCCCAGTTCGACAGCCGTGAGGATTTCCGAGCGGGCGCGCACCGGGTTGTTGTAGTGCATGGCCGCGCTGGGCGCGAGCCGGCGGATCAGCCGCATCTCGGCGGGAGAGGCGACATCGAACCCCTGCACACCAGCGGCGGCAAGATTTTCGATGACGATCTCATCGGGATTCGATTTCACGGCATAGGTGACGAAGCCGGGGAAACCGTCGATGAACCGCCGCGCTGTCGCCTGCAGAACGGCGGGCGAGAAAAACATGACAGGCGCGTCGGGTTGCTGAATGCGGAGATATTCGGACGGAGTCGTCCAGATCGTTTTCGAGAGCCCCATCGGCGTGTTCCTTCTTCTGCCAACAGAGCGCAGCCTACCCCAGCCCTGGACCCACCAGTTCGGAGCCGCTTACGCGTCAAACCAAACCAGGCCAGGTGCGTATGAGCCGCCCTTTTCCTGAAAACGAGGATGTCGCATATGGAGCCAAACCGGGGCCTTGGGAAGTGTTGTTTTTGCCTGTGGCTTCGTTAAATTGACGAAAGACGCTGACAGATTCACGAGGTGAGATTCTGGACGATCTGGACAGGTCCATCGTTGCCCAACTGGCCGCGGATGCGCGCATTTCCCTCGCCACGCTGGCGCGGCGGCTGAAGGTGGCGCGCTCCACCCTGCAGTCGCGTCTGGAGCGTCTGGAAAGCTCCGGCGTCATCACCGGCTATACAGTCAAGCTGGGGGAGGCCGGACAGCGGGGGCGGTTGCGGGCGACCGTGTTGCTGACGATCGACCTTCGGCTTCAATCCGGAATCGTGAACCGGCTGAAGGCGATGCCGGAGGTGGAGACGATCCATTCCACCTCCGGGCGCGTCGATCTTCTGCTGACCCTGGCCGCCGCGACAACACAGTCGCTGGACACCGTGCTCGACGCCATCGGCGCGATTCCGGGCGTCAAGGCGTCGGAGAGCTTCATCCATCTGACGACAAAGCTCGACCGTGTGGTGGCAGGGGGCCTTCCGGCCTAATCCCGGCGCTTCAAGCCGCCGGTGCGGGCGACCTGCTCCACGGTCGCAATCACGGTGGAGAGGCGCTTCTCGTCCGGCGGATGGGTTCCCCAGAACGAAAGCTCCCCGTCCGTGGTCTTCGCCGCCTCGGGCCGGGCAAAGAAACGGGCGCCCTTCACCGGGTCATACCCGGCCCGTTCGGCGATCACCGTGCCGATCGCATCTGCCTCCAGTTCATAGGTCTGGCTGTAGGCCATGCCGCCCACCGCGCCCCCAAGCGCCATGTTCGCCTGCATCTGTTGCAGGTCGTCCGCCCGCGAGCGATAGGGGTTCGCGTTGCTGGCATTCACCTGTGCGGCTGCGGTCAACACGCCCATGATGACCGTTCCGGCAAGCATCTGCTGCCGCCTTTTCTCGATATGCTGGCCGATATGGTGCCCGAACTCATGGCCCAGCACAAAGGCGATCTCGTCCTCGTTCCGGGCGTCGCGGATCAGCGGCAGGGTGAATGTGACGGTCGGCTTGCCATCTTCGTAATGCTGGAAGGCGTTGCGCTGCCGCGCCGCCCCATCCACGACGAGTTGCACGTCGCAGTCGAAGCCCTTCCGCTCGACGGTTTCCTCACGACAGAACCGCTCTGCCACCGGCTTCACCCGCGCCAGCACCCGCTGATGCCGGGAGAGGGCAGCAGTGTCGCTCATGACGGGGGCGGATGTCTGGTGGGACTGTTCCTCCGCGAACATGGCGCGGGCGGCGGTGACATGGCCCTCCCCGGGGCGGGCGACCTGATAGGTGGTTCCGCAGGCCGTGATGCCAAGGGCTGCCGCAAGCAGCAGGGCGCTCCGACCCGTCAGTGGGCCGAAGGGAGGCAAAACGCCGGGCGTTGGAATGGCGAACAATGCGGTCTCCTGAAAAAAGCTGCAAACCGCGCCTTGGCGGCGGGGCAGTCCTTGGATAGACCTGCGGACGTTAAGAAAGTGGAACCCGACCATGGAAAAGACGTTCGACGCGCAATCCGCGGAAGCGCGGATCTACGAAACCTGGGAAAAGGCGGGTGCCTTCAAGGCGGGCGCGAATGCGTCGCGCGCGGAGACTTTCTGCGTGATGATCCCGCCGCCGAACGTCACCGGATCGCTCCATATGGGGCATGCGTTCAACAACACGCTTCAGGATATTCTGGTCCGCTGGCACCGGATGCGCGGCTTCGACACGCTGTGGCAACCGGGGCAGGACCATGCCGGGATCGCCACGCAGATGGTCGTCGAGCGGGAACTGGCCCGCAGCCAGCAGCCGGGCCGCCGGGAAATGGGACGCGAGGCCTTTCTGGAAAAGGTCTGGGAGTGGAAGGAACAGTCGGGCGGCACGATCATCAACCAGTTGAAGCGCCTTGGCGCCTCCTGCGATTGGTCGCGCAACGCCTTCACCATGGACCCGAACTTCCAGCAGGCGGTCATCAAGGTCTTTGTCGACATGTATGACAAGGGCTACATCTACCGCGGCAAGCGGCTGGTGAACTGGGATCCGCATTTCGAGACGGCGATCTCCGATCTGGAGGTGGAGAACGTCGAGGTGAAGGGCCACATGTGGCACTTCAAATACCCGCTGGAGAATGGCGAAACCTACGAATACGTGGAGAAGGACGCCGACGGCAATGTCACGCTCCGCGAGGTGCGGGACTATATCTCCATCGCCACCACGCGGCCCGAGACGATGCTGGGCGATGGGGCCGTGGCGGTTCATCCGTCGGATGAACGCTATGCGCCAATCGTCGGAAAACGTGTGCTTCTTCCGCTCGCGGACCGCTACATTCCGATCATCGCGGACGAGTATCCCGACCCGACCTTCGGTTCCGGCGCGGTGAAGATCACCGGCGCGCACGACTTCAACGACTACAAGGTCGCGGAGCGGCACGGTCTGCCGCTTTACGTGCTGCTGGACGGCAAGGGCCGGATGCGGGACGATGCTGCCGACGACAACATGGTGCCGGAGAAATACCGCGGCCTCGACCGGTTCGAGGCGCGCAAGCAGGTCATCGCCGATATCGAGGCGCTGGGACTTCTCGAGAAGATCGAGGACAAGATCATCACCCAGCCCTTCGGCGACCGCTCCAAGGTGGTGATCGAGCCGATGCTGACCGACCAGTGGTTCGTGGACACCACCCAGATCGTCGGCCCGGCGCTGGACGCGGTGCGCAACGGCGACACGCGCATCCTGCCGGAGCGGGACGAGAAGGTCTATTTCCACTGGCTGGAGAATATCGAGCCGTGGACCATCTCGCGCCAGCTCTGGTGGGGCCATCAGATCCCGGTGTGGTACGGGCTGGATCTCGGCGTGTCACAGGGCAGCGATCTCGGGGACGAGGATCGCGACGGGGAGATCGACGAGGTCGAGATCTTCGACCTGCTGATGAACGGCGGCATGCTGCATCGGGGTGAGGTCCATTACGCCGCCACCGATTTCGATGCCGTGCGGGAGCGGTTCCTCGACGAGATCGCCGATATTCCCGCGCCCTTCAGCCATTCGATGGTCGTGGAGGTGGCGGACAAGGCGGAGGCCATCGAGCGTCTGGCGGCGAGCCTTGCCGAATACAACATCAATCAGGATCCGACAAAACTCGTCTATCCGGTCTGGCGCGACGCGGATGTTCTGGACACGTGGTTCTCCTCCGGGCTCTGGCCGATCGGCACGCTTGGCTGGCCGGAGGATACGCCGGAACTGCGCAAGTATTTCCCGACGGATGTGCTCGTCACCGGCTTCGACATCATCTTCTTCTGGGTCGCCCGGATGATGATGATGCAGCTTGCGGTTGTTGGGAAGGTCCCGTTCCATACGGTCTATGTCCATGCGCTCGTCCGCGACGAAAAGGGTAAGAAGATGTCCAAGTCGCTGGGCAACGTGCTGGACCCGCTGGAACTCATCGACGAATACGGCGCGGATGCGGTGCGCTTCACGCTCACGGCCATGGCGGCGATGGGGCGCGACCTGAAGCTTTCCACCCAGCGGATCGCGGGCTATCGCAACTTCGGCACGAAGCTGTGGAACGCCACGCGCTTTGCCGAGATGAATGGCGTCTGGGAGAACCATGCGACCGGATCCGCGCCTCCGGCGACGGCGACAGCGAACCGCTGGATCCTCGGGGAGACGGGTCGCATCCGTGCGACAGTGGACGAGGCGCTGGCCGCCTACCGGTTCAACGATGCGGCGAATGCGCTTTATGCCTTTGTCTGGGGCAAGGTGTGCGACTGGTATGTGGAATTCGCCAAGCCCTTGCTGGCGGATGAGGCCACCGCGGCGGAAACCCGCGCGGTGATGGCTTGGGTGCTGGACCAATGCTTCATCCTGCTCCATCCGATGATGCCCTTCGTGACGGAAGAGCTGTGGGAGACGACGGGCAAACGGGCGAAGATGCTCGTCCATACCGACTGGCCGACCTATGGCGCGGAGCTCGGCGATGCCGAGGCCGACCGCGAGATGGGCTGGGTCATCGCGCTGATCGAGGAAATCCGCTCCGCCCGGGCGCAGATGCATGTGCCGGTGGCGCTGAAGCTGGCCATCGTCGTGACGTCCATCGACGCGGCTGGCCGCGCGGCCTGGGCGCGCAACGAGGCGTTGATCCGGCGGTTGGCGCGGATCGAGTCGCTGACGGAAGCGGAGACGGCGCCCCGTGGCTCCGTCACCATCGCGGTGGAAGGGGCGACCTTCGCCCTGCCGCTCGATGGGGTGATCGACATCGCGGAGGAAAAGGCGCGGCTGGAGAAAACGCTCCAGAAGCTCGACAAGGACCTGTCGGGGCTGCGCGGGCGGCTTGCCAACCCGAAGTTCGCCGAAAGCGCGCCGGAGGATGTGGTCGAGGAAACCCGTGAGAAGCTGGAACTCGGCGAGGAGGAGGCCGCGAAACTCCATGCCGCGCTGACCCGGCTGGCGGAGATCGCTTGATCGGGGATCGGGGGGAAGGCACGGGCTCAGGCGGGCGCTGCCCGCCCTCGCCCCTGCCTCGCGGCCTCCCTTCGGGGAGCCGCGGGACTGCCGATGATGTCTGGACTCAGTGAACGGCGGGGGGCAGCCGTGTGTCCTGCATGTGCGCCATCTCTGACGGCGCTGACCGGGTTCAGGCAGCGCTTTCGGCGGCGGGACGGATGCCGAGATTGGCGCAGACCTGTTGCGTCAGTTGCGGACGGTTCAGCGTGTAGAAGTGCAAGTCCTCAACCCCACCCGCGATGAGCGCCTCGCAGAGTTCGGTGCATTGCTCGACTGCGAAGGCGGCCTCCCGGCCCGCGTCCACCGCAGCGGTGAAGCGCGCATCGAGCGAGGCAGGCACGGATGCGCCGCAGCGGGCGGCAAAGCCGCGCACACCCTTCCAGCTGTTCACCGGCATGATGCCCGGTATGATCGGCACATCGACCCCCGCCGCGACAGCTGCATCCCGGAAACGGAAGTAGATGTCGGGCGAGAAGAAGAACTGGGTGATCGCCGATGAAGCGCCCGCGGCCACCTTGCGGCGGAGCCAGGCGACATCGGAGGGGGTGTCGGGCGACTCGGGATGAGGCTCCGGGTAAGCGCCGACATGGAGCCGGAAATCTCCCGTCGCGGCCAGCGCCTCCACCAGCTCCACCGAACTCGCGAACCCCTCCGGGTGTGGCGTGAAACCGGAGGCGCCCTTGGGCGGATCGCCCCTGAGCGCGACGATTTCCTTCACCCCGGCCTCGGCATAGGCGCGCGCGATCTCCAGCGTCTCCTCCCGTGTGGCATCCACGCAGGTCAGGTGTGCGGCGACGTTCAGCCCGTAGTTCCTGTGGATTGTCGTTACCGCCTCATGCGTGAGCTTCCGCGTCGTCCCGCCTGCACCGTAGGTCACGGAGACGAAGGCCGGGTTCAGCGGCGCGAGCGCCTGCACCGTCTCCCACAGGCGAAAGCTCGCCTCCAGCGACTGCGGGGGGAAGAACTCGAAAGAGATGCGAGGGGTCGTCATGGGCGTATCCGTCTTCTGGGCGGGTTCTTCTGCCATGTTCGCCGACCCGAGGCAAATCTTATGTCCCGAAGGCTGGGGAGGGCTTTCCTTTTCCTGCGCGCCCGCAGGCCCACCGCGTGGCACGGCTTGCCAATGGGGTGGCATTCGGGAACTCTGTCCGCCAGAAAACAGCCAGGAGGCCAGGATGAGCTGGAACCCCGCCCTCGACCCCACATGCCCGATCGGTGACGAAGTCGATGCCATCGAGACGGTCATCATCCCCCGGGCACGCGACATCGGCGGGTTCGAGGTGCGTCGCGCGCTTCCCGCCGCCTCCCGCCGGATGGTCGGCCCTTTCGTGTTCTTCGACCAGATGGGGCCGGCCGAGTTCCTGACGGGGCAGGGGATAGACGTGCGCCCGCATCCGCATATCGGTCTTTCCACCGTCACTTATCTTCTGCGCGGGCGTCTCCACCACCGCGATTCCATCGGCACGGACCAGTGGATCGAGCCGGGCGCGGTGAACCTGATGAGCGCGGGCAACGGCGTGACCCATTCGGAGCGCACGGATGGCGAGGCGCGGGAGCGGCCGCTGTCGATGTTCGGCATTCAGACATGGCTGGCCCTGCCGGAAGCGAACGAGGATGATCCCGCCGCCTTCCAGCATATCGAGAAAGCCTCCCTCCCCCTGCTGGAGGGGGAGGGCAAGCAGGTCCGGCTGATCCTTGGCGATGCCTGGGGAGAACGGGCGCCCGTGGCCCTGCCCTCCGAGACCTTCTATGCGGATGCCGTGCTGGAACCGGGCGCCGCGGTTCCGCTGCCCGACAACCATGAGGATCGGGGTGTCTATGTTCTTACGGGAGAGGTGACCGTAGCAGGACAATCCTTCGAGGCGGGCCGGATGATGGTCTTTCGCCCCGGGGACCGGATCAGCCTTGCCGCGGGGGTGAGGGGCGCGCGCATCCTGATCCTGGGCGGTGCCACGCTGAACGGTCCCCGCTTCATCTGGTGGAACTTCGTCGCCTCTTCGAAGGACCGGATCGACGCCGCGCGGGAGGCATGGCGGGCGGGTGACTGGCAGCATGGCCGCTTCCGCCTGCCACCGGGCGATAACCGCGAATTCGTGCCCGCGCCGGAGCGGTGAGGGCTCCTGACGGGACGTGGGCAAAAGTTTTTCCATGCGATCTATTTTTCCTTGCGCAATGCGCTTGACGCCACCCGCGGCGTTGCCTATTAGACCCCCACGCCCGACGGGATCGGGCGAAAAAGAGATGCGCGGTTGTAGCTCAGTTGGTTAGAGTACCGGCCTGTCACGCCGGGGGTCGCGGGTTCGAGCCCCGTCAACCGCGCCACTCTCTTCTTCCCTCTTCATCATAACATGTTGAAAAGGCGGCACTTGCCGAAGGAAGAAGAGTGTTGCGTCCCGTTCGCCGTTTCCGCTTTATGGGCCAACCGACAGGGGCATGGAATGAAGAACAGCGCAGAGATCTGGGATCTGGTGGAGCAGCGGCGGGCGCCTTACGTGGTCCTGGCCGATCAGGTGTTTGACACGCCGGAGATCGCCTATACCGAACGCCGCTCCGTCGAAGCGCATCTGGCGCAGATGGAGGCAGAGGGCTTCCGCGTCACGCGTGATCTTGCAGGTATTCCGACGGCGGTGATGGGAGAAGCGGGCGCTGATGGCCCGGTGATCGCGATTCTCGGTGAATATGACGCGCTTCCGGCACTGGGCCAGGAACCCGGCGTGGCAGAGCCGCGGCCCACGACGGAGTTTGACGGCGCCGGTCATGGATGCGGGCACAATCTTCTCGGTTCGGCGGCTCTCATGGCGGCGGCTGCGGTGAAGGACTGGCTGGAGCGGACGGGTACGCCGGGGCGCATCCGCTACTACGGCTGTCCGGCCGAGGAGGGTGGTGCTGCCAAGACATTCATGGTTCGCGCGGGCCTGTTCGATGACGTGGATGCGGCGATCTCCTGGCATCCCTCCGATTATAATGGCGTGTTCGAGGCCAACAGCCTGGCGAATACCCGGATCGATTTCACCTTCAACGGGCGCGCGTCCCACGCTGCTGCGGCGCCGGATCTGGGCCGGTCGGCGCTCGATGCGGTGGAGCTGATGAATGTCGGCGTGAACTACATGCGGGAGCACATGCCGGACGGGGCGCGGGTGCATTATGCGTATCTCGATGCCGGTGGGGTCGCGCCCAACGTGGTGCAGGCGAAGGCGACGGTGCGCCAGCTTATCCGTGCTCAGACCAACCGGGAGCTTCTGGATCTCGTGGCGCGCGTGCGCAAGATCGCGCAGGGTGCGGCGCTCATGACGGAGACAACCGTTTCCGAACAGGTGGTCAGCGCCGTCTCCAACCTGCTCGGCAACAGCGTGCTGGACAGGCTGATGCAGGCCCATATGGATCGGCTTGGTCCCGTGTCCTACGACGACGCGGACCGGGCTTTCGCGCAGGCGATCCGGTCCACGCTGACGCCCACGCATATTTCGGAGACCTTTCGCCGGTTACAGCGCCCGCTCGACGCCGATCTGCCGCTTTGCGACTTCGTCGCACCGCTCGGCGCGGCGCTGCCGGGTGGGCAAGGCTCCACGGATGTGGGCGATGTGTCCTGGGCCGTTCCGACGGTGCAGGCCTGGGTCGCCACATGCGCGATCGGCACGCCATTCCATAGCTGGCAACTGACGGCGCAGGGAAAGTCGCCCGCTGCCCACAAGGGAATGGAGCTGGCGGCGAAGATCATGGCGGCAACGGCGCAGGATCTCATTGCCGATCCTGCCGCTTTGGCCGCCGCGCAGGAAGAACATCGGCTGGTGCTGAAGCGGGAACCCTATGTCTGCCCGCTGCCCCCGGAGGTCAACCCGCCGATCCCGGCGGGCTGATCGAGGCTTCCCCGGGTGATCCCTGCAAGGGGATCCCCGGTCCGGGGCTACTGCTTGCGGAATTTGTCGAGACTGACGACCTCTCCCGAACCGCCATTGGAGCTGCCGCCCGACCCGTCCGGGTCGGTGTCGTCATCTCCCATGCCATGCTCTTCGATATCATCCAGTTCCTCGTCATCGGCCACCTGGCTTTCAAAGCGCAGCCCGAACTCCACCGAAGGATCGACAAAGGTCAGAAGCGCGTCGAAGGGCACATAGAGCCGCTCCGGCTGATCCCCGAAGTTCAGGGTGATGCCGAACCCGTCCTCGTCCACGTCCAGATCCTCGTACCAGTGCTGGATGACGACGGTGATCTCCTCTGGGTAGCGCGCGCGGAGCCAGTCGGCCAGCTCCACCTCCGGATGGGTGGTGTCGAAGCTGATGAAGAAGTGATGCTCTCCGGGAAGACCTTCGTCCGCCACCTGCTGAAGCACCTGACGGATCAGGCCCCGCATCTGTTCGTGCATGAGGCGACCGTAGTCTATCGTGTCGTGCATCCGTTCTTTTCTCCCTTGCCCGATGGGGCGGCGGTGGAACCAGACAATAGGCGTTTTGGGCCGGAAGAAAAGGGTTCGCGGCAGAATCCAGCCCTAAGGCGGATCAGGGGCGGGTCGGAAGGCTGATGCACCTTTCCCGCCGGGCGGCGTGAAGGAGCCAGCCCCCCTCCATCTCCCTGCTGGACCACTCGATGCGACCTCCATCCCGTGCGAGCACCGGCTTCAGCGAGAGAGACGCCGTTTCCTCCGCAACCTTCGCCAGTTCCGACGTTCCGAAGCACCAGACCGCATCGACCGCGTCGTGCCCTGCGAGAGGGGGAAGCAGCGCATCCCGGTTCCCGCTCACGACGCTGACCGTGCCCGGCGGCAGCCCGGCCGCAGACAGAAGCAGGGCCAGCCCGATGGCAGGTTGCGGATCTCGGGGGGAGGGCAGCATGACCACACGGTTGCCCCGGGCAAGGAGCGGCAGCAGGAGCGAGAGCGGCGCCATCAGCGGCGCATCTGCCGGGCAGGCAAGGGTAACGATGCCGAAAGGGTCCGGCTGACGCAGCATCAGCCGCTCCGCCCCGATCTGGCTCTCGCCCGTGCCGAGGGGCAGGGTGGCGTTTCGGAAGCGGTCGATCGCTGGCCCGAGCGCCTCCCGAGCGGTGGTGCCCGCAATGCGCCCCGCCTCGCGGGAGAACCGCTCCGCGCCGAGGTGCAGGATGCGCGCACGCTCCGCCGGGGGGAGGCGGCTCCACGCGGAGGCCTTCTGGGCGCTTTCGATGGCGGCCGCCACGTCCTTGGCAGAGCCGAGCGGTGCCACGCCGGCTTCTGCCGCATAGCCTTCGCCGCCTGCGGGTGACCTGGCCACGCCTCCGATCACCAGCCGGGCGCCGCTGTTCACCGGGATCGCCTGCGGCGGAGCCGAGGCCCGCTCCGGGCGTCCGCGCGATGGCACCTCGGGCCGCGACCAGTCCGCAAGCGACCAACCGCCGAAGCCGCTGTCGCCCCGCGGTGGCGCGCTGGCTTCGACCGGCGCATTTACCGCGATGCTGCCCGAGCGGAGTTGGAGCGTGAGCTGCAGGGCTCTTCCACCGCTGCCGCTCCAGACGGATACGGGCGCGGCAAAGCGGCTGTTGTTCGCAAGCGCCACCGCTTCCTCCACCGAGCGGAAAGTCGCGGTGATCGCGACCGGGCCGGGGATCGACGCGTCCCAGAGGGCGGAGGCGGGCGATACCGCCCGGATCAGCTCGGGCGCAACGCCGCCTTCTGCCGCGCGCCCGCGGACGATCTCCAGCCCCTCCGCCGAGGCGGTGGACAGGAGGTGCGCGAGCCGCGCTGTTGCCGCAGAGCGGAGCGCCCCCAGATCGTTGCCGCGCGCCAGCGGGTTGCCGGTGCGGAGCCGCTCGAACCGTCGCAGCAGCAGTGTCTCGAACCGAGCTGCCATGTCCGCCGCGATCAGCACCCGCGCGCCATGCCTGCCGAAACCTGCAACGATCGCCTCGATCGCTGCATCGGGATCGGCATCACCGAAGACGATGAACACCGGCGTTCCGCCGAGGCGAAGCGCCAGCGACTTGTGCAGACCCGCCGTCTCCCTGAGCAGCGAGCGCCCGGCCTCCTCACTGCCGAAAAGGACGATCCGCCCCGGGATTTCGCTTTGCGCCAGCGCGGTGCCCAGCGGAGCCCCGCCGCTCACGACGTTCAACAAACCGCGCGGGAGCCCGCCCTCCGCTGCAATGGCGGCAAGGGCGAGGGCGGTCAGGGGGGTCTTCGGCGCCGGTTTCAGCACGAGCGCATTTCCCGCCGCCAGTGCCGCCGCAAGGTCATGCGCTATGTCGCCAAGCCCCGTATCGGCCGAAAGGAGCATCAACCCCACACCCAGCGGGGCGTCGGACGGGGCCGTTGCAGCCGCGCGGAGCCGGCCGGGAAGCGCGGCGATCTCCTCCTGCACCCGCGTGATGGGGCGGCCGGTCTCCAGCACCGAAAGCAGGGTCAGCAGGGTGCGGTTCTCCTCCACCCTCCGCGCGAAGGACAAAAGATGGTCCGTCCGCTCCCAGGGGGCGAGTGCGGCCCAGCGTTTCCCCGCACGGCGCGCGACCCGCAGCGCCCGCAGACCTTCCTCGACCGTCGTCTCGGTTGCATGAGCGATCATCGCCCCGTCGAGCGCGGTGATGACCGGAAGGTCCGCGCCCGGCGGGGCGAACCTGCCATCGACAAAGGCGCCAAGCCGATTTCCGTGGCTTGAGAGCCAGCGGCGGGCAGGTGCCGGATCTTCCACCGCAGGGCTGTAATTCAGATCCGTCATGAGATCGGTAAGGCCGGTCATCCTGCTTCCCCCTCAGGCGATGCCCTGACGCCAGTCGGCTGTGCCCCGACCCGTCACGTGTTGTTCAAGTTGACGCTCGATTCCCGCCAGGAGGGACGAGGCGCCGATGCGGAAAAGATGCGGCTCCAGCCAGGCGCGGCCCAGCTCCTCCCGCATCAGGATCTGCCAGTCGAGGGCGTCTTCCGCGCTTCTCAGG
This sequence comes from Haematobacter sp., assembly GCF_032102465.1. NCBI lineage: Bacteria > Pseudomonadati > Pseudomonadota > Alphaproteobacteria > Rhodobacterales > Paracoccaceae > Haematobacter > Haematobacter sp. Next base: position 267,237 of record NZ_DAMDHB010000001.1, on the reverse strand, counting down.
CCACCGGCCGGCTTGAAACCCACGGCATGGCCGGTCGCATCGTGGTAATCGCGGATCGCGCGCATCATCACCAGGCTCACCGGCAACGTGGCGTTCACCGTCTCCTTGCCGGTCGATGTCTTGATGAAATCCGCCCCGGCCTGCATGGCCACCATGGAAGCCTGATAGACACGAGAGAGGTCGCCCAGTTCGCCGGTGGCAAGGATCGCCTTCAGATGCGCCGCGCCACATGCCTCCCGCATCGTCGCGATTTCGTCATGGAGCGCGCCCCAGGCTCCCTTCAGCGCCCATTCCCGCGTGATGACGATGTCTATCTCCGCAGCACCCTCCGCCACGGCATAGCGGATCTCCTCCAGGCGGAGGCGGAGCGGCATCAGCCCGGCCGGGAAGCCCGTCGCGACCGAGGCCACCGGAATGCCCGAACCCTGCAGGGAGCGGACGGCGTGGGGCACCATCGTCGGGTAAACGCAGACCGCGCCCGTGGTCAGCCCCTCGACCCCCAGCGCATGGCGGATCGCGGGGGACAGCGGTCGGCGGGCCTTGTCACAAAGCCGCGCAACACGCTCCGCCGTATCGTCGCCGGCGAGGGTGGTGAGGTCCATGCAGCGGATCGCATTCAACAGCCACGCCACCCTGTTCTCTCCGGAAAGCGCGCGGTTTCTGGCGATACGCGGCGCATCCCGTTCCGCCGCCGTGGTGTCCACCGTCCGCTCCTCGAAAAGCCGCGGGTTGAGTGGGGTGCCGGGATTTCGGGGCGGCGCTGGCAGAAAGGCGGCGAGGCGGGCGGGCAGCCCTGTGCGGTGCCGTCCGATACGCTCCTGCTCCATCGCCGCTCCTTTCCCGTTCCGCTTTCGTCAGCGGGCGATCTTCTGTTTCAACCCGTCCACCGTGCTGGCAAAGGCATTGGCAAGGGTGAAGGTATCATGCCCGACGGAGACGACCTGATAGCCTTCGGCGATAAGCTCCGCCGCGCGTTCCGCCCGGCCGCCAAAGGCACAGGCGAGCTTGCCACGCGCCCGCGTGCGCCGCGCGATCTCCCGCATCGCCTCTCGCACGGCCGTGCCCTCCGGTTCGATGGTCCCGTTGGAAAGCGCGATCGACAGGTCGGCCGGGCCGACAAGGATGCCGTCGATACCCGGCACGGACAGGATATCGTCCAGCACTGCGAGAGCTTCCCGCGTCTCGCACATGGCGATGGCGGCGGTCGAAGCGTTGGCTTTGCCGAAGTAATCGGCGGGGGTCATGCCGTGCGCCTGAAGCGCCCGCCCCGGACCCCAGCTTCTGCGCCCGAGCGGGGGATACTTGATCTCCGCGGCAAAGGCGGCGGCATCTTCCGCCGAGTTTATCATCGGAGCCACGATCCCCGCCGCGCCGAGATCAAGCGCGCGGGCCGCCATCGCCCAGTCCCGTACCGGAACCCGGACCAGGGCGGGGGTCTGTGCGAGCGTCGCCTCGGTGATGCTGTCCCGCATGCTGGCGATATCGTGCTGACCGTGCTGAAGGTCTATCAGAACCGCGTCGTAACCCGAACGCGCCATCAGCCCCACCACGGCAGGAGCGGCGATCTCCGACCAGCCCAGAAGGACTGTCCCCTGTTCTTCGGCAGTGAGGGAGAGGGAGGGGAGCGTCTGTGTCATGGCTTGTGCCTTCGTTGCTTCGCCTAAGGCGTAGCGCGGGCCTTGTCGTGGGTTCAAGCGGAAGTTCTGCCCGCTCATGCTCCATCCTGTTCGGCCATCACCTCCGACATCGTGTCGATCAGCGCACGTCCCAGCGGGCCGGGGCGGCGTTCGACCGGCCAGGCGGCGGCGATGGTGCGGGCCGGATGGAACTGCGCATCCGCACAGGTCAGCCGCCGGATGCGCCCCGACCGGACCTCGTCCTCGAAGGTGCCGGAGGCCGCGAAACACCAGCCGAGACCCAAAAGGACGATCTGCCGGATCTGCTCGACATCATTCACCGTCCAGACATCGGTGGAGAAGACCCGGCCCACCCGTTCCATGTCGATCTCCGGCGCGCCGACATAATAGATCTGGCGCTCCCGGTCGAAGGCGCGGGCGGCGAGCGGCAGGGGAAGCGCCGCGAGCGGGTGCGTCATCGCGCAGACGGGCGACAACGTCTCTATGGCGAAGGAGCGCGCCTCCATGTCCAGCGGAATGGCTGCGGCGAGGGAGAAGGCCATGTCGAAGCGCCCCCCGCGGAGATCGTCCCACAATGTCGCGAGCGATGAGTTGAAGAACTGAAAGGTGGCCCGGGGATGCAGATCCGCGAACCGGCCCAAAGCCTGCGTCAGCCGCGCGCGTGGGAAAAGCACATCCACCGCCACCCTTATGCGCGTCTCCAGCCCCTGCTCCAGAGAGGCGGCGTGCGAAGTGAAACGCCGCGCCCGCTCCACCACCGATTTCGCCTCGGCAAAGAGCGCGCGGCCCTGTTCCGTCAGCGTGGCGGGGCGCTGGGCGCGCTCAATGAGGGGAAAACCGCACTGTGTCTCCAGTTGGACGAGCGAGTAGTTGATGGAGGAGACCGGCCGCCGCAAGGCGCGCCCGGCGGCCGACTGGCTGCCCGTTTCTATCACGGCAATGAAAGCGGTCAGGTGATCGACCAGATTGGGATGCACTTTCCGATTTCCTGAAAGATATTTACGATTATTTTCATATTACCAGAAATCAGAATCATGCTAACCTCCAAGTTGCCGGAAAATGCCTAAGGCATGCCGGACCTGTTTTGGGAGGAACGGGAATGCGGGAGGATCGTCGGGCCGCGCTTCACGCGCAGCCGCCGCTGCGTCATTTCACATTGCTCAACGGGCCGCGCGCGTGACGGGGGCTTCACCTGCCGTCGCACCGGCGGAAGCGGTAACACCGGCGGAAGCTGTGCTGGTCTGCGACCATGTGAGCCGCCGTTTCGGTGGGGTGAAGGCGCTGACGGATGTCTCGGTCGCGGTGCGGCAGGGTGAAATCTTCGGGCTGGTCGGTCCGAATGGCTCGGGCAAGACGACCCTTGTCAATGCGATCACCGGGTTCTATCCGCCGCAGGAAGGCACGATCACGCTTGAGGGCAGGCAGATCAACGGCCTGAAACCCTATCGTATCGCCGGTATGGGGGTGGCGCGGACCTTTCAGAACGTCGCGCTGTTTCACGGGATGAGCGTGCTCGACAACATCCTGATGGGCCGGCACATCTACATGAAGCCCAATCCGCTGGCCTCGTTCTTCTACCCGTGGTGGGCGCGCAAGGAAGAGGTCGCGCATCGCCGCAAGGTGGAGGAGGTCATCGATCTTCTGCAACTCGAAAGCGCGCGGGACGAGCATGTGGATGTCATCCCGCTCGGCCTTCAGAAGCGGGTGGAACTGGCACGCGCCCTTTGTGCGGAGCCGCGGCTTCTGGTCCTGGACGAGCCCATGGCGGGCATGAACCAGGAGGAGAAGGAATACATGGTCCGCTTCATCCTCGATGCTCAGGAGGCGCTGGGCCTGACGGTTCTCATCATCGAGCACCACATGGACGTGATCACCGCGATCTGCGACCGGGTGCTCGTCCTGTCCAACGGCACCGAGATCGCCCAGGGTCCGGCACGCGAGGCGATCGCCGATCCGAAAGTGGTCGAAGCCTATATCGGAAAGGCACGCCATGCAGCTTGAGCCGGTCCGCGCCGCGCCCTTGTCCGCGCCCGAGGCACTGCATCCCGACTGGGTCGCCGATGATCACCTGATGAGCCTGCTGGCCCGGAATGCGCGCGACCACGGCTCCGATGTGGCCCTGCGGGAGCGCAACCACGGCATCTGGCAGGAGTACACCTGGAAGGATTACCACGACGCCGTGCTTGCCTTTGCCGCCGGGCTGGAGGCGGAGGGCGTCGGGCAGGGTGACATCGTTCTGGTGATCGGGGACAACCGGCCCAACCTGTATTTCGGCATGCTGGGGGCCGTGGCGCTCCGCGCGATCCCGTCGCCTGCCTATGCGGATGCCCCGGCGGAGGAGCTGGCGCAGCAGATGAAGCGCGAAGGCGTTCATGTCGCCATCGCAGAGGATCAGGAGCAGGTGGACAAGTTGCTCGCCGCCCGCGAAACCCATCCCGGTCTCCGGCTCATCATCTATGATGATCCGCGCGGGCTGAAGGGGAAGGAGGCGCCGGGCGTCATTGCTTTCAGCGAAATTTCCGAGCGGGGCAGGGCGCGGCTGGCGGCGGAGCCGGGGCTGGCGGAGGATCTGCTCTCGCGGCCCTCCGTGCATGATGTGGCGATCCTGCTGCATTCCTCCGGCACCACAGGCGCGCCGAAGGGTATTCCCCTGAAGCATGGGCATGTGCTGGCCGGTGTGCGGAACGCTGCGGCGGCGGGATACTTCCAGCAGGGAGAGGTCCATATGGCCTATCTCCCGATGGCCTGGGTCGGGGACTTCATCTTTTCCGTGGGCGCGGCCATGGCGCTCCGCTTCACCGTCCACGTGCCCGAGGGGCAGGAAACCGCGCTGCATGACCTGCGGGAGATCGCTCCCACGCTCTATTTCGCCGCGCCGCGTGCCTGGTCGGCCATGCTGACGCGCATTCAGGTCGGCGTGGCGGAGACGGCGGGCGTGAAGCGGCGGCTCTATGAGGCCTTCATGCCCTTCGCGGTGGAACTGGAGCGCAAGCGCCTTTCCGGCCATGTGCCGACGGCAACGGAACGGCTGCGCCGCGCGATGGGAGAGGTGCTGATCTACGGCCCGATCCGCGATCACCTCGGCCTCAGCCGGGTGAAGCGGGCCTATACCGCGGGCGAGGCGATCGGGGAGGACGTGTTTCTCTACTTCCGCGCGCTCGGCCTGAACCTGCGGCAATTCTACGGCCAGACGGAGAACTGCGCGCTGGCGGTCGCCCAGAAGCCGGAGGACATCTCGCTGACCACCGTGGGGCGCCCCTTTCCCGGCGTGGAGATGCGGATCGCCGAGGACGGGGAGATCCTGCTGCGGGGCGACAACATCTTCGACGGCTACTTCCAGAACGACAAATCCACCGCGGAGACGCTCCGCGACGGCTGGCTGCACACCGGTGACGCCGGGCAGGTGGAGGGGGATGGCCAGCTTGTCGTGCTTGGCCGCGTATCGGAGGTCATGCACACCGCCGGCGGCACGCGTTACATCCCCACCTATATCGAGAACCGGCTGAAATTCTCACCCTTCATCAAGGATGCCTGCGTGATCGGCGCAGGGCGGGACTTCCTCTCGGCGATCATCTGCATCGACTTCGCTGCGGTGGGGCAATGGGCGCAGGAAAACCGCGTGGCCTATACGTCCTATGCCGAACTGTCCCAGCGGCCGGAGGTCTATGGGCTGATCGGCGACGTCGTGGCGCAGGTCAATGCCGTCATGCCGGCGAACCTTAACGTCAGCCGGTTCGTCAATCTCCACAAGGAATTCGACCCGGACGACGGGGAGGTCACGCGCACCCGCAAGCTGCGCCGCAACCTGATCGACGACCGTTATGCCACGATCATCGACGCGATCTATGCCGGGCAGGACAGAGTCGATTACCGCGCGCAGATCACCTATGAGAATGGGCAGACCGGGGTGATCGAGCGCCGCCTGTCCATCCGCGACGTCAAGGGCGGGGAGGGGCGCTGATGGCCTATTTCGTTGAACTGGTGATCAATGGCGCGCTCACCGGGCTGATGTACAGCCTCGTCGCTCTCGGCTTCGTGCTGATCTACAAATCCGCGGGCGTGCCGAACCTGGCTCAGGGGGCTTTGGTGATGACGGCGGGTTACGCGGTCTGGCTCCTGCTCTCCTTCGGCCTGCCGATGTGGGTGGCGGTGATCGGCGCGGCGCTGGCCATGTTCGCGCTGGGTCTGGTGGTGGAGCGGCTGCTGCTGCGCCGGATGGTCGGTCAGCCGATCATCATGATCGTGATGCTGACCCTCGGACTGGACATCCTGCTGCGCGGGCTGGTGCCCGGCATTCTCGGCACCACGCCGAAGCCGCTCGACCTCGGCATCGGGTTTGCGCCGGTGATCGTGGGGGATGTGTTCATCAACCGCACCTATCTGATCGGCGGGGCCATCGGCGTGGTCATGGTCATCGCCGCGCTGCTGTTCTTCCGCACCCGGCTCGGCACCAAGCTCCGCGCCGTCTCGGACGACCATATCTCCTCCTGGGCGGTCGGCATCTCGGTGGAACGCGCCATCGGCATCTCCTGGGGTCTGGCGGGGGTGACGGCGGTCGTCGCGGGAACGCTCTGGGGGTCTGCGCAGGGGGTGGACTGGACACTCTCCACGCTGTTGTTCCCCGCGGTGGCGGTGGTCATCCTGGGGGGGCTCGACTCCATCATCGGGGTGCTGGTGGGCGGCATCCTCGTCGGGGTGCTGGGGGCCGTGATCCCCGGCTATCTCGACAGCGTCGTCGGCGGGGGTACGCGGGATGTCGTGACCTCGCTCATCATTCTTCTGACCATCATGATCCGCCCCTACGGCATCTTCGGGCGCGAGGACATCGAGAGGATCTGACATGTATTACCGTCTCTCCGGCGTCCATCACAACCGCTACGAAAGCGCCCGCGCGCTCTGGCCGGTGCCTGCCGACAGGACCATCGTCATCCTGCTGCTGCTGATGGCGCTGGCCGCGCCGCTGTATCTGTCCGACCTCTATCTCGGCTCCTACGTTCTGCCTTGGGTGATCTGGAGCGCGGCGGCGCTGTCGCTCACGCTGCTGATGGGGCTGGCGGGGCAACTGCACTTCGGCTTCGCGGCGGTGATGGCGATCGGGGCCTATGCGGCGATCCACATGGTTCGCGCCGGGGTTCCGTTCGAGATTGCCCTGCTTGCCGCCGGGATTGTCGCCGCCGTGATCGGCACGGTGTTCGGGGCGGCGGCGCTCCGGGTGAAGGGGCTTTACCTCGTCATGGCGACGCTCGCGATGCAGTATCTTGTGGACTGGGTGATCGTGAACGTTCCCGCGATTTCCGGCGGCGCCCATGCCACGCTCCGCACGCCGGAGGTCCGCTTCCTGTTCATGCCGATCGAGAGCCTCGCCTCCCGCTACTGGCTTGCGCTGGGCTGGGTGGTCCTGATGACGCTGTTCTTCCTGAACGTGAAACGGACGAGCTTCGGGCGCGCTCTGGTGGCGATCCGCGACAAGGATTTCGCGGCGGCTGTCATCGGGGTTGATCCCTTCCGCTACAAGCTGATGGCTTTCTTCACCTCTTCCTTCATGGGGGGAGTGACCGGGGCGATCCTGGCTTTCTGCTACTACCGCGCGGTGACGCCGGAGCAGTTCGGCTTCAACGTTTCAATCCAGCTCGTCGCCATGGTGCTTGTCGGAGGGCTCGGCTCCGTCATCGGGTCCTATCTGGGCGCGGGTTTCGTGCTGCTTGCGCCCATCGTGCTGACGAATGCGATCGCCGCTCTGGCAGGGGCGGGGTGGGTTCCGGTCAGCCAGAACTTCATCTCGCATCTGCCGCTCATGATCTATGGCGCCATGATCATCGGATTTCTGCTGTTCGAGCCGCTGGGGCTGGCAAAAATCTACGACAACATCCGCAAGTATTTCCTGGTCTGGCCATTCCGCCACGCCAGAAGCTGACGAGTTGACCGGAAGGAGGAGCCGGGAAAATGGGAGGAAACATGGGACTGAAATGGATGCGTGGCGGCGCGATGACCGCGGTGGTTCTGGCGGGACTGGCCTTTGGCGGCCCCGCGCGCGCCGATGACGTGAAGATCGGCCTGCTGCAGGATTTCACGGCCGTCTATACCTTCGTCACCGGGCAGTACAATCAGGGTCAGCGGGACTACCTGACGCTGGTGAACGCGGAAGGCGGCATCGACGGGACCAAGTTCGAGGCTATCGTGCGCGATCACGGCAACCAGCCGCAGCGTGGCATTGAAGCCTACAACCGCGCCCGCGATGAGGGTGCGATCCTGTTCGACTTCCTGTCGACGCCCGTTTCCGCGGCGATGATCGACAGCGTGAACAAGGACAAGGTAGTGCTCATCACGCCGGTTCACGGGCGCGGTGATGCTTCGGACGGGGAGGTCTTTCCTTATATCTTTCCGATGATGGCGACCTATTGGTCGCAGGCAGCGAACCTTGTCGAATACATGAAGTCGCACGGCGGTCTGGAAGGCAAGAAGATCGCCATCGTGCACATCGACAGCCCCTTCGGCCGCGAGCCGCTGCCGATCCTGAACGATCTGGCCGAAAAGGAGAAGTTCGAGGTCAAGGCATTCCCGTATGCCAGCCCCGGCAACGAACAGTCCGCCGCATGGTCGGAAGTCCGGCGTTACCGGCCGGATTACGTGATGATCTGGGGCGCGGGCGGCGGGCAGGCGGTCTCCGTCCGCACGGCGATCCAGAACGGCATCGATCCGAACAGCATCTATTCCGTCATCTGGCTGGCGGAGACGGATGCCGCGAACGTGGGCGCGGCCCAGATGAAGGGCGTCAAGCGCTTCGAGGCGACGGCTTCCGGCATGGACAGCCCCATCCTCGAGCGCATCCAGTCCAAGGTGATCGACGCCGGTCACGGGGCGGGCGACAAGGCCAATGTCGGCACCAGCTATTACAACCTCGGCGTGGCCACGATGGCTGTCGCGGTGGAGGGGGCGCGGCTCGCGCTGGCCGACGGCGGTGGTCCGCTGACGGGTGAGAAGCTGAAGGCCGGGTTCGAGAAGATCGTCGATTTCGATGCCGAAGGGCTGATGCCGCCGATCACCATCACGGCGACGGATCATCAGGGCGGCGGTGCCGGACGGGTGTCCGAATGGGACGGCTCCGCCTGGGTGCCGGTTTCCGACTGGCACCCGGCCTATCAGGATGTCGTGCGGGCGGAGATCGAGAGTTCGGCTGCGAAATACAAGGCGGGGAACTGACCCATGCCGGGGCTCGTCCTCGAGAATGTCGAGGTGATCTATGACAAGGTGTTCCTCGCCATCAAGGGCGTGTCCCTGGAAGTCGGGGAGGGCGAGGTTGTCGCCCTTCTCGGCTCCAACGGCGCGGGAAAATCGACCACGCTGAAGGCGATCTCCGGCCTGCTCGGGCCGGAGCGCGGGCTTGTCACACGCGGCACGATCCGCTTCGGGGAACATGACCTGCTGAAGATGGGACCGCCCGAACGGGTGGCCGACGGTTTGGTGCATGTGCTGGAAGGACGGCGGATATTCGGCCATCTCACACCGGATGAGAACCTGATCGCTGCCTATCGCGGCGGCAATTCCGCCCGCTACAACGAGCTTCGCGAACAGGTTTACGACTACTTCCCCCGCCTGAAGGAGCGTATCCGCTCCAAGGCCGGATATCTCTCGGGCGGGGAGCAGCAGATGCTCGCCATCGGACGCGCGCTGATGACGGAGCCGAAGCTCGTCATGCTGGACGAGCCCTCGCTCGGCCTGTCACCGATTCTGGTGCAGGAGATCTTCGCGATCATCCGCAAGATCAATGAGGAGCAGGGGCTCTCCGTGCTGCTGGTGGAACAGAACGCGGCCGCGACGCTGGATGTGGTGAGCCGAGCCTATCTCATAGAGAACGGTCAGGTGGTGATGTCGGGTGCGGCGGAGGTTCTGAAAAGCAACCCGGACGTGCAGGACTTCTACCTCGGGGGCGGCGGCAAGGTCGATTATCGCAATGTGAAGCACTACCGCCGGCGCAAACGCTGGCTGGCTTGAAGGAGAACGCCATGGGCGAACCCTACGACCAGGCGGAAACCCTGGATCCTCCCGCACGTGACAAGGTTCTGTTCACACGGCTGAATGCGGCGCTATCCCGCGTGCGCGGTGAGCAGCCCTATTGGGCGGATCGCCTAAAGGATAGTCCTGAGCGGGTGGAGGACTGGAACGGGTTATCGGCGCTGCCGGTGCTTCGGAAGTCCGACCTTTCCGCCCTGCAGAAGGCCGCCCCTCCCTTCGGCGGCCTCACCGCGACCGAGCGGGGGCAGCTTCGGCGGCTTTTCATCTCCCCCGGCCCGATCTTCGACCCGGAGGGCAAGGGGCCGGACTGGTGGGGCGCGGCGCGGGCGCTGCATGCGGCGGGGCTCCGGCAGGGGGACGTCGTGCTCAACACCTTCTCCTACCACCTGACGCCCGCGGCCTTCATGTTCGAAAGCGGCGCGGAGGCGATCGGCTGCGCGGTGATCCCGACAGGCCCCGGCAATACCGCGGATCAACTCATCGCCATCGAGCAATTCCAGCCGAGCGCCTATGTGGGCACGCCGGATTTCCTCAAGATCATTCTGGACAAGGGGGCGGAGCAGGGCGCGGATACCAGCTCGCTTCGGATGGCGCTCGTCTCCGGCGCGGCGCTTCCCGAGTCGCTTCGGCTGGAGCTTGCCGGGCGGGGCGTGCAGGTTCGTCAGTGTTACGGCACCGCGGATCTGGGCATCGTCGCCTATGAGGGCGATGGCCCCGGCATGGTGGTAAACGAAGGTGTGCTGCTGGAAATCGTGCGCCCCGGCACTGGGGAGCCCCTGCCAGACGGAGAGGTGGGCGAAGTCGTGGTCACCCGGCTTTCGGCCGATTACCCGCTCTTCCGATTTGCCACGGGCGATTTGTCCGCGATCCTGAGCGGCCCATCGGAGGATGGCAGGACCAACCGGAGGATCCGCGGTTGGCTGGGCCGCGCAGATCAGGCGACAAAGGTGAAGGGCATGTTCGTCCGGCCCGAGCAGGTAGCCGCCGTCGCCCGCTCCGTGGCGGGAACCGGCAAGGTGCGGCTCGTGGTCAAACGCGAAGGCGAACAGGACCGGATGGAGCTCTGGGCTGAACATGCCGCCGCCGCTGCCGCCGACCGACTGGGTGAGAAGCTCGCCGAAGTTACCAAGCTGAAGGGCGTGGTGCGCATCGTGCCGCCAGGAACGCTGCCGAACGACGGCAAGGTCATCGCGGACGAGCGATAGGTAACCCGAAGATCGCGGTGAGAGCCGGGGCGAAGGCAGCCATCGCCCCTTGCGCAGCGAGGGCAGGGGATGTTACACGATCCGCGCGCGGGTGTAGTTCAGAGGTAGAACGTCAGCTTCCCAAGCTGAATGTCGTGGGTTCGATTCCCATCGCCCGCTCCATTTCCTCAGAAATGTGCAGCAATATAGCGTGTTGTGTCTCGCCGAAAATCCGGGTCGAACTTCCATCGCCGCTACTGCAACCGAGCGACTCGCCGTCGATCGATGCCCTTTTCATGAAGTTCGGAAAGTTCGGCCTGAGTTGAGTATGGCCGCGCACGGTGATGAGCTATAGCCGGGAGCAGGTAGCCCGGTCGCTTTCCGATACCGGAGAAGGGGCGATTTTCCAGACCGCCTTATGGTATCAGCGGCGAAATATGCGGCCAAGCGGAGCCCGTCGAAAATTCTGAACCCCTGTGGTGGTAATTTTCCCCGTCACGACCGCCGCGCGTGCGGGTCTGTAGAACGGAGGCGGCATCGGTTGTCACCTCGGCAGACCATCGGCTTCTACCACCGGCGATCCTCGGCGCGAGTCCCCGCGGATGAACCGTCGGGTTTGTGGCTCGGTCATCATGGCTTGACGGGGGGTTACCGGATCCCCTCTCGCGGACTTCTCGGGGACACGTCCGATGCGAGGTCGGTTAACGATTGCTCCAGCGGCGAATGAAGGGCCTGTCTATCGCTGGCGGAACAGCATCGCAGGATTGCCCACGCCCAGCAGGTCGCCCGTCGCGACGTGCTCTCGGCAGGATACTGGCGCCGACTTCAGGATTTTCCATCTGCCACGACCGTCGCCGGGCTATTTCGCCCGCCGGATCTTCATTGCGGTGGCAATAGGATCCGCGGCAAGATCATCGGGATGCAGCTCTGCCACAGGGATCGGCGGCAGCCCGATCGAGATCCGGAGATGCTGGGGCCAGCTGTCTGCCAGATACGGACGCTGCGCCACGATCCGGATATGCGCCTCCGTTAGCGGGACACCCGGCGCGAGGCAGATATCGTCGCTGTGACTGTCATACTCAATTTTGCCCGTCTCCAACTCTCTCAGCAGGCGCTCATGGTCTTCGTGGGTCATCGGATCATCCTCAATCAATATAACGAAGATCATCGCGCTGCGGGGAAAGCAGGGTGGAGGACAACGCAATCAAATTTTCTTGGGCCCGAGCGTGTATGGAAGCATAAAACCCACTGAAAGTACGAAAAATTTTCCATTGTTATAACTATTTAAGGATAGCTTTCGGGAAGAGGCGGTTCGCCTTACCGTTCGCTTCCGGTATTCGCGGAGCATGGCCATGATGCTGCGGCGACTTCCGACAGTGATCTGGTTGACCCGCCCGTTCTCAACAGGGTCGAATTCAGCGATCAGGAGAGCGAAGCGTCGGCGGGCTGAATGGGCCGTTCAGGGCACGGTTTTCTCCGCAACGCCGGTCCGAGCCGCGCGACGCGGTTTTACCTGATCGCCCGGGTGGAGGCGGGACGCGTTGGACCTTCATGGGGCAAGTCATCCCGAGAAATTATTGAATACAAAGGAGCCACCGCAGCTGACGTCAGACACTTGCACCTTGATTTTCCTTAAAAATTTCTGATCTCGCTATCGCAACGTCCGCAGCGAACGCCCAATCCCGAGACGGGAATTTTTTGCTTTCTGGAAATGGTCGGGAAAGTGAGCGCTCCGCTTCTCCACCCTTTTGCTGAATTGTTTCATGCGCGCCCTCTGCGCAGAATTCCAGCGTGTTCGGTTTGTGGCTGGCCGCCCGCCGAAGCAAGGGAGGGTATTCCATGACTTATGAAAATGTAGAGATTCATCCGGCAGTGGACGGGGGCGTTCATCCGGGGAAAGCGGATTTTGCAGGGGGAACGCTGAAATGCCATTGCGCCAGCAACCCTGTCGAAGTGAAGGTTTCGCACCAGACCGCGCATAACCACGTCTGTGGCTGCACCAAATGCTGGAAGCCGGAAGGCGCGACCTTTGCTCAGATCGCGGTGGTCCCGAGGGATCATGTGCAGGTAACGCAGAATGGCGACAAGCTGAAGATCGTCAACGAACAGGCGGCGATCCAGCGTCACGCCTGCAAGGATTGCGGCGTGCACATGTATGGCCGGATCGAGTCGACCGACCACCCCTTCCATGGTCTGGACTTTGTTCATACCGAGCTGTCCGCCGAGGATGGCTGGGCTGCGCCCGAATTCGCCGCCTTCGTTTCTTCGGTGATCGAGTCCGGTGTCTCCCCTGACCGTATGGAGGGTATCCGGGGCCGGCTGCGCGAGCTGAAGCTGGAGCCCTACGATTGCCTCTCGCCGCCGCTTATGGATGCGATCGCCACCTTCGTGGCCAAGAAGAACGGCGTTCTGGCCGCGGCCTGATCCGCCGGGTCTGGGGTGCCGGTGCGAACGTTTGCGCCGGCGCCACCCGTGCGGGGCCTGAACGCCCGGCATAGCGAGATGGAGATTTCGATGCGCACCCGTGCTGCCGTCGCCCTGGAAGCCGGTAAACCGCTTGAGGTGATGGAAGTGAACCTCGAAGGCCCGAAAGCGGGTGAGGTTCTGGTGGAGATGAAGGCGACCGGCATCTGCCATACCGATGAGTTCACCTTGTCAGGGGCCGATCCCGAAGGCCTCTTTCCGGTCATTCTCGGTCATGAGGGGGCCGGGGTCGTGCTGGAGGTCGGGCCGGGGGTCACGACGCTGAAACCCGGCGATCACGTCATCCCGCTCTATACGCCGGAATGTCGGCAATGCCCCTCCTGTCTTAGCCGCAAGACGAACCTCTGCACGGCGATCCGCTCCACTCAAGGGCAGGGCGTGATGCCGGATGGAACGACCCGGTTCACCATGCTGGATGGCACGCCGATCCTGCACTACATGGGCTGTTCGACCTTCGCCAACCACACGGTCCTGCCGGAGATCGCACTGGCCAAAGTTCGGGATGACGCGCCGTTTGAAAAGATCTGCTACATCGGCTGTGGCGTCACCACGGGAGTGGGAGCGGTAATCAACACGGCGAAAGTGGAGATCGGCTCCAAGGCGGTGGTTTTCGGACTGGGCGGGATCGGCCTGAACGTCATTCAGGGCCTGAAGCTTGCCGGGGCCGACATGATCATCGGCGTGGATCTCAACGATGACAAGAAAAGCTGGGGCGAACGCTTCGGCATGACCCATTTCGTCAACCCGCGGAACATCGAAGGCTCTGTCGTCCAGCATATCGTGGACATGACCAAGACACCTTTCGATCAGATCGGGGGCGCGGACTATTCCTTCGACTGCACCGGCAACGTGAAGGTGATGCGCGACGCGCTGGAGTGCACGCATCGTGGGTGGGGTGTCTCGGTTGTGATCGGCGTGGCCCCAGCCGGGGCGGAGATTCAGACCCGGCCGTTTCAGCTGGTCACCGGCAGAGTGTGGAAAGGCTCCGCCTTCGGAGGCGCGAGGGGGCGCACCGATGTCCCGAGGATCGTGGACTGGTATATGGAAGGCAAGATTCAGATCGATCCGATGATCACCCATTACCTGACCCTCGACGAGATCAACACCGGGTTTGATCTGATGCGCGAAGGCAAGTCGATACGCTCGGTAGTGATCTACTGAGGCCGTTCCACGGGCGGCGGGAGCGAGGGAACCTGCCTGTTGAGAATACAAAAATCGCTCCGTCTGCGGATTGAACCACTCCTATTCCGCTGTCGGCTCGGTTATGGAGAAGCGGATGTGCTCCGGCAGGATTACCAGTCAGAACACAGGCGCGAACTCGCCAAACTCTGGCTAATGGAGGAGAAGCCATGTTTCGTCTGACCAAGTCCGTTCCCGCATCGCTTGCTGCGATCGTTCTGGCGGTGAGCGCACTGCCTGCGCTTGCGGAGGGTGACCCTGCGAAGGGCGAGAAATCCTTCCGCAAATGCGCGATCTGCCATGCGGTTGAGGCGGGAGCGCCGAACAAGGCAGGTCCGAACCTGCACGACGTCGTCGGGCGCAAGACCGCCTCGCTGGAAGGGTTTACCTATTCCGACGCGATGAAGAAGCTGGGTGACGACGGTCACATCTGGACGCCGGAGGAGATCGACCACTTCATCACCGATCCGAAGGCAATGGTGCCGGGAACCAAGATGGCGTTCGCGGGCGTGAAAAAGCCCGAGGAGCGTGCGGATATCATCGCCTATCTGCAGAGCCTCAACGCCGACTGATCCGCTGACCGGCGACCGAGCCTCTTGACGCGCCCCATCCGGCATGGCTTCCCCTTGCGGGAGGGCCGCCGGATGGTGGCGGTACAGGACGGGAGAGGACGCATGAAGGTTTTCATCAGCGCGGACATGGAAGGCACTGCCGGGATCACCGCTTGGGACGAACTGGAACGCGCTCACCCCGATTATGCTCAGTTTCAGGGCTATATGACGGCGGAGGTCGCCGCCGCCTGCGAAGGCGCGCGTGCCGCGGGCGCGACCGAGATCGTGGTGAAGGATGCGCACGAAAGCGCGCGTAACCTGATCCTTGACCGGCTGCCGGAGGGTGTCCGGGTCATCAGGGGCTGGAGCGGCCACCCTGACTCCATGATGTTCGGTATCGACAGCAGTTTCGATGCCGCCATCTACACCGGGTATCATGCAAAGGCGGGAAGCGATACGAACCCGCTGGCGCATACGATGAACGGGCGGATCGGTCGGCTGCTCATCAACGGTGAGGTTGCCTCCGAATTCACGATGAACAGTCTTTGTGCCGCGCGTTACGGTGTGCCATCGGCCTTTCTGGCGGGGGATGCTGGCATCTGCGCCGATGCAGCGGGTCTCGTGCCCGGCATCGCGACGCTGACGACCGGGCAGGGCTATGGCAACGCGACGGTCTCCCTCGCCCCGATCGAGGCCGTGCGCCGCATTCGTGCAGGCGTGGAAAAAGTGCTCCGCGGTGATTTTCGCGCCGCCCTGCCTGCGCTCGCTTCGGACTATGAGATGGTCATCGAATTCTCCACCCCCGGCGACGCCTATCGCGGAAGCTGGTATCCGGGTGTCGAGCAGACGGGGCCGCGCAGTATCCGCTTCATCGCCAGGGACTTCTTCGAGATTCAGCGCGCCTTCCGGTTTGTCGGCAGTGCGTGATTGATCGGGTTTGTCGCAAAACTGTTACAATCCTTGCAACCGCCATGGAATGCTGCAACTCTGAGGTTCTAACACGGACCTCTGCAGGCCCGGTGACCGGGGGGCTTGCGCCATGGTGCCAACGTCTGATCCAACTGTTCAACTCATCGACCTGATCGGTGCGGCCGCACTTTTGCTGCTGGGACTTCGGCTTATCAAGCTCGGTGTGCTCCGTGCTTTCGGGGCGACGTTGCGGCAGTGGATCGCGCGCGGCACCCGCAACCGGGTGGCAGCCGCATTCTGGGGGTTCCTTGCCACGCTGGGCTTGCAGTCCAGCACGGCGACGGCGGCGATGACGGGGTCTTTCGTCGCGCGCGACATTCTGGACCCGCGGATGGCGCAAGCGGTGATGCTGGGGGCGAATCTCGGCACCGCTGTCGTCGCGCTGATTCTCTCTCGCGATATTCACTGGCTGGGGAGCGCTTTGATCGCCGTGGGCGTGGTGCTCTCCACACCTTCGCGCACCGGCAGGGTGCAGGCCATCGGCAGGAGCCTGCTCGGTCTCGGCCTGATGCTGCTGGCGCTCCGGCTGCTGGGCGGGGTGACGGAGCCGCTCCGCCATTCCCCGACGCTCGCCGTGGTGATGGCCTCGCTCGACAATGCCCCGATCTTCGCCGTGCTGCTGGCTGCCGGACTTGCGGTCCTGGGTTCTTCCAGCCTTGCCGTGGTGTTCCTCATCATGGCGCTGGCGGGTGCCGGGACAATTTCACCGGCGCTGGTCGTGTGTCTGGTGGCGGGGGCCAATCTGGGGGGCGCGATCCCTGCCTATCTGGCTGTCGCAGGGGAAGGTGTGGCAGCGCGGCGGTTGGCATTATCCAATCTGCTGGTTCGCGCGGCGGGGGCGGTGGTCGCCACACTTTTCGCGGGTAGCATTGCCGCGGTGCTGGAACCCTATCTGTCGCAGGGTATGTTGGCGGTAGGGCTGCATGTGCTTTTCAACCTTACGTTGCTGATTGTGTTCCTGCCGCTCATCGCCCCGCTGGGGCGGCTGATGGAACGGCTTCTCCCGCAGGGACCGGGGACAGAAGGCGCGCCCAGTTATCTCGACGACAGTCTTCTTGCCACACCGGGGCTGGCGCTTGCCGTTGCCGCGCGCGAGGCGCTCCGGCTCGGCGATCTGGTCGGTCAGATGCTCGACCGTTCCGAGCAATCCCTCCGCTCGGGGGATGAGATGGCGGTGCAGGAGGTCGCGCGTCTGGAGCGGGAGGTGGACCGTCTGCATGAGGCGATCAAGCTCTACGTCTCCCGGCTCGGCCAACAGGAGATGGACGCGGTGGACAGCCATCGGGCGAGCGAGATCATCTCCTATGCCATCAACCTCGAGCATGTGGGCGACATTGTCGAAAGCGGGCTGGCGGAGATCGCCGCAAAGCGCATCCGAAAGCGCCTGACCCTCTCGCCCGAGGGGCTGGATGAACTTTCGCGCTTCTTCGCCCATACGCGAGAAAATCTGCGGCTTGCACAGGCGATCTTCCTGTCACGCGACACCGACCTTGCGCGCCAGCTCATCAATGGCAAGGTGATGGCGCGCAAGATCGAGGCGGGCTCCGCGGAACGCCATCTCGCGCGGCTTCGGGCCGGGCGGGTCGAAACGATCGAAACGAGCACGATCCACCTCGACCTGCTGCGCGATCTGAAGCGGGTGAATGCTCACCTTGCCTCCGTCGCCTATCCGATTCTAGAGGAAATCGGTGCTTTGGGTGAGAGCCGCCTGACGCCGGCCAGCAAGTCGGTCACGCCCGTTAACCAACTATAACTTATATAATTTTATAAGATTGGTGATCCATTATACTGGCTTGGTGTAGAGTCGGTTAAAGGGTTTCATCATGTCGAAGATTTGCGGGTTCACGGCGCTGGCGATGCTGGTGTCGGGCCCTGTCGTGGCGGCGCCGTTGAACTTTCAGGACATCCTGCAACAGTTCAATCTGGTCGTGCTCGGTAACGCGACAAACAGCAGTGAGGTCGAGGGCCGGACTTATGTCGGCGGCAACCTCAGCGGAACATCGAACTACTGGATCGGCGGTTCCCATGACCCGCAGGCCCCGTCAGACTATGCGGCGCTGACCGTAGGCGGAACGCTGACCGGCACCGTGCAGGTGAACAATGGCGGCGCGGTCGTGGTCGGCGGCAATGCCACGGGGATCAATCTGAACGGAGGCGGGACTGCGCGTATCGGAGGTGTGGCGACGCAGGTCCAGGGCGGCGCCGTTACATCGGGTGCCTCGGGAAGTGCCGGCTTCTCCGACCTGTTTCCGGTCTCCATCGAGCAGACGGTGAGCGAAGCCTCCCTGTCTTTCGGAAATCTTGGCGGCGACGCCGTTACCATTACCGGAAACACGGCATATTTCGGCAGCGGGATGGCTGGCCTGACCATCTATGAGATGACGCTGGCTCAGGTTTCCGCGTTGGGACAGGTGGATTTCTCCCGGCTGGGTGTGGGCGAGAGTATCCTGATAAACGTGACCGGCGCTGGAACAGGAAGTTTTCTTGCCAACCCGCTGGGCGGAACCGGGGCGGCGGAGCATGTGCTGTGGAATTTCGCGGGCGCGACGGACCTAACCCTTCAGGGTATCGTGGGATCGGTGCTGGCGCCGCTGACCCATGTCATCGTCACCAACCCGGTGGAGGGAACGCTGATCGCGGGCAGCGCAACGCTCAACAGCGAAGTTCACCTCAGGCCGGCTCGGGGAAGCTATCTCCCCCCGGATCCACCTGCGCCCGTGCCCCTGCCGGCCGCTCTGCCGCTGCTGCTTGCGGGCCTCGGCGCAATGGGTCTGGCGGCGAAGCGGCGTCACTGATGATTGTGAGGGTGGCTGCCTTGCGGCCACCCCGCTCAGGCGGAGCGACGGCCCCGGCGGCTGACCCGCCCGGCGCGGGAGGGCAGTTCGGCCATGATCTCCGCCCGTTCCTCGGCGCTCATGCGTGTCCACATGCCGATCTCCATGGTGGTGCGGAAGCATCCGGTGCAGATCCGCTCCTTCGGGTCGATCTGGCAGACCTTGACGCAGGGCGTTTCGATCCCCCGTTCAATCCGCATCCTTCCGCTCCTCCTTCATGTAGCGCATCCGGTCCAGCGCGCCTTGAAGGATATAGGCAGCCGCGACGTTGTCGATAAGCTCTCCGCGGCGCTTACGTGACGTGTCGGCCTCCAGAAGCGCCCGCTCCGCTGCGACGGTGGAGAGGCGCTCGTCCCAGAAACCGATGGGCAGGTCCGTCAGACGGGAAAGGTTGCGGGCGAAGGCGCGGGTTGACTGGGCGCGCGGGCCTTCGCTGCCGTCCATGTTCTTCGGCAGGCCAAGCAGGAAACCGCCCAGCGAGCGGCCCTTGGCAATGTCGAGAAGCCGTGCCGCGTCCGCGCTGAACTTGGACCGGCGGACGGTTTCCAGCGGCGTGGCGACGCCCATCAGGATGTCGGACACCGCGACCCCCACGGTCTTCTCTCCAAGGTCCAGCCCGGCGATGCCGCGAACGGGGGGGAGGGCAGCGGCAAAATCCGCGATGTCGTCATAGACCATGGCGCCTCACAATCCGGTTACGCCCGCCTTTTCCGCCGCATCGCGGATGGGGGCAAGGGCGGAGTCGCGCCCGGCAAACACTTCCTGCGCTTCGGCCCAGACGGCGGCGGCTTTCTGTCCCTCCCCCAGCACACCGAGCGAGGAGATCAGCCGTGCCCAATCCTCGGGCGGCCCGCCTTCGCGGGAGAGGCGGTCGGAGAGGCGGTCCACCATGCCGCGCACCATGGCGTCGCGATCCTGTGGGGTCATGTCGTCCGCCGCGGATACGTCCGCCGCGGAGGGGCCGGCAATGGGCGGCGCCGCTTCCGGGGGCAGGGTGTAGTCCACCCCGGCGAGCAGCGCGAGGCGCGGCAGGTCCTGCCGGATCGCCGGTATCCAGGGACTGCCGGGAGGGCTGGTTTCCAGCAGATCGCTCCACAGGCGGAAGGCGAGGTCCGGGCGGCCGGTCTGCGCCAGCATCAGGCCGCTGTAGAAACGCGCCGCCGGGTTCTGCGGGTCGCGGCGCAAGGTTTCCGTGAGCGCGGCTTCCGCTTCCGATGACACCCCGCCGCCAGCGGCGAGGATCAGATAATCGGCAAGATCGGCATAGTCGGAGGCCGCCGCGTCACTCCCCTTGAGGGTGACGACCCGCGACTGGGCTGCGGCAGCGGAGGAGAACCGGCCAAGCGCCGCTTCGTTTCTGGCCAGAAGCTGCTGCCCCCGGAGGTCGTCGGGGTTGGCATGAACCGCGGCGCGGAGTTTCTCCATGAGATCAAGGAAGGCCGCGTCCTGCGCCCCGTCGAGCGTGAGGGGCGGGGCGGCGGCCTCCATCTGGGCCTGTGTCGGACGGTTGGCCTTCAGCTCCGCCGCCGCAGCATAC
This sequence comes from Haematobacter sp., assembly GCF_032102465.1. Lineage (NCBI taxonomy): Bacteria > Pseudomonadati > Pseudomonadota > Alphaproteobacteria > Rhodobacterales > Paracoccaceae > Haematobacter > Haematobacter sp. The sequence continues at coordinate 246,849 of NZ_DAMDHB010000001.1, read as the reverse complement.
CGCGAGGCAAGCGGCATGTCCGGATAATCCGGTGCGCCGAGCTTCAGATAAAGCCCGAAGCCAGCCGCAAGGAGGAGGATCACCGCAAGCCCGGCGACCAGCGGTGCGCCGCGCCCGGCGGGCTGCTCCGTCTCGCGGTCGGCCTCCAGCAGCCGCCGGGAGATCTCCGTGCGCAGGCGCCCCGCTTCCGCTGCGGGCAGGGTGCCGCGTTCGAGATCACGCTCCACCTCCCGCAGCTGGTCGCGATAGACGCGGACATTGGCGTGCTCCGTGTCTTCCTCCCGGCGGGAGCGGAGGGAGAGCAGCAGAACGACCGCTATGGCGAGCGTAAGGGTCGCCGCGGCGATCCAGAAAGGCATGGCTCCTCCGATCTCATGACCTGTTCCATTTAGGACCTCCTGACGGGGGGAGAAAGTCACAATAAGTCGCAGAGCCTGAAAGGCATGTCGTCGCCGAAGGGCTGATGTCGGAAATTTCCCGATTGTGCCGCTTTGCGGCGTGGCCGATAGTCCCGGACGGTGCACAAGCGCCCAAGGGGAAACCCCACCACAGGGAACCGACCGCTCGATGAAACGCTACTCCGTCTTCGCCCTCGCCAGGGAAGCGATGCGACACCAGAAAGGGTGGGAGCGCGCCTGGCGCTCGCCCCAGCCGAAACCGAGATATGACGTGGTGATCGTGGGCGCGGGGGGGCATGGTCTTGCCACCGCCTACTATCTGGGCCGGAATTTCGGCGTGCGGAATGTCGCGGTGATCGAGAAGGGCTGGCTCGGAGGCGGCAACTCCGGGCGGAACACCACGATCATCCGGTCCAACTACCTTCAGGATCCGTCCTCCGCCATCTTCGAGAAGGCGCGCAAGCTCTATGAGACGCTGAGCCAGGACCTGAACTACAACGTGATGTTCTCTCCCCGCGGCGTGATGATGCTGGCGCAGACCCCGCATGAGATGCGGGGTTACCTGCGGACCGTGCAGGCCAACCGTCTGCAGGGCGTGGAGACGGAATGGATCGGGCCGGAGCGGGTGAAATCGCTGGTGCCCATCATGAATATCGACGGGCCGCGCTATCCGGTTCTCGGCGCGCTCTGGCAGCCGCGGGGCGGAACCGCGCGGCATGACGCGGTGAACTGGGGCTATGCGCGCGCCTGCTCCGCCATGGGCATGGACATCATCCAGCAGTGCGAGGTGACGGCCATCCGCTCCGCCAACGGGCAGGTGACGGGGGTAGAGACGACGAAGGGCCGGATCGACTGTGGCAAGCTCGGCATCGTCGTGGCCGGGCATTCCGGTGTGCTGGCGGAGATGGCGGGCTTCCGCCTCCCCATCGAGTCGCTGGCCCTGCAGGCGCTGGTGTCGGAACCGATCAAGCCGGTGCTCGACACGGTCGTGATGGCCAATACGGTGCATGGCTACATCAGCCAGTCAGACAAGGGCGAACTTGTCATCGGCGGCGGCACGGACGGTTTCGTGAACTATGCGCAGCGCGGCTCCTTCCAGCACGTGGAGGAGACGGTCCGCGCGCTGATCGAGACCTTCCCGATCATCTCGCGCCTCAGGATGATGCGGCAATGGGCAGGGATCGTGGACATGACGGGCGACCGCTCGCCGATCCTGTCGGCCACGCCGCTCGGCAACTGCTTCGTCAACTGCGGCTGGGGCACGGGCGGGTTCAAGGCGATCCCCGGCTCAGGCTGGGCGATGGCGGAACTCATTCACAAGGGCGCGCCGGGGCCGCTGGCCGCCGAATTCGGGCTCGGCCGCTTCCGCGAGGGGCGGTTCATCGACGAAAGCGTCGCCGCTGGCGTCGCGCATTGAAAGACCGGCAATGCTGATCCTGACCTGCCCCTACTGCGGTCTCCGCGCGGAGGAGACCGAGCTTCACCCCGGCGGAGAGGCGCATCTGATGCGTCAGGGCCCCGGTTCCGACGATCCTGTCTTTGAGGACTACCTCTTCAACAGGCGGAACCCGAAGGGCGTGCATTTCGAGCGCTGGCGCCATGCCTACGGCTGCGGCAAGTGGTTCAACGCCGCGAGGGACACCGTGACGATGGAGGTGTTCGGCACCTATCCGGCGCAGGTGCCGACCCCTCCCGCCGATCTCATCGCGCATATCAGGGAGCGCCGCCCGGACTGGACTTCCCCCTTTGCGGAGGTGGAGGCATGAGCGCGCGTCTTGCTGCCGGCGGGCGGTTGATCGACCGGACGCGGCCCATGACCTTCACCTTCAACGGACGCGCGCTTACGGGGTATGCGGGCGATACGCTGGCCTCTGCGCTGCTTGCGAACGGGCAGGTGCTGGTGGGGCGGAGCTTCAAGTACCACCGGCCCCGCGGCTTTGTCGCCTCAGGCCCGGAGGAGCCGAACGGGCTGTTCGGCATCGGGCGCGGCGCGCGGTTCGAGCCGAACCAGCGCGGCACCACGGCGGAGCTTTTCGACGGGATGACCGCCGTCAGCCAGAACCACTGGCCAAGCCTCGCCTTCGACATCGGGGCGATCAACGGACGGCTGTCGAAGTTCTTTCCGGCGGGCTTCTACTACAAGACCTTCATGCATCCCCGCCGCGCGTGGGAGAAGCTGTTCGAGCCGGTGATCCGTCACAGCGCGGGCCTTGGCAAACCGCCCGCGGAGCCGGATGCGGATCGCTACGAACACGTTCACCGTCACGTGGATGTGGTGATCGCGGGCGGCGGCATCGCCGGGCTTCAGGCCGCGCTGGTCGCGGGGGAGGCGGGCGCGGACGTGCTTCTGCTGGAGCAGAGCGCCACCTGGGGCGGTCGCGCTCCGGTGGACGGAGAGGAGATCGAGGGCCGCCCCGCAGCCGAGTGGATCGCTGCGACGCTGGCCCGGCTCTCCGCCCTGCCGAATGTGAGCCTGCGCCTTCGCACGATGGCGGCGGGGCTTTACGATCACGGCTACCTGGTCGCGATGGAGCGGCTGGCGGAGCATACGCCGGGCGACGGTCGGCCGCGGCAGCGGCTCTGGCGCATCCGGGCGGGTCAGGTCGTCATGGCGACAGGGGCGATCGAACGGCCCGTTGCCTTTGCCGGGAACGACCTGCCGGGGGTGATGCTCGCCTCTGCCGGGCGGGATTTCCTGGTGAACTGGGGCGTGGCGGTGGGCCAGCGGGTGATCCTCGCGACGGCGAATGACGACGCCTATCGGAGTGCCATCGCACTTGCCGAAGCGGGGGTGACGGTGGTGGCGGTGGTCGATGCCCGCCCCGCCGCCATCGGACCGCTGCCGGACAGGGCGCGGGCGCTCGGCATTCCGGTGGAGACGGGTCGTGGCATCGTGCGCGCCCTGGGCGGCAAGCGAGTGACGGCTGTGACGCTGGGGGTGATCGACGGCACCGGGGTGGAAGGGGAGCACATTCCCTGCGATGCCGTGCTGATGTCTGGCGGTTGGTCGCCAGTCGTGCATCTGTGGAGCCAGGCGGGCGGCAAGCTCTTCTGGGATGGCCAGCTTGCCATGTTCCGTCCCGATGCCCTGCGTGCGCCCACGGGCGACCGGGGCCAGATCGTCGCCGTTGCCGCGGGCGCCGCGAACGGCGCGCTCTCGGCTCAGACGACGCTGGCCGACGCGACGGCGGCCGGGCGGCGTGCCGCCATCGCCATGGGCCGCGAGGTGGGGGAGCCAGATCTGCCGGTCGCCACATCGCCGGAGGAGAAGCCGCTCCGCCCGCTCTGGCATATGCCGGAGGCGGCAGGCCCGGCCTTGCGGGAGAAGATGTTCCTCGACTTCCAGCATGACGTGAAGGTCTCCGACGTGGAGCTTGCCGCGCGCGAAGGCTATGAAAGCGTGGAGCACACCAAGCGCTATACGACGCTCGGCATGGCGACGGATCAGGGAAAGCTGTCGAACATCAACGGCCTTGCCATTCTGGCGGAGGCGCTGGCCGCGCCCATTCCTGCCGTCGGAACCACGACCTTCCGCCCGCCCTATACGCCGATCTCCTTCGGGGCCATCGCGGGGGAGGCGCGGGGCGAGCTGTTTCAGCCGCTGCGGCGGACCCCCATGGATGACTGGCATGCGGAGCACGGCGCGCATTGGGAGCCGGTTGGCCAATGGAGGCGGCCCTATACCTATCCGCGCAAGGGAGAGGATCACGCCGCCTCCGTCGCGCGGGAAATCCGGTCCACGCGGGAGCGGGTCGGGGTGCTCGATGCCTCCACCCTCGGCAAGATCGTGGTGAGCGGGCCTGACGCCGGGCGCTTCCTCGACATGATCTATACCGGGCTGATGTCGTCGCTTGCGGTCGGCAAATGCCGTTACGGGCTGATCTGCAATGAAAACGGCTTTCTGATCGACGACGGCGTGGTGGCGCGGCTGTCGGAGGACAGCTTCCTCGTCCACACCACGACAGGCGGGGCCGATCGCATCCACGCGCATATGGAGGAATGGCTCCAGACCGAATGGTGGGACTGGCAGGTGTTCACCGCCAACGTGACCGAGCAATACGGCCAGATCGCCGTGGTCGGGCCGAAGGCGCGAGCGGTGCTGGAAGCCCTCGGCGGTATCGACGTCTCGCGAGAGGCGCTGCCCTTCATGGGCTGGGTGGAGGGGGAGCTGGCGGGCCATCCGGTGCGGATCTACCGCATCTCCTTCTCGGGTGAACTCTCCTTTGAAATCGCCGTGCCTGCCAGCCGGGCGCGGGCGCTGTGGGATGCGGTTCTGGCGGCGGGCGCGGAGCACGGGATCACCCCCTATGGCACCGAGGCGCTGCATGTGATGCGGGCGGAAAAGGGCTTCATCATGATCGGCGATGAGACGGACGGCACGGTCATCCCGCAGGATCTGGGGCTCGGCTGGGCGATCTCGCGCAAGAAAGCCGATTACATCGGCAAGCGGGCGCAGCAGCGGAGCTTCATGGACAACCCGGACCGGTGGCAGCTTGTCGGTCTGGAAACGGTCGATGGTTCGGTGCTGCCGGATGGCGCGCTGGCCCCGCTCGGGGCGGAGAATGCGAACCGGCAGCGCCGGGTGCAGGGCAGGGTAACGTCCACCTATTTCTCGCCGACGCTGGACCGTGGAATCGCGCTCGGCCTGGTTCATCGTGGCGTGGACAGGATGGGTGAATTCATCGCGTTTCAGGGGCCGACAGAGGACGCGCCCCTCGTGCGGGTGCGCATCGTGAACCCGGTATTCCTCGACGTCGAAGGAGCGCGGCAGAATGTCTGATCTGGGGATCCTGGCCTCCGAAGGTTATGTGAGCGTCGTGGAAGCGCCGACGCCCGGCATGGTGACCCTCCGTTGCCGGGACGGTGCCGCACTGACGGCGGCGCTGAAAGGGGTGGGCCTGACCTTTCCCGATCACCGCGGACGAAGCGTGACGGAGCGGGGCGAAGTGCTCTGGATGTCACCCGACGAGCTTCTGTTGCTCCTGCCGCCGGAAGACGTCGCGCGCATGATCGCAACGCTGGGGGAGACGCTCGACGGAGTGCCGGCTCTCATCGTGGATGTCTCGGACGCCCGTGTCATGTTCCGGCTGACCGGTGCGGGGGCCGGGGAGGTTCTGTCCAAGATCAGCCCCGCCCTCCTGCCGGCGCGGGGAGAGGTGAGGCGCAGCCGTATCGGACAGATCGCCGCGGCCTTCTGGCGCTCCGGCGACGCGGAGATGACGGTGATCTGTTTCCGGTCCGTCGCCGGATATGCGCGCGACCTGCTCTCCCATGCCGCGCGACGAGAAAGTCAGATCGACCCTGTCTGACACATATCGGGGGAGCATCTCCCCCGCAGCCCCTGTCCGGCGTGCAATTCCACCCCCGGTTGCCGCCAGCCCATCGCCCGAAGGAAAAGACCATGCCGCCCCGCAAGATCATCATCGATACCGACCCCGGGCAGGACGATGCCGTCGCCATCCTGCTCGCCCTCGCCAGCCCCGAGGATATGGAGGTTCTTGGGATTACCGTCGTAGCGGGGAACGTGCCTTTGCCGCTGACCCAGCGGAATGCCCGTATCATCTGCGAACTTGCCGGACGGCGCGACATGAAGGTCTTTGCGGGTGAGGCGGCGCCGCTGTCCCGGCCTCTTGTCACCGCCGAGCATGTTCACGGCAAGACCGGGCTGGATGGCCCGCAACTGCCCGAACCCACCATGTCCCTGGCGGGGGAGGATGCGGTGGGCTTCATCATCGACACGCTCCGCTCCGAACCTGCGGGAACGGTGACGCTCTGCCCGCTGGGCCCGCTCACCAATATCGCCACCGCTTTTCGCCGTGCGCCGGATATCGTGGGGCGGGTGCAGGAAATCGTTCTGATGGGAGGGGCGTATTTCGAGGTCGGCAACATCACCCCGGCGGCTGAATTCAACATCTACGTTGACCCGGAGGCGGCGGACGAAGTGTTCAGGTCCGGTGCGGAGATCGTCGTGCTTCCGCTTGATGTCACTCATAAAGCCATGACGAACAAGCGTCGCGTCGATGCATTCCGGGCGCTGGGGACGGAAGTGGGCCGCATGGTCGCGGCATGGACGGATTTCTTCGAGCGGTTCGACAAGGAGAAATACGGCGGAGAAGGCGCACCGTTGCACGACCCCTGCGTCATCGCCTGGCTGATCCGGCCCGAGCTGTTCTCAGGCCGTTTCATCAACGTGATGATCGAGACGAAGGGCGAGTTCACCACCGGCATGACCGTCGCCGACTGGTGGGGGGTCAGCGGGCGGGAACCCAATGCCCTGTTCCTCGGCGATGTGGACGCCGAGGGATTCTTTGGACTGCTGACGGAGCGGCTTGCCCGCTACTGAGGGCTCAGGCCGTGGCGGGTTTCAGCCCGCCGCGCGCGGCCTTTACCCCGCGACGCCCATAACGCGAAATGCCAAGGTCGGAGGCATCGATTTCCGTGGGGCGGCGGGAGACGATATCGGACAGCACCTTGGCCGAGCCCATGGACATGGTCCAGCCGAGCGTGCCGTGCCCGGTGTTCAGGAACAGGTTCTGCACCGGCGTCCGGCCTATCACGGGCGTGCCGTCGGGCGTCATCGGTCGCAGGCCCGCCCAGAAGGTTGCGGCAGCCATGTCGCCCGCGCCTCCGAACAGCTCTCCCACCGATTTCTCGAGCGTCGCGCGGCGGCGGTCGTTCAGCGAGGTGTCAAAACCCGCGATTTCTGCCAGCCCGCCCACACGGATGCGATCCCCCAGCCGGGTGATCGCGACCTTGTATGTCTCGTCCATCACGGTCGATTCCGGCGCTTTGGCCGCATCCATGATCGGGATGGTGAGCGAATATCCCTTCAGCGGATAGACCGGCAGCTTCATCCCGAGCGATTTCACCAGCGCCGGGGAGAAGCTGCCCATCGCCACGACATAGGCATCCGCCACCATGGGCCCTTCGGAGGTCTGGATCGCGACGATCCGATCGCCTTCCTTATCCAGCCCCTTGATGGTCACACCCTGTCTGAAGGTCACGCCGAGCGCCTTGGCCATCTCTGCCAGCCGGTTGGTGAACTTGAAACAGTCGCCCGTTTCATCCCCCGGCAGGCGCAGACCGCCCGCGATCAGATGCCTGGAGCCGGCGAGCCCGGGTTCGTGCGACAGGCACTCCTCCGCGCTCAGCAGTTCGAACGGAACCCCGTCCTCCCGCAGCACCTCGATATCCTTCTGAAGCCCGTCGAGTTGCTTCTGGCTCCGCAGGAGCTGCAAGGTGCCCTGCGTCCGTTCGTCATAGGAGATGCCGGTTTCCTGCCGCAATGCCGCAAGCCTGTCGCGGCTGTATTCGGCGACGCGAACCATGCGGCCCTTGTTGAGGGCATAGGCTTCGGAGGTGCAGTTGGAGAGCATCTGGCCAAGCCAGCCCGCCGCCTTCAGCGAGGCGAGCGGGTTCAACACCAGGGGCGCATGCCGCTGGAAGGCCCATTTCAGTGCCTTGAGTGGAATTCCCGGCGCAGCCCAGGGGGTCGAATAGCCCGGAGAAACCTCACCGGCATTCGCAAAGCTCGTCTCCAGCGCGGGGCCGGCGGCCCTGTCGATCACCGTCACCTCATGCCCGGCGCGGGCGAGTTCCCAGGCCGATGTCACGCCAATCACGCCTGATCCGAGAACAATGACTTTCATGGTTGCGAACCCCTGTTGTGCTTGAAAGACAATATGGGGCATCAGCCATGAAATTTCCCGGCAAAGACTCCCGTTTATGGTAGCATTTGTCGAAGTAAACACGATGAAATTCTCATATAATCGAACAATATTCGATCATCATGATTTATTGCGCAACTATTCCCCATCCCGTTTCCACCGGCCCGCCTTGCGGCTTGCGCTTGACCCGGTCCGCTGTTCGACTAAACCCGCTGGCATGGTGCCCTTTGATAAGCTCGACCGGATCGACCGCCGTTTCCAGTTTCTGGAGGCGAAGCTGAACGGTGGCGCCAGCCCGGCGGAGATTGCATCCCTCGCTCGCGAATATGCGGAGCTGAAGCCCGTCGTCGCCCGGATCGCCGATTATCGCCAGCTTTTGCGCGATCTGGAGGAGGCGGAGACCCTGCTGGCGGACCCGGAAATGCGGGCGCTTGCAGAGGATGAGATTCCCGCTCTCCGCGCCGCACGGCCCGCGCTGGAGGAAGCGTTGCGCATCGCGCTACTCCCAAAGGACGCTGCCGATGCGCGTCCCGCAATGCTGGAGATACGTCCCGGAACGGGCGGGGAGGAGGCTGCGTTGTTCGCGGGTGATCTCCTGCGCATGTATCAACGCCATGCCGATCGGCAGGGCTGGCGGTTCGAGGTGCTCGATCTGCAGGAAACCGAGCTTGGCGGGGTAAAGGAAGTCGTGGCCTCCGTGCAGGGAGAAGGCGTATTCGCCCGGCTGAAATATGAAAGCGGTGTCCATCGGGTGCAGCGGGTGCCCGAGACCGAGTCCGGTGGCCGTATCCACACCTCCGCTGCCACGGTCGCGGTGCTGCCGGAAGCGGAGGAAGTGGATATCGATATTCCCGCGGCCGACATCCGCATAGATACGATGCGGGCATCCGGCGCCGGTGGGCAGCATGTGAACACAACCGATTCGGCTGTGCGGATCACCCACTTGCCGACGGGGATCGTGGTGACCTCCTCCGAGAAATCGCAGCATCAGAACCGGGCGATTGCGATGCAGGTGCTCCGCGCTCGGCTCTACGACCTTGAACGGCACCGCGCGGAGGAAGCCCGCGCCGCCGACCGCAAGGCCCAGGTCGGCTCCGGCGACCGGAGTGAGCGGATCCGCACCTACAACTTCCCCCAGGGGCGCATGACGGATCACCGCATCAACCTCACCCTCTATCGTCTGGATCAGATCATGGATGGCGATCTGACGGAGATCATCGACGCGCTGGTTGCCGCGGACCAGGCAGCCAAACTTGCCGAGATGGAAGGGTGAGAGCGGCGGACCTGTTGCCGGCGGCGGCGCGCCGCCTTGCCGACGCCGGTGTGGCCGATCCGGCACGTGAAGCGCGGCGGCTGCTGACCTTTGCGTTGGGCGTGGCGCCGGATAGGCTCATGCTTCACCTTCACGATCCCGTAGAAGATGCTGTTATTACTAAGTTCAACGCGGCGATAAATGAGCGTTGCAGACGTCGCCCGCTCTCCCAGATCGTCGGAGAGCGACTGTTCTGGGGGCGGAGTTTTCACGTAAACCGTGACGTGCTGGACCCGCGACCCGAAACGGAAACGCTGGTGGAGCTTGCGTTGGCCGAGCCGTTCGGTGCGGTGCTGGACCTTGGAACCGGATCGGGGGCGATCCTGCTGACCCTGCTGGCGGAGCGGCCGGAGGCGAGGGGGCTGGGCGTGGACGTGAGTCCTGCGGCGCTCGCGGTGGCGCGGGACAACGCCTCGCGGCTGGGTGTTCTTGCAGATTTCATAGTGTCCGACTGGTTTTCCGATGTCAGCGATCAGTTTGATCTCATCGTGTCCAACCCGCCCTATATCGCGGCAGCCGAAATGGCGTTACTTGACCCTGAGGTGCGTGACTGGGAGCCGCATCTGGCGCTTACGCCCGGAGGAGACGGGCTTGACGCCTATCGCCTGATCGCCCGTGAGGCGTCTGCGCATCTGAAGCCGGGGGCGCGCGTCATGGTTGAAATCGGCCCGACGCAGGGTAAGGATGTGGCCAAGCTTTTTCGTGATGAGGGGTTTCAATCGGTAAATATCGCCCCAGATATGGACGGAAGGGACCGTGTCGTGACGGCGCGGTGACCCGGTAAGGTGCAAATGCGCCAATTCTCGGGTAGCAGGCAGCAGAAAGTTGCACTGAAGCCCAGAATTCACTTGTTTTGTCGAAGTCCCCGTGTTTATTCGGCCCTGCGCAGAGGAAACCCGTTTCGAGGTTGACCGGCGCGAATTAGCCAAGAGCACGGACCGGGATCTTGCGGCGCGGCGCTGCCGCGGTTCTGACGGACCCCAGATCAACGCTGGAAACACAGTACACATGAGATCATCCAAGTCACGTTCGCGTTCGAAGTCGAACCGCCCGCGCACGATGGGAAATATCGTGAACCGGGTCTTCGACAGCTCCGGGCCTGAGGGAAAGGTGCGGGGCACGCCCCAGCAGATTATCGAGAAATACCTTATCCTTGCGCGCGATGCCCAACTGTCGAACGACAGGGTTGCAGCGGAAGCCTTTCTCCAGCATGCCGAGCACTACACCCGCATGTTGGGAGAAGCGCAGCGCGAGCTTCAGCGGGAAGCCGATGCCCGCCGCGAATATCAGGAAAGCAACGGCCACCATAACCAGCAGGGCAACAGCCAGCAGGGCAATGGTGGCAACCGCGACGGTCAGCGTGACTACCGCGATCAGGGGCAGCAGCCCCGCCGTCACCGCGAGGATGAGGGTCGCTCACAGGAGCAGCCCGCTTTCTACACCCCCTCGCAACGGCCTGCGACGGATTCCTCCGCCGACGTGATCGAACTGGATGGCGAAGGGGACAGCGGTCTCGTCGTGACGCCGGAGATGCAGGCACCCGCTGCCCCGCGGCCGGAGCCGACCGCCGAGCAGGAGGCGCCCGCAGCGACGGCACCGCGCGCCGACGTCAACCCGGCGGAAGCTGCGCAGGAGGCGCCCGCAGCGGAGCCTGCGCCTGAGGCTGTCGAAGCACGTCCGCGCCGCACACGCACGCCCAAGGCCGTGCAGCCGTCGGAAGACGGGGGGGAGGCCAAGCCGCGCCCGCGCCGCCGCTCTCCCACGCGTAAGAAGTCGGAAAACAGCGAGGCGCCTGCAGCCGAATGACGGCGCAGGTTCTTTGTGGATCAAACAAAAAGCCGGGCAGTGACGCCCGGCTTTTTGCTTGAAGCCTCAGCCGAAAGTCCGGGAAAGGGCGCAGAACTGCTCCAGAGAGAGCTGCTCCGCCCGTTCGGTGGGTTTGATGCCCACGGAGAGTAGACGATCCTCGATATCCGGTGCGAGGCCCTTGAGGCTGGAGCGCAGCATCTTTCGCCGCTGGTTGAAGGCGGCAGCGACAACGCGTGACAAGATGGCGGGATCAGCCGGGTAGGCGGGTTCGGCCCGCGCGACGAGATGCACGACCGAGGAATGCACCTTGGGCGGGGGGGTGAAGGCGTCGGGCGGCAAGGTCATGACGATCCGTGCCTCCGTCCGCCATTGGGCGAGCAGGGCCAGGCGCCCGTAGGCAGGACTGCCGGGCTTGGCCACGATCCGCTCGGCCACCTCTTTCTGGAACATCAGCGTCAGGCTCTGCCAGAACGGCGGCCATTGCGGCGGCGTGAGCCAGCGGACCAGCAGCTCCGTGCCCACGTTATAGGGCAGGTTGGCGACGATGCGGATGGGCGGGGTCAGGCGTCCCGTCAGGTCCACCGTGAGCGCATCCCCCTCCACGAGGTCCAGCCGGCCGGGGTAGTGCGCCGCGATTTCCTCCAGCGCGGGAATACAGCGGGGATCCTTTTCGATGGCGAGCACGTGCCGCGCCCCTTCCGCCAGCAAACCGCGCGTCAGCCCGCCGGGGCCGGGGCCGACTTCCAGCACATCCGCTCCGGTCAGATCGCCAGCAGAGCGCGCGATTTTCGCCGTCAGATTGAGGTCGAGCAGGAAGTTCTGGCCGAGCTGCTTGCGCGCCGACAGGCCGTATTCCGCGATCACCTCGCGGAGCGGCGGCAGGCCGTCGATCGCGCTCACGTCCGGCGGGTCCGGGAAAGTTCCGCGGCCATTTCCAGCGCCGCGATGAGGCTGGCGGGGTCAGCCACCCCCTTGCCCGCGATGTCGAAGGCGGTGCCGTGGTCGGGCGAGGTGCGGATGAACGGCAGGCCCAGCGTCACATTCACGCCATGGGCGAAGTCGATCGTCTTGATCGGGATCAGCGCTTGATCGTGATACATGCAGATCGCGGCGTCATATTTCGCCCGCGCCGCGGGGTGGAACATCGTATCCCCGGCAAGCGGTCCGGCGAGCGAGTAGCCCTCGCTGCGGAAGCTCTCGATCACCGGCAGGATCGTCTCGATCTCCTCCCGCCCCATGGCGCCACCCTCACCGGCATGGGGGTTCAGCCCGGCGATGGCGATGCGGGGGGCGCCGATGCCGAAGTCCTGGCGGAGTGCGTTGTGCGTGATCTGGATCGTCTCCGTCAGCAGGCGCCGCGTGAGTTGCTGCGGAACCTCGGCCAGAGGGATGTGGATCGTCGCGGGCACCACGCGCAGATCGGGGCAGGCGAGCATCATCACCACACGGCTCACGCCCGCAAGATGCGCGAGATATTCGGTATGTCCCGGAAAGGCGAAACCCGCCCCGTCCTGCAATGCCTTCTTGCTGATCGGCGCAGTGCAGACCGCCCCCGCCTCACCCGCCTGAACGAGCTGCACGGCGCGGGAAATGACGTCGATCACACTGCGGGCGTTGCGCGGGTCGGGATTGCCGGGAATGGCCGGGCCGTCGAACGGGTGCGGCAGGACGGGAAGCCCATGCATCGCGGCGCGCTCGGCCTCCCGCGGGTGGCCGATCTCGCGCACGGGCGTCCCCTTCGGCAGATGCGAGGGGTCGCCGATCAGGAAGAAGGGCAGGCGGCTGCCGATCTCCTCCCAGGCGCGGGCGGCGATTTCCGGGCCGATGCCCGCAGGCTCGCCGCAGGTCAGAGCGATGGGGAGGATGTCAAAGCTGCTCATTGGCCACGGATGATCGCATTGGCGCGAAGTTCCGCAAGGTAGTTGTCCGCGAGCTTGCCGGCCCGCTGGTTCAGCAGTTGCGTGCGGACCTGATCGCGGTTGGGCGGCTCCGCCTGTGTCAGCGTGCGGCTGCACAGCATCAGCACCCGCAGCGAGTCGCCCTGGACGAGGCTGGTGGAGGTCTCGTTCTGGTCGAGGCGCGCGAGTTCCATCGCGACGTCGGCTGGCAGCTGGCCGGGGCTGGCGCTGTGGCGCTGCACGGCGGCCGGAGCGCCCCTGAGTGCTGCGTAAAGATCGTCGCAGCTATCGACGCGGGCGCGGAGCTTTGCCGCCTCCTCCACTGTTTCCGGCGCATGACCATTCGCCAGAAGTACTTCCGCATAGTCGAGCGTGGTGGCGGCAGGCGCTGGACGGGGGGTGTCCCGTCGTTCCCTCAGGAAGAAGATGGCGATGGCGTTCGGCACCTGCACTTCGCGCGACATCTGCCCGGGCCGCATGCCGTCCAGGACTTCACGGATCTGCGGGGGCATGTTCGCCTCCCGGATCCACTCGAGCCGGCCGCCCTGCTCGCGCGATTGCGAGGCGGAGAAGCGGCTCGCCGCTTCAGCGAAATCGTTGCTGTTATGCACGTTCTCGCGGATCAGGTCCGCGATCTGGCGGCTTTGTTCCGCATAGGGCGCAACGGTGGGAAGGATGATCTCCGACAGAAGGATTTCCCGCTCCGGCCGGATGGATTCGACCTGCAGGGCGCGATCGATATCGGCCTCGGTGACGGTGACACGCCCCCCGAACCGCGTCCGCACCACTTCCCGCCAGATCAGTCCGGCGCGCACGAACTCCCGGAAGGTTTCCTCCGACACCCCCACGCCCGCGAGGCGCTGGGTGAGTTGCTCGACGGTCAGTTGCCCGCGTTCGGCAAATTCCCGCATGCCCGTTCGAAGCTGATCGTCGGTGACGCTGACTTTCTGGATCCTGCCCGCGATGAGGTAGAGCCGATCATCGATCAGCGCCTCCATCGCCTGCCTCTCCGTCAGACCACCCGCGCCGAGCTGCTGCATGAACAGCATCCGTTGCCGGAGTTCGAATTCGGTGATTGCGGCGCCATTCACATAGGCACGCGCGGTGAACAGCCCCTGCGCCACGGCGGGAGCGGGGGACATGGCACCGAAGGTCAGGGCCAAAGCGGTAGCAAGCGGGATGAGGCGCATCGGTCGTCCGTTCTGCTCTTCCTCGCCGCGCGGGCGCGGCCGGTTCTCGCGCCGTTCAGCCGGCGCAGGTTCTTGTCACGGGCGGGCGTCGTCCGCCATTGCCGAAGCCCAGAAGCTCCACCGACAGATCGACCCGGGTGCTGGTCTCATCGCCGAGCGAACTTGTCAGGCGGTGGGAGACTTCCAGATCCACCTGAACGCATTCGTTGCGATAAACCACTCCGAGCGCTGCGCGTGCCGCCCTGTGCTCCGAGAAGTCATAACGCCATTCCGAGGTCCCGGTCCAGCGGTCGTTGAAATCATACTCCGCGTCCCATGCCCAGACGGAGCGCGAAGTTTCGCGCATCTCCCGCTGATCCGCATCCAGCCAGACAAAGCTCGTCGCCAGATTCATCGGCCCCCGGTCATAGCCCAGACGGAACTCATTCTTGGAAAAGTCCAGCAATCCTTCGAACAGAGACCGGTTGACGAGGCTGATCCCGTTGCCCCAGTCGAGCCGGACGGAGGTCAGCCAATCCGATCCTTGCCCGTCGAGGCCGCTCGCCGGGCTGAATTGTTCCTCATCCCCGCTCCAGCGGAACACACGACCCGCGGTGATGCCGAGCGTCCAGCCCGCCGGATCGATACGGGTCCATGTCGCGCCCAGATTTGCCCGCCAGCCTTCCTCATAGGCGTCCTCTCCGGGGAATCGGTCGAGGGAGAACAGGTTGGCTTCGTCGAACTCGACGAGCAGGCTGTCCTCGTTCAGCGGGCTGCGACGGCCTTCGGGGCTCCAGACGACCTGAGCCATGGGTGTCAGCACCTCACTGCCGCCGCCGGCGGTGCTGCGAACGAAGGGCCAGCTCAGCTTGGTGCCGAAGGTGGGTACGACGCGGGTGAACTCCGGGTCGCTTTCGGGTGTGTTGCTGAACCAGAAGGCATCGGCCCGCAGATCGCCCGTCGCCGTGACAACGAGACCGGGAGCCGTGACCCAGTCGCGCTGCCAGTTGCCGTAAAGGCTGAAACGCCGCATGTCGCGACCATCCGCCACCCCGTCGCCGTTCAGATCATAAAGCGAATCCGAGCGATTGTGATAGGTCATCACCTGTGCCCCGAATGTCGCGATGCCGCCCGCCTCCGGCACGGGCATCCGCCGCTCCCATGTTCCGTCGAGCATGAGATTGGGCAGAACGGAGTTATCCTCGGCCTCGCTGAGAGACCGGTAATGCAGGGCCTCAAGGCTGATGAGTTCATCCCGCCGTGCGCGGTAAACCTGAACGGTGGATTCGAGCCGGTCCTTGTCATCCAACTCGTAATCATTGAGGAAATTGGGGTCACTGATCGAATAGACGTCGAATTTCATCGTGAACTGGGCGGGAAACGCGAGCTGGCCTTCTCCCCGCAGGTAGTGGCGGAGCGAGGGGCCGTTATCGAGATCGTCGGTGGCGATTGCACCCGTCCATTCCATCCAGCCGCCATTCAACGCCTGACGATAGGTGTTTTCGACCATGACAGCCCCGCCCGTCGTCACCAGCGGGGCGATTCTCAGGTCGGCATGGTCACCCAGCGGCAGGAAGTAGGGCACCTGCATGCCATAACCAAGATCGCTCTGATGAAAGAACTTCAGCGGCAACAGGCCGGGCGCGCGGTCAACGCTCGGGTCCGGCATCCGCAGGCTTGGCAGATACATCACCGGAACGCCCATGACGCGGAAGGTGGCATCCTTGAAATACATCAGCCGGGTTTCCTGATCGTGCAGCACTTCCGCCGACCGGATCTCCCACAGCGGCACCTGCCGCCCGCCCGGACAGACCTGGCAGGAGGAGGCCACGACGCGCGTCATCTTGGTATAGCGCCCGCCGGTTCGCGCGATCTCGTTGGCGGCGATCTGCATCTGCTGATCGAGCACGATCCGCGCGCTTTTCAGCACACCGCGGGTGAGGTCGGAGGACAACTCCGCGCTGGAGGCGAGGGCGATCTGGTCGGGCCCCTCAACCAGCGTCATCGGGCCTTCGATCGTCACCTCGTCCTGGTTGCGGTCGTAGAGGATACGCCGGGCTTTCAGCGTGACCCCCTGCCAGAGCACCTCCACATTGCCCTGCGCCAGCAGCCTGTCATCGGACAGGATGCGGACATCGTCGGCAACGAGCGTCGCAAGTCCGTCTTCCGCGCTTGCGGGAGAAGCAAGCGCCGTGGTCAGAGCAAGCGCCAGAAGGCGGGTGAGGGCGGGACGCGACTTCATCCGTCCTCCATGTGAAGCAGAAGCCCTGCCGAAAAGAGCAGCCCTGCGACGGGCGGGCCCCAGGCCGCGAGCAGGACGGGAATCTGGCCGTTGTTGCCGAGTATCTGCGCGAAATTCCGCAGGAAGAACAGAGCGAAACCTATCAGAACGGCGATCAGCACCTTTACGCCCGTCCTGCCGGCGCGGGCGGGCTGCATCGTGAAACCGGCCGCGATCTGGATCATCGCGACGATGAGGAACGGTGTCGCCAGCTCCATATGGAAAAGCACCTGGTGACTGCGAGAGGAGAAGCCCGCCCGCTCCAGCCTTCGGATCTGTTCCGGCAGTTGCCAGAAGGAGATCATGCCGGGGGCTTCGAAGCTGTTGCGGATTTCCTGCTGGGTCAGGTTGGTGTTGAGAGTCAGCGTCTCATGCCGCTCCGCATCCCGTTCGGGATTGGGGGCCTCCATCGGCCAGTCCTTCACCCCGGTAAGCTCCCAGGCCCCGCGGCCCAGCACCGCATGCGCGGCCTCCACGCGCCGGACGGGGGTGCCTTCGGTATCCAGACCGATGAAGATGGCGTTGAACAGCTCCGTCCCGTCCGGGGTGGCGCGGTCGGCCCGGATCACCCACTGCCCCGCCCGATCCCCCTGACGGAGCCAGATCGCCTCTCCGCTGACGGAGACGATGTTCTCGTCCCCGCCTTCAGGGGAGGCATCGGCCTTGCGGCTGGTGGCCGAAGCAATGGGGTTGAGCACCGCCACCGCCAGCATCCCGACGATAAGCCCGCCGATCAGCGCAGGCGACAGTGCCTCGAAAACCCAGACCCCAACGGCGCGGATCACCACGAGCTCGCTCGTCCTTGCAAGCGAAAGGAACAGCGCGATCGAGGCCAGCAACACCACCAGCGGGAGAATTTCATAAACGCCCTGTGGGCTGTGCAGGAACGCGATCCAGGCGGCGTCCGCCAGCCCGCCACTGGCCCCGCGCCGGACCTGCTCCACCAGATCAATGAGGAACATGATGCCGAAGAACACCAGAAATGTCCCCGCAACGGTCAGCAGGAATTTCCGCCCAAAATAGAGCCAGAGCGTCATGCCGCCGCCTCGCTGCGTTTGGGGTGAGGCCTGACACGCCGGGAGCGTCCCGCCCAGGCCAGCATCGCCACCGAAATCAGCGCGCCGATGACAGGGGCGGCATAATAGGCGGGCCAGTAGGACGCCTTCCTGAGCGCGAGATTGGTAAAGGCGTTATCCAGAAACTGCACCAGCACCAGCATGAGAATCGCGCCGAGCACCTGCCGCCACAGGCCAAACCTGCTGAAGGCGCCGAGAAGCAGCGTGGCGAAGCCGATCATCGCCGCCACAGGTGCCAGAAACGGCGCGGAGAGACGGCTCTGGAGTTCGCGGAACGGCGCTGCGGGATCGGGGTTGCGCAGATTGGCGATGACCTCGTCCGGGGGATTGATGAGCATCGACGTCGGCAGGCTGCGGACATCGGTATAGATGCGCCTGTCGTCCCGCATCAGCGCGCCGATGTCATAGGTGAAGTCGTCGAATCGCATCACGGAGAGCCGTTGGGTGCGACCCTCGCGCGACTGCGCCATACCGTCGAGCATGATGAGCAGCGGCCCCTGCGGTCCGCGGGCGAACAGGGCGCGCTTGGCAGTGTAGAACGTCAGCTCGTCAGGTTGCCTGTTGTCCGACAGGAATACATCCCGCAGCTCTCCGGTGGAGGAGATGTCGCGGATGTAGAAGGTGATCCCGTCGGAAGGATGCAGGAACTGCCCCTCCGTCAGGAACCGGGCCGAGACGCTCTCCGAGATCTCGGTGCTGCGCTCGGAGAAGCGCTCCCGGCTCGCGGGCACGAGGTAATGCGCGAGGACCGACAGGATCGCCGCAACGATCAGTCCGAAGATCAGCACCGGCCGCGCAAGGCGAAAGGGAGAAAAACCCGTCGCCTGCATGACGACCAGCTCGCTCTCCGAGGCGAGGCGGTTGGTCACGAAGACCGTGGCCGCAAAGGCGGAGAGCGGCAGGACGATTCGAATGACGTTCGGAAGGCTCAGCGCGGAGAGTTCGAAGAACACCAGTGCCGTCTGACCCGATCCTATGATCTGATCGAACAGCGAAACCGCCCGGTTCACCCAATAGACGGCGACGAGAATGAGAGAGAAGAAGCCGAACACCGCCAGAAGCTGCGACAGCATGTATCTGTCGAATCTGGGCACGCCGGGAGGATCCTTCTCTGCTCGCCGCTCTGCTCGGCGGGTGTGGGGCGACGCTAGCTGAAAACGGGGGGACGGAAAACTGCTATCTGGCCATTCCGGGGCGCGGGCACTAGCCTCGCGCGGACCGTTGCCGTCCTGCGTCGCTTTTTGCGCGCCGGAGCGGCCAGTTTCAGACCGGAGACCGCCATGACCTCACCCGTTGCCATCCATTTTCGCGAGATGTCCTCCGAGGGGCTCGCCGCTTTTGAGGGACGCATCGCCGTTCTGATCGATCCCTCGGGCAAGCCGGATGCCACGGTCAGGCCGCTGAACCGGCTTGTGAAGGGAGCGATCGAGCGTTTCGCCTCCTCCGAGGCGTTCGAGAAGATGAAACCGGGCGACGCCGTTGATCTGGCCTGGCCCGCGGGCATCGGGGCGGAGGCGGTTCAGGTGGTGAAGCTGCCGCGGAAGCCGGAAGCGGCCATCGCCCGGAAGGCCGGCGCGGCCATCGGGCGGGCTGTCGGGCCGAAAGGGGCGATCGTGCTTGTCGGCGGCAATGGCGGCGCGGCGGAGCTTTCCTTCGGGCTCGCGCTCCGCGCCTATGATTTCGGCCTCTACAAGTCCGAACCGCCCGCGGAGCGGGGCACCGTCACGCTGATGGTCGCCGACCCGGAGAAGGTCGCCGCCGCCGCGCAGCCCATGGCCGCGTTGGCGGAGGGGGTGTTTTTCACCCGCGATCTCGTCAATGAACCCGCCAACGTCCTGACCACCACCGATTTCGCCGCGCGTCTGGCTGCGATGCAGGAACTCGGGCTGGATGTGGAGATACTGGAGGAGGCCGATCTTGCCGATCTGGGCATGCGCGCGCTGCTGGGCGTGGGGCAGGGGTCGGAAAGCCCCTCGAAGGTCGTCGTCATGCACTGGCGGGGCGGAGAGGTGGGCACGCCGCCGCTCGCGCTTGTCGGCAAGGGGGTGGTCTTCGACACGGGTGGTATCTCCCTGAAGCCGGGCGCCGGCATGGAGGAGATGACCATGGACATGGGGGGCGCGGGCGTCGTGGCGGGCGTCATGCGGACACTCGCGCTGAGGAAGGCGCGGGCGAATGTCGTGGGTGTCGTAGGCCTGGTGGAGAACATGCCCGACGGCAAGGCACAGCGCCCCGGCGATGTGGTAAAGTCCAAGCGCGGCGTGACGATCGAGGTGAACAACACGGATGCCGAGGGTCGCCTCGTGCTGGCCGACGTGCTCTGGTATGCGCAGGAGCGGTTCCAGCCCTCCGGCATCGTCGATCTCGCCACCCTGACGGGCGCGGTGATCGTGGCCCTCGGGCATGAGATGACCGGCGTCTTTTCCAACGACGATGCCTTCTGCGATGCCTTCCTCGCGGCGGCGAAGGCGGAGGGCGAGGGTGCGTGGCGGCTGCCTCTGGGCGATGGTTACGACCGGCTCATCCGGTCCAACATCGCCGACATCAAGAACTCTGCCGGACGGGAGGCGGGATCGGTCACCGCAGCACAGTTTCTCCAGCGGTTCATCGCCGACGGCACACCGTGGATCCATCTGGACATCGCGGGCACGGCGCATGTGAAGCGCGACACCACCGTCGGACCGAAGGGCGCGACCGGCTGGGGGGTGATGAGCCTCGACCGGCTGATCCGCGACCGCTACGAGTCGTAGGACGGGTGGCTGCGCTTTTCTATCACCTGACACGCTCCCCGGCAGAAGCGCTTCTGCCGGTTCTCATCGACCGGTCGCTGAAGGCAGGCTGGCGCGTCGCCGTGCGGGGAACGCGGCCGGACAGGCTCGCGTGGCTTGATGAGAGGTTGTGGCTGGAGCCGGAGGACGGCTTCCTGCCGCATGGTCTCCTCGGGGGGGAATGGGACGCGGCGCAACCGGTTCTGCTCACGCCCGGGCCGGTGACGAACGGTGCGCGCTGCCTGATGTGCATCGACGGCGCAGAGGCGGAACTCGAGGAGGCAGCGACGCTCGACCGGGTGTGCATCCTCTTCGACGGAACCGATCCCGGAGCGGTGGAGGGCGCGCGCGGCCAATGGCGCCGTCTGACCGGCGCGGGCGTCAGCGCGCAATACTGGAGCGAGGAAAGCGGCCGCTGGGAGAAGAAGGCGGAAAGCTGACCCTCCTCGGGCAGGGCGCCGCTCCGGCCGCACTGCTCTCCGCGACGGACTTCGCTTTCGTTCCGGCCTACGTAAGGCAGAGTTTTCGCCGCCCTGCAGGTTTACTGCGGGCGGCGAAACCGGGCGCGATCACGCGCCCGCGACGATCCGTTGCGACTCGCGGCGGGTGGAAAGTTCCGCTGACACGAGGAAGGCGAGTTCCAGGGCCTGATTGGCGTTCAGGCGCGGATCGCAGGCCGTGTGGTAGCGGGAGGACAGGTCCTCGTCCGTCACGGCCCGCACCCCGCCGGTGCATTCAGTGACGTCCGCGCCGGTCATCTCGAAATGGACGCCACCCGGGATCGTGCCTTCGGCGTTGTGGACGTCGAAGAATTCCCGCACCTCGCGGAGCACCGATTCGAAGGGGCGCGTCTTGTAGCCGGAAGCCGATTTGATCGTGTTGCCGTGCATGGGATCGCAGGTCCAGACCACCTGCGCGCCCTCTTCCTGCACCGCGCGGATGAGCCGGGGCAGATTGTCGCCCACGGTGCCTGCGCCGAACCGGGCAATCAGCGTCAGCCGACCGGCCTCGTTCGTGGGGTTGAGCTTGGCCAGCAGGCGTTTCAGGTCATCGCTGGAGAGCGACGGCCCGCATTTCAGCCCTATTGGGTTCTGCACACCGCGGCAGAATTCCACATGCGCGCCATCGACCTGCCGGGTACGGTCGCCGATCCAGATCATGTGACCCGATCCGGCGACCGGCAGGCCGGTGGTCGAGTCGATCCGGCAGAGCGCCTCCTCATATTCCAACAGGAGCGCTTCATGGCTGGTGTAGAAATCCACCTTTGCCAGCTCATGCGCGGTGTCGGCGTTCACGCCCGCCGCATTCATGAAGTCGAGCGCGTCGGAAATGCGGTTGGAGATCTCCCGGTACCGCTCCGCCGCGTCATGATCGGTGAAGCGGGAGGTGAAGGCATGAACACGGTGGATATCCGCGTAACCGCCGGTGGAGAAGGCACGCAGCAGGTTCAGCGACGCGGCAGCCTGGGTATAGGCTTGCAGCATCCGCCGGGGATCGGGCGTCCGCGCCTCCGGGGTGAAGTCGAAACCGTTGATGATGTCGCCCTTGTAGGACGGCAGTTCGACGCCGTTCACGATCTCGTTCGGGGCGGAGCGGGGCTTCGCGAACTGTCCGGCCATGCGCCCGACCTTGATGACCGGCACCTTGGCCCCCCAGGTCAGCACGACGGCCATCTGGAGCAGCACCTTGAACGTGTCGCGGATCGCATCGGCGGAGAAGCCGGAGAAGCTCTCCGCGCAGTCGCCGCCCTGAAGCAGAAAGGCCTTGCCCTGCGCCACTTCTCCCAGCGCGCGTTTGAGCTTGCGGGCCTCCCCGGCAAATACGAGCGGCGGATAGTTCCCAAGCTGCGACTCCACCTCCGCGAGAATCGCGGGTTCGGGATAGTCGGGCATCTGCACCCGGGGGCGCGCACGCCAGTCCGACTTGCTCCAGCCTTTGCTCATGATGGCCTCCGCACAAAGTGGCTTGCCGTTATATGGGCGTTGGTCTCATCATGCAAACCCCAATCCCATCCGATCGTTCTTAAGACGTGACCTCTTGCGTGGGCAGGAGAGACCTGCTTTTCTTGTCGCGAAAACGCCATGAAGGGTCGCAATCCATGCGCGACGTGAGACCCGACGGGCCCATCGTCTCTGGCCGCTCCCCCGAAGGCCGCCCCCATGAAGACCGCCCAACCCGTGAAGTTGGCAGAAGTGTCGTGAATGGCCGCGCGGGAGAGGTCCAGCCGCGTCGGTTCGTCTTCCTTCTGCTTGATCGCTTCACGCTCATCGCGTTTGCAAGCGCCGTGGAGCCGTTGCGCATCGCCAACATGATGTCGGGGCAGACGCTCTATTCATGGCAGCTTGCGGGGGAGAACGGCGTGCAGGCGGTCTGTTCCAACGGCTGCGCCTTCCGGGTGGACATGGGGCTCGACGTGCTCGACCGGGAGGAGACGCTGATCATCTGCGGCGGGCTGGAGATAGAGGCGGCCTCCTCCAAGCGGGTACTGGCCTGGCTCCGGCGGGAGGCGCGGCGCGGCGGGCGGATGGCGGGGATCTGCACCGGTGCCTGGACATTGGCGCGGGCGGGCTTGCTGGACGGGCGGCGCGCGACGATCCATTGGGAAAATCAGGACAGCTTCATCGAGGAGTTCGAGAACGTCCGGCTGTCGAAGGCCGTCTTCGTCACCGACGGCAACCGGCTGACGAGCGCGGGCGGCACCTCCGCCATCGACATGATGCTGAAGATCATCGCCGACGATCATGGAGAGGATCTGGCCAACGCGGTCGCGGACCAGATGGTCTATTCCTCCATCCGCACGGGGCAGGACACGCAGCGCCTCTCCATCCCCACCCGGATCGGCGTCCGCCACCCGAAGCTCAGCCAGGTCATCCAGATGATGGAACGCAATATCGAGGAGCCGATCAGTCCAACCCGGCTGGCTGAAGATGTCGCGATGTCCACCCGTCAGCTCGAACGGCTGTTCCGGCGCTATCTCAACCGCAGTCCCAAGCGCTACTACATGGAGCTTCGGCTGCAGAAAGCGCGGAACCTGCTGATGCAGACCGACATGAGCGTGATCAACGTGGCCCTGGCCTGCGGCTTTGCCAGCCCGTCGCATTTCTCCAAATGCTACCGGGCCCATTACGCGACCACCCCCTACCGGGAGCGGGGCAGTCACGCGATGCGGTTGTCGTTCTGACGGTGCAGGCGCCTCAGGCCGCGTCCTCTTCCAGCGCCTGCCGGATCCAGAGCGCGGCGTAGCGGCCCTTCTGCGACAGCAGCTCTGCATGCGTGCCCGCTTCCTGCACGGTGCCGTTATCCAGCACGAGTATCAGGTTCGCATCCACGATGGTGGAAAGGCGGTGCGCCACGGTAATCACCGTCCGCCCCCGGCCAAGTTCAGCCAGCGAATCGCGGATCCCCGCCTCAGTCTGCGTGTCGAGTGCGGAAGTGGCTTCGTCCAGCAGCAGGATCGGCGGGTTCTTCAGCAACGTCCGCGCGATGCCGACGCGCTGCTTCTCCCCGCCGGAGAGTTTCAGCCCGCGTTCGCCCACCTGCGTGTCATACCCTTCGGGCAGGCTCTCGATGAAATCGTGGATGCGGGCGGCCCGCGCGGCGCCGATCACATCCTCTTGCGTCGCGCCCTCGCGCCCATAGGCGATGTTGTAGAAGATCGAGTCGTTGAACAGGACCGTGTCCTGCGGCACCACCCCGATGGCGGCATGCAGACTCGACTGCGTGACATCGCGGAGATCCTGTCCGTCGATGCGGATTGCACCGCTTTGCACATCGTAGAAGCGGAAGAGCAGTCGACCGACGGTTGACTTCCCGGCACCGGACGGGCCGACGATGGCCACCGTCTCTCCCGGAGCGGCGCGGAAGGTCAGGCCCTTCAGGATCGGGCGGGCGGGGTCGTAGCCGAAGTGCACATCGTCGAAAACCACCTCGCCGCCGCTGATGCGAAGCGGGTAGGCATCGGGCGCATCCACGACTTCGGTCGGTTGCTCCAGCAGGTCGAACATCGCCGCCATGTCCACCAGCGCCTGACGTATCTCCCGATAGACGGTCCCGAGAAAGCCCAGCGGCAGGG
This sequence comes from Haematobacter sp., assembly GCF_032102465.1. NCBI lineage: Bacteria > Pseudomonadati > Pseudomonadota > Alphaproteobacteria > Rhodobacterales > Paracoccaceae > Haematobacter > Haematobacter sp. The sequence goes on along the minus strand of NZ_DAMDHB010000001.1, from coordinate 222,399 downwards.
TGATCTGGAGCATGTAGGCGTTGACCATCACGAAATCGCCCACGGTCAGCGTCCCCGCCTGCACACCGCGCGCGGCCATGACCATGACGATCACCAGACCGGAGGTGATGATGAGCGTCTGACCGGCATTCAGGAACGCCAGCGAATAGGAGGTCTTCAGCGCGGCACGCTGATAGCCCGTCATGGCCACGTCATAGCGCGCGGCCTCACGCCCTTCGGCATTGAAATACTTGACGGTTTCGTAGTTCAGCAGGCTGTCCAGCGCCTTCTGGTTCGCCTCCTGATCCCGGTCGTTCATCTCCTTGCGCATACGGACGCGCCATTCGGTGACGATCGTTGTGAACAGGATGTAGAGGGCGATGACCACCCCCACGACCAGAGTATAGGTCGGGTCGAACACCAGGGCGAGAATGATGCCCACCAGCACCAGTTCAAGGATCAGCGGCCCGATGGAGAACAGCATGAAGCGCAGCAGGAAGTCGATGCTCTTCACCCCCCGCTCCATCACGCGGGACAGTGCACCGGTGCGCCGGGTGATGTGGTAGCGCATGGACAGCCGGTGGATATGTTCGAACGTCTCCATGGCGAGGCCGTGCAGCGCGCGCATCCCGACCTTGGCGAAGATCGCGTCGCGCAACTCCTCGAAACCGTCCGACATGAGCCGCGCGACACCATAGGCGACCGTCAGGCCCACTGCGCCCAGCCCAAGCATGCCGAGCGGTCCCGTCACCTCGTGCGACAGGCTGTCCACTGCCGCCTTGTAGAAGAACGGCACCACGACCGAGATGAGCTTGGCCAGCACGAGGATGGCCATCGCGATGACGACGCGCCGCCAGACCCACGGCGTATTCTCCGGCCACAGATAGGGCGCCACACGCCGGATCGTGCGCCACGCGCTGCGGCTTTCGCTCATCGTTTCTGGTGTATGGGACATGGGGGGTTTCCGTCTGGAAGGGTGGCGACACTAGCGGACCGGGCGCCGGAAGGCCAGAGGCACCGGGCCTGCCACACGTGGGGTCACCCCTGCTCCTCTGGGATAGCGCCACTTTCCCCAAGGTTCGCGCCCATGGGCCGGAGGCCGAGGCTCGCCCCGGCGACCCAACTGGCTCTGCACGGGATCTGGCGCGCATGACCTGCCAAAGCCCCCGGCCTTGCGAGCCGCGAGGCGACACCCTAGGAACAGCGGCGAAAAGCCACCTTCACGGAGCGATGTCATGGCCCGGCCCGAAAAATCCGTCTGCGTCTTCTGCGGCGCCCGTCCCGGAACGCGCGCGCCTTATGCGACGACCGCGGCCGAGATGGGCCGCATGCTGGCCGAGCAGAACTGGCGGCTCGTCTATGGCGCGGGCGACGTTGGCCTGATGGGGGAAGTGGCGCGCGCGGCGCAGATGGCGGGGGCGGAAACCTTCGGCGTGATCCCGGAGCATCTGGTGAAGTGGGAGGTCGGCAAGCGCGACCTGTCCACCTATATCGTCACGTCGAACATGCATGAGCGCAAGACGGTGATGTACCAGAACTCGGATGCCGTCGTCGTCCTGCCGGGCGGTATCGGCACGCTTGACGAGTTCTTTGAGGTGCTGACATGGCGCTACCTCAAGCTTCACGACAAGCCGATCTTCATCCTCAATGTCGAGGGTTTCTGGGATCCGCTGGCCCGGCTCATCGACCAGTTGATCGGCGAGGGTTTTGCGGGCGCGGAAATCCGCGACTTCTACACGGTAGTGCCGGATGTGCCGAGGCTCGCCGCCAGTTTGCGCGCCGCGCTCGCCTGACGGCGGAGGGCGACGATATAGATCAGTACGGCCAGCCAGATCATCGGGAAGGCCAATGCGTGCGCGTGGGTAAACGGCTCCCCGAACGCCAGTGTCGCGATGAAGAACTGGATGGTCGGGTTGATATACTGCACGACGCCCAGCGTTGACATCGGGATGCGCCGGGAGGCGTAGGTGAACAGCATCAGCGGAATCGCGGTAAGCGGCCCTGTCCCGATCAGCAGAAGCGTCGTGCGCCAATCCGAGCCGAAATGCTCCGCTCCCGGAACCTCCGTATGCGGCAGGATCAGCCAGACCAGCGCCAGCGGGGCCAGAAACATCACCTCCGCCGTCACGGAGACCGTTGCATCGGCGGTGATCTTCTTCTTGGCGAGACCGTAAAGCCCGAAGCTCACCGCGATCGCGAGAGAGAACCACGGCGCCACCCCAAGGCCGATGGTCAGCGTCAGAACCCCCGTCGCCGCCAGTGCGACGGCGATCCATTGAAGCCATGACAGGCGTTCATGGAACACCACCAGCCCGATCAGGACTGCGACCATCGGAAAGATGTAGTAGCCAAGGCTCGATTCGAGCGCGTGGCCGATCTGGATCGACAGGATATAGACGAACCAGTTCACGCCCATCATCAGGGCGCCGAAAAGGATGAGCCCACCTTCCCGCGAGGTCATCGCGCGCCGAAGGGCGGGGAGCCGACCCTGCACCGCAAGGATTGCGCCGAAGAACACGACCGACCAGAGCGTCCGGTGAGAGAGGATCTCCAGCGCCGGGACATGGGACAGCAGCTTGTAGTAAAGCCCGAGCACCCCCCAGATCACGCTGCTGGAAATGACGGCGATAAGGCCGCGCTGACTGTCCGGCATGGCTCCGGTTCCTCACAGTGGAAAGCCCCCGCGCCTTGGAGCGCGGGGGCCGGGTTGCTTGTCCGACGTCCCGATACGTTCCAACGCTACCGGCTGAAAGTCGGGTCGATGTCGGGATCGATGCTGACCTCAGAGACGGGAGGCCACGTTTTCCCAGTTCACCAGCTTGTCGAGGAAGTTGGTGAGGTAGGCAGGCCGCTTGTTGCGGAAGTCGATGTAGTAGGAATGTTCCCACACGTCGCAGCCCAGCAGAGCCGTCTGGCCGAAGCAGAGCGGGTTCACCCCGTTCTCGGTCTTGGTGATCTTCAGGCCGCCATCGGCATCCTTGACCAGCCAGGACCAGCCGGAACCGAACTGTCCGGCCCCCGCGGCGGCGAATTCTTCCTTGAACTTGGCGACGGAGCCGAAGGCTTCCGTCAGCGCCTTTTCAAGCTCGCCCGGAATCTTCTTGTCCTCGCCCGGACCCATGACTTCCCAGAACAGGATGTGGTTCCAGTGCTGCGAGGCATTGTTGAAGATCCCCGACTGCGCGACGGCACCGGCCTGATAGGTGCCCTTCACGATGTCTTCGAGCGGTTTGGACTCCCACTCGGTCCCCGCAATCAGCTTGTTGCCGTTATCGACATAGGCCTTGTGGTGGATGTCGTGGTGGAACTCGAGCGTCTCCTTGGACATGCCGAGGGATGCGAGCGCATCATGGGCATAGGGAAGATCGGGAAGTGTGAAAGCCATCGAAGACTCCTCTCGCGCTTTGGTGATCGGCAGCAGGAATAAGGCGCGTGCCGCCGGCAAGGTCAAGGAAGAACAGCTTTCCTCCCGCCCGGGTTCCGCATGGCCTCACGAGCGGCGGGTGTAAAGGCCGTCCGCCCCATCAGGGCGTGCGCAGGGAATCGGCCGCCCGAATGTCACGCGTATGACCTTGCTTTCCTCCGCCGGGACAAGGCGCATGGTGCCGAGGCTCAGGAGCGGAGTGCCATTCGCCGCAGGTTTCCGGTTCCCGGCGACGCTCTGAATTGCGCCGAGGATGAGCGGGCGACCGGCGGCGTCCGGGGCAAGCGGGAGGAGCACCATGCGCCGCTCGCACCCGCCTTCGGTGAGGGAGAGTTCGGCGCGTGCCCGGTCGCTCGTCACGGCTTCGAGGCAGGCGGCGATATGCCCGCGCGTGCCCGGTTCAAAGATCGCGCCGAAAGGGAGGCGTTCGGGCTCCTCTCCGGTGAGGGCGGACAGGCTCCTTCCCGCGTAGCGGAAACGCCAGCCCCAGGCGGCATCGCGGGTCAGCAGGAAACAGGCGTGGAGCGCGCCGGCAATGGCCGTCCCCGCAAGGGCGGACCGGGGCGGCAATCCATGAACAGGAAGTTCCCGGCAAGCCTTTTCCCAAGCCATGCGGATAAGATGGACGGGATCGCTCTCGACCCCGTCCATGCGGATGTTACTCATGACACTCGTACTCCAAACCACGGCGCGTTGACGGGTTGGTTGTTGCCAAGCGCAGTCAGCGTCCTTACCGAAACTTTAATACCGCTGTTTGCCGCAGGGCGGCAGCGAAAAGTGAACAAAAGGTTAACCCATGCCGCCTGAGATACCGACGCAAGTTCCGCTCTCCGATGATCCGGGAGGGCGCAGCATCGCGCGTCGCGGCATCCTGCTCATCCTGTCCTCGCCCTCCGGCGCGGGCAAATCGACCCTGTCGAAGCGATTGACAACCTGGGATCCGACCATCGGATTTTCCGTCTCCGCAACTACGCGCCCCCCGCGACCGGGAGAGGTCGAGGGGCGGGAATACTTCTTCCGCACGCGGGATGAATTCGAAGCGATGGTGGCCGCGGGCGAGATGCTTGAGCATGCGGAAGTCTTCGGGAACCTCTATGGTTCCCCCCGAGGGCCGGTGGAGGCCGCGCTTTCGCAAGGCAGGGACATGCTGTTCGACGTTGACTGGCAGGGAGGACAGCAGATTCGCAACTCCGGCTTGGGAGAGGATGTCGTCTCCGTCTTCATCCTTCCGCCGTCCATCAAGGAGCTTGAGCAGCGGCTCCGCGGGCGCGGTCAGGATCCTGACGAGGTCATCGCCGGGCGCATGGCACGCAGTCTGGATGAGATCAGCCGCTGGTCGGAATATGACTATGTGCTCATCAACCGTGACATCGACGCGGCTGAGGAGGAACTGCGCGCCATCGTCACGGCGGAGCGGCTGGAACGGAAGCGGCGGAGGGGTCTGGTGGGATTCGTGCGCGGTCTGAATGAGGAATTCACCCACCGCAACAAGGGCTGAAGAGGGAGAGGGACATGATCTATGCGCTGGATGGCGTGGCGCCGCAGGTGCCGCCAAGCGGAGACTACTGGATCGCGCCGACGGCGGTGCTCATCGGCGATGTGCTGATCGAGGACGGGGGCTCCGTCTGGTTCGGTGCTGTCCTGCGGGGCGACAACGAGCGCATCACGGTGGGCGAAGGCTCCAATGTGCAGGAGAACGTGGTTTGCCATACCGACATCGGCTTTCCACTGAGCATCGGGCGAAACTGCACCATCGGTCACAAGGCCATGCTGCACGGCTGCACCATTGGCGATTCCACGCTCATCGGCATGGGTGCGACAATCCTGAACGGGGCGCGCATCGGGCGGCACTGCCTTATCGGCGCAGGTGCCCTCATCCCGGAGGGCAAGGAGATCCCGGACGGCAGTCTTGTGATGGGGGCTCCTGGGCGCATCATCCGCCCGTTGGACGAGGAAGCCCGCGCCCGGCTGGACAGGAGCGCGGAAAGCTATCAGGCAAACATGCGCCGCTTTCGCGCGGGCCTGTCGCCGGTCTGACAAGACGGGTTGTCCTGCTTCGGCAGAGCGGATCGGCGGGCAGGGGTTCTGACAGTGTTGGTTGGCCGGCCTTCGACCGTGGCTGCAGGCGAAACCCGCGTCCTGCTCAGCGGCAGGTGGCCATGCCTGGGAGCGCTCCGGTCAGGGAGAGGCAAACCTTACTCGCTGATCCCCCGCCGTTCGGCCACCGCCGCCGTTATCGCCGTTGCGACGGCTATGCTGCCTGAGAGCAGCCGCAACCCCTCATGCTCCGCTTCCGTCAGCATGAGGGATACACGGGCGAGCGCGGCAACGGGGCTGTCCGGCCCGTCCGTCAGCGCAATGATGGGCAGACCGCGTTCCCGGAGGCTGCGCGTCTGGTGTACCGCATCGCGCGAATAGGGCCAGAAGCTCACCACCAGCGCCGCGTCTCCGGGCCGTGCAAGGTCCAGCATCTCATCCTCGATCCCCTGTGCGGTCCCGATGAGCTGCGAGCGGATTTTCATCCGGCCGAAGGTGTAGGCCATGCTGCTGGCGATGGGGAAGGCGCGGCGGCGGGCGATCAGAAAGATGGTCTCCGCCCGGGCCAGCAGGTCCACCGCCGTCTCGAACCGCTCCTCGGTGATGGACTGGCGGGCCGATTCCACAGAGCGGGCCGCCGCATCGAGGAAACCGCCCAGCGTACCCGTGGCGACGGGCGCCTGCGGCTTCTGCAGATAGGGGCGGCGGAAGACGGCCTGCATGTCGCTGAACCCCTCATAACCAAGTGTCTGGGCAAATCGCACCAGAGTGGAGGGCTGCACCCCCGCCGCCCGCGCGATCTCTGCCGTCGTGCCCAGCGCCATTTCCTCCGGCTTTGTAAGGGCAAAGGCTGCCACCTCTCCGAGACGACGAGGGAGGCGTGATTCTCTCGCGCGAAGATGTTCCCGGAGCGTGTCGATATCGCCGGGGGGAGCAAAGGCTGAGGCGGGCTGGGTATCTGTCTTCTTGGGCATGAACTTTAAATGTGAGCGGTATCAGGATGGATTTTGGAATATATATTCCATTTCAGGGTGCCTCACCAGCGCCGATTTCCCGATTTTTAATGCATTGTAGTCCATATATGCACAAATATCGGGCATATATACGCTCCGCCGCTTTCTCTATTGACAGGTTTGGAACGAATTGTCATGTTTACTGCAGAACAAACGTTCCACGCACCAGCCAGGGGAGGGATGGTTCGGGGCGTTGTTCGCCGGCTACGCGCGGTTGGGGAGGTCGCCGTGGCCGGTCTGCTTCCCCGGCACCGTTTGAGGTGTGGGCCAATGGCCCCCTCCGGTGCCGGGGTTCACTCCCTTGCGGGTGTCCCCCTCGCGCAGATGACTGATGGATACGCCCGGCATAGCAGAGCCGTGGCGCTTTCTGGTGTCATCGAACCATCCCCTCCTGACAGATGCCGCTTGCCGGACGGGTTTTCACAAACCTGCCATGTCTTTTCCGTAAGCCCGCGTGTACCGAATCCCAGGAGGTCCTCCGAATGACACTGAAGGCAATTCTCGCAGCGACGATCGCCCTCGTCCCGTTGAGCGTCGAGGCCAAGACCCAGATCAGCTGGTGGCATGCGATGACGGGCGCGAACTCGGAAGTGGTCAACAAGATCGCCAGCGATTTCAATGCCTCACAGTCCGATTACGAACTCCAGCCGGTATTCAAGGGCACCTATCCCGAGACGCTGAACGCCGGCATTGCCGCCTTCCGGGCTGGTCAGTCCCCTGACATCATTCAGGTGTTCGACGTCGGAACGGGCGTCATGATGGCCGCAGAAGGCGCGATCAAGCCGGTGGCGGATGTTCTGACGGATGCGGGCGCGGCATTCGACAAATCGCAATACCTGCCGGGGATCGTGGCCTATTATTCCAAGCCCGACGGGACGATGCTGTCCTTCCCCTACAACTCCTCCTCACCCATCCTCTACTACAACAAGGACGTGTTTGAGAAAGCCGGGCTGGATCCGAACGCGCCGCCGAAGACATGGAACGAAGTCTGGGACGCTGCGCGCAAGATCAAGGCTTCCGGGGCCGCGCCCTGTGGTTATACCTCCACCTGGCTCACCTGGATTCATACCGAGAATTTTGCGGCCTGGAACAACGTCTCCTTCGGCACCAATGAAAACGGGCTTGCCGGTTCGGACGTGGAACTCAAGATCAACGCGCCGATCTACGTGAACCACTTCCAGGCGATCGCCGATCTCGCCAAGGAAGGGGCGTTCCGCTACGGTGGGCGGACATCGGAGGCCAAGCAGATCTTCCTGTCCGGCGAATGCGGGATCCTGACCGAATCTTCGGGCGGGCTCGGAGATATCGTCAAATCGGGCATGAACTACGGCATCGGTCAGCTGCCCTATGACAGCGACGCCCCCGGAGCACCGCAGAACACGACACCCGGCGGGGCGAGCCTGTGGGTGATGGGCGGCAAGTCTGATGAAATCTACAAGGGCGTCGCGGCCTTCTTCCAGTACCTGTCGCAGACGGAGGTGCAGGAATACCTGCATCAGACTTCGGGCTACCTGCCGGTGACGCTGAAAGCCTATGAGGCGACGAAGGCCAGCGGCTTCTATGACAAGAATCCCGGCCGGGAGACGCCGATCCTGCAGATGATGGGCAAGGCTCCGACGGAGAATTCCAAGGGCGTTCGTCTGGTCAACCTGCCGCAGGTGCGCGACATCGAGAACGAGGAGTTCGAGAAGATGCTCGCCGGTCAGCAGACGGCGCAACAGGCGCTCGATAATGCCGTCGAGCGGGGCAATGCCGCGATCCGTCAGGCGCTGGGCAACTGAGCGCGTAAATGAAGCGGGTCCGTCCGGCGGCGGGCGGACCTTACCGGAGTCCTGAATGAACAGGGTCGTCTTTCCCCACCGGCTGCTGCCCCTCTTGCTGGTCCTTCCGCAACTCGTCATAACCGCGATCTTCTTCTACTGGCCGGCCGGACAGGCGCTCTGGCAGTCCATGCTGCGCGAGGATCCCTTCGGGCTGAAAACCACCTTCGTGGGCTTTGCGAACTTCCGCAGGGTGCTGTCCGATCCCGCCTACCTGAACAGCCTGAAGGTGACCGCGGTGTTTTCCGTGGCAACGGCATTCCTGTCGATGGGCATCGCGCTGCTCCTTGCCGTGCAGGCGGAGAAGGTCGTGCGGGGCCGGGGCTTCTATCGCACCATGATGATCTGGCCCTATGCGGTCGCCCCGGCAATTGCCGGGATGCTGTGGCTTTTCATGTTCAACCCCTCCTTCGGCACGCTCGCCTGGCCGCTCCGGCAGATGGGCCTGCACTGGGATCCGCTGCTGAACGGCGGACAGGCGATGACGCTTGTCGTCGCGGCGGCGAGCTGGAAGCAGGTCAGCTACAATTTCCTGTTCTTCGTGGCAGGGCTCCAGGCGATTCCCCGCTCGCTGCTGGAGGCCGCAGCCATCGACGGCGCGCGTCCCATACGGCGGTTCTGGACGATCGTCTTTCCGCTTCTGGCGCCCACGACCTTCTTTCTGCTGGTGGTCAACACCGTCTATGCGCTGTTCGATACCTTCGGCATCATCCATGCCGTAACGGGCGGCGGGCCAGGCAAGGCGACGGAGACGCTGGTTTACAAGGTTTACAACGACGGCTTCGTCAACCTTCAGCTCGGCTCTTCGGCTGCGCAATCGGTGATCCTCATGGTGATCGTCATCGCGCTGACCGCCTTCCAGTTCCGCTACATCGAACGGAGGGTTCACTATGGTTGAGGAACCGGTAGGCTCCACCCCCCGATCCCGCGCCTGGGCGCATCTGTGGATGATCCTGGCCGTCGCGGTCGTGGCGTTCCCGATCTATTACGTCTGGGTCGCCTCCACGCATTCTCTAATGACGATCCTTCGCCCGCCGCTGCCTCTTGTTCCGGGGCCGGAAGCGGTGGAGAACTACCGTGACGCGCTGTCGGGCGGGGTTTCGCGCATCGGTGGGGTCAGCGTGGGGTGGCTGCTGTTCAACACCACCGTGGTGGCTCTGGGTATCGCGATTGGCAAGATCGTGATCTCGCTCGCCTCCGCCTATGCCATCGTGTTCTTCCGCTTCCCGCTGCGCATGGTGTGCTTCTGGGTGATTTTCATTACCTTGATGCTTCCGGTGGAGGTGCGGATCCTGCCTACCTACAAGGTGATGGTGGACCTCAACCTGATTGACACCTATGCCGGGCTGATCCTGCCGCTCATCGCTTCCGCCACGGCGACGCTGCTGTTCCGGCAATTCTTCATGACCATCCCGAACGAATTGCTGGAGGCCGCTCGGGTGGATGGCGCCGGGCCGTGGCGCTTCTTCAAGGATATCCTGCTGCCGCTTTCCTATACCAATATCGCCGCGTTGTTCGTCATCCTGTTCATCTACGGCTGGACCCAGTATCTCTGGCCGCTGCTGGTGACGAATTCCAACGATATGAACACCATCGTCATCGCGCTGAGGAAGATGATCTCCTTCGCCGATGCGGATACCCCCTGGCACCTTGTGATGGTGACCGCGGTCCTGGCCATGCTGCCGCCGATCCTCGTGGTCGTGCTGATGCAGCGGTGGTTCGTGAAGGGCCTCGTCGAGACGGAGAAATAATGGCCCGCATCACCCTATCCGACCTGCGCAAATCCTACGGGCCGCAGGAGGTCATCCATGGTGTCTCAATCGACATCGGGGATGGCGAGTTCATCGTGATCGTCGGCCCTTCCGGCTGCGGCAAGTCCACGCTGCTGCGCATGGTCGCTGGTCTGGAGAGGATCACGGGCGGCACCGTTTCCATCGACGGCCGTGTCGTCAACGATCTGGAACCGCGGGAGCGGGACATCGCCATGGTGTTCCAGAACTACGCGCTCTATCCGCATATGAGCGTGCGGGACAACATGGCCTATGGGCTGAAGATCGCTGGGCTGTCGAAGGCGGAGATCGCGGAGCGTGTGAGCCGTGCCGCGAAGATGCTGGAACTGGAGCCGTATCTTGACCGCAAGCCGCGCCAGTTGTCGGGCGGTCAACGGCAGCGTGTCGCGATGGGGCGGGCGCTGGTGCGCGATCCGGCGGCCTTCCTGCTGGATGAGCCGCTTTCCAACCTCGATGCAAAGCTGCGCGTTCAGATGCGCCTGCAGATCAAGGAGTTGCAGCGCACCGTCAACACGACCACGCTGTACGTCACCCACGATCAGGTGGAGGCGATGACGCTGGCCGACCGGCTGATCGTGATGAATGCCGGTGTGGCGGAGCAGATCGACACCCCCATGGCGATCTATGACAGGCCCGCCACGGCTTTCGTCGCGGGTTTCATCGGCTCGCCCGCGATGAACCTCCTGCCCGGGACGGCTGCCGCGGGCGGCGTGCAGCTTCCCGGCGGTGGCCTTCTGCCGCTGGCCGACACCGTGCCTGCCGGTCCGCTGACCTTCGGTCTCCGGCCGGAACATGTGCGGCTGGTGGGGGAGGATGCGCCCGGTCTCGATGTCACCGCCTTTGCCGTGGAGACGCTGGGGGCGGATGCCTATGTCCACGCGCGCCTGCCGGGTGCGGGGCCGGAGGTGCCGGGCTTCGTCGTGCGGCTTCCCGGGCATACGCGCGTGGCGGAAGGGGACAGGCTCCGTATTGCCGCCGCGCCGGGCGAGGCGCATTTCTTCGACAGCGAGACCGGCCGCCGCCGCGAACCCTGACCCCTTTCAGAGGCCGCCACCCGACAGGTGAGGCTTCGGGCCTTCTACTGCGGCCGGCTCCGCCAGCCGGGGCGGATCGCGATAGTCGTGCCGCCCGCCCTTCGGGTCCGTCACGACATGGCGTCCCGGTTCCGCGCCTTCCGCGACATAGCCCGGTCCGATCGGCACCTTGCCGTAGCCGCCGGGAATGTCGAGCACGTAGGTCGGCAGACAGTGACCGGAGAGCCGCCCGCGCAGCTCCGCCATCAGCTTCTGCCCCTCGCCTATGGTCGTGCGGAAGTGCCCCGTGCCGCGTGCAAGGTCGCAATGGTGGAGGTAGTAGGGCTGCACCCGGTTGCGGACCAGCCCGCGGAACAGGGCCTCCAGCGTGTCGGCATCGTCGTTCACGCCGCGGAGCAGGACGCTCTGCGACCGCAGGACGATCCCCGCGCCCGCAAGGCGGGAGAGCGCACCCGCCGCCTCCGCGGTCATCTCGGCCGGGTGGTTGGTATGCAGGACGACCATGACCTGAGGCCGGATCTTCAACGCGCCGAGCAGGGCGTCGTCGATCCGTTCCGGTGCCACCACGGGAACGCGGGTGTGGAAGCGGATGATCTCCACATGCGGGATAGCGGCGATGCGGGAGAGGATCTGCCCGATGCGCCGGGCGGACAGGACCATCGGGTCGCCCCCCGTCAGGATCACTTCCCAGATCGCCGGATGCTGGGCCACATAGGCCAGCGCCGCCTCCACCTCCGCCTCGGTCAAGGTGCCGGCGCCGCCCACCGCCTCCCGTCGGAAGCAGAAACGGCAATAGACCTCGCAGGTCTGGGTGATGTGGAGGATGACCCGGTCGGGGTAGCGGTGCGTGAGCCCCTTTACCGGGCTGTGGGCCGCATCGCCTATGGGGTCGGCCAGTTCCTCCGGCCGGATGGTCAGCTCTGCCGTCGTGGGCACATACTGCAGCGCCACCCCTGGCGCCGCCGTCTCGCCCAGCGATTGTTGCACGGCGGGGGTAAGACGGATGCGGAACGCCTCCGCCACCGGAGCCAGGGGCGCCTCCAAAGCTTCGGGGATCAGCCCTTCGCGGCTAAGATCGGCCAGGGTGGTGAGCGCGCGGGCAGGGCGGGAGGACATCGGTGCGGACCTGTCTGGAAAGGGCAGAGCTTATCCTCCCGTCGGCTACCAAAGGCAAGTATCCGGCCCCGCCCGGATAAAGCTGTGACAGCGCACGCTCCGCTATGGGATCTTTCACCCTCCCCAGTCTAGGATGCCGCCGACTCGCTGTCAGGTTTGGCGGCGACAAGGGGAGAAGGAGCAGGGAATGGACAGGCCAGAGATGAAGGATGCCGCGCAGCGCCTTTCGGCAGAGGGTAAACCAGGCAGCACGGGGGCGGACAGTCTCTGCGACACGCTTCTGGCGGCCGGGGTCGATACCTGCTTTGCCAACCCCGGCACATCGGAAATGCATTTCGTGGCCGCGCTTGACCGCAAACCGGCGATGCGCTGCGTGCTCGGCCTGTTCGAAGGCGTGGTGACGGGCGCCGCGGACGGATATGCCCGTATGGCCGGCAAACCGGCCGCGACATTGCTTCATACCGGGCCGGGGCTCGCGAACGGGCTGGCCAACCTGCACAACGCGCGTCGGGCGCGCACGCCGATGATCAACGTCGTGGGGGATCACGCGGGCTATCACCTCGCCCTTGATGCGCCGCTCACCAGCGATATCGACAGCCTCGCGCGGCCCATGTCGAACTGGGTGCGCCGGGTCAGCCACGGCACCGTTTCCCGCGATACAGCCGATGCGATCGTTGCCGCGCGGGGAGAGCCGGGCGGTATCGCCACGCTGATCCTGCCGGCGGACGTGGCCTGGGGGCCGTCTGACGCGGCCCTTGTGACACCTGCCGCGCCGCGCCGCCCGCGCGTTCCCTCCGCCGCGGTAGAAGCCGCTGGCCGTGCCCTTCGCAGCGGCAAGAAGGTGCTTTTGCTCCTTGGTGACAGCGCGCTGCTGGCCGATCCGCTGGAGGCCGCCGGACGTATCGCCGAGGCGACGGGTGCGCGGCTGATGGCCGAACAGTCGAACCGCCGCATCGCGCGCGGGGCGGGGCGGGTGGATATCCCATGCAGGCCCTATCCGGTCGATCTCGCTCTGAAGGCAGTAGAAGGGGTGGAGGTGATGATCCTCGTCGGCGCACGTGCGCCGGTCGCCTTCTTCGCCTATCCTGGCAAGCCGGGGAGCCTCGTGCCGCCGGGCTGCGAGGTGCTCACCCTCGCCGAACCCGGTCAGGACATGCTGGAGGCGCTGGAGGGCGTTGCGAGCGCCCTCTCGCTCCCGGCGTCCGCGCGGGCGAAGCTCTCTCCGTTCTCTCCGCCTGCTCTGCCGGAGGATGACGGTGCGCTGACCCCGCGCGCGATTGCACAGGCGGTCGGCGCGCTGCTGCCCGAAGGCGCCGTCATCATCAACGAGGCGATCACCTCCGGGGCGGAGATCGCTCCGCTGACGGCCTCCGCCGCGCCGCATGACCTGCTTGCGCTGACCGGCGGTGCCATCGGCGAGGGTCTTCCGATGGCGACCGGGGCCGCCATCGGTGCGCCGGGGCGGAAGGTGATCGCCATGCAGGCGGATGGCAGCGGCATGTACACCGTTCAGGCCTTGTGGACGCAGGCGCGGGAGCGGCTGAACATCGTCAACATCATCTATGCCAATCGCGAATATGCCATTCTGCGGGGGGAACTTGCGAATGTCGGCGCCGGCGCGCCGGGCGTGAATGCCACGCGGATGCTCGATCTGGGCAATCCCGATATCGACTGGGTGACGCTGGCGGCGGGCTTGGGTTTGGAGGGCGCACGGGTGGAGACGCCGAAAGCCTTCAGTGCCGCGCTCCGCGCCGCCCTGTCGCGCGAAGGTCCGTTCCTGATCGAGGCGGTGATCTGATCGGGATGGTGATCTGATCGATACCGGCAGACCGGCCCGATGATCCCGGCAACGCGGTCCGGTTTGCAGCCTGATCGCGCGCCGTTCGTGGGCCGCCTTCTCTTGGCGCGCATTGTCCTGTCAGTCGTCGTCCGCTTCGGCCGGGGGGGGATCCCCGGCTGTCCGGGCGAGCGGATGGCGGGTCAGGACCAGTTCCTTCAGCCGCTCCTCCACCACATGCGTATAGATCTCCGTGGTGGCGAGGTCGGCATGGCCGAGCAGGGTCTGGATCACCCGCAGGTCAGCCCCGCGCTCCAGCAGATGGGTGGCGAAGGCGTGGCGAAGCGTGTGAGGCGTGACCTGAGCGGGATCGACGCCCGCCGCCACGGCGAACCGCTTGATGAGCGTGTGGAAATGGATCCGTGTCAGGTGTCCTTCGCGCCCGAAGGAGGGGAACAGGTAGCGGGAGGGCGCACGGCCCGCCAGCCTCTCGCTTTCCTCCCCTGCGTCGCGGTGGGCGAGCCAGGTGATCAGCGCCTCCCGTGCGGGGGTGGAGAGCGGCACCATCCGCTCCCGCCCGCCCTTGCCGCGGACCAGCAGCATCCGCGGATCGCCACGGGCACCGGAAACGGGCAGACTCACCAGCTCCGAGACGCGCATCCCCGTCGCATAGAGCACTTCCATGAGGCAGGCGTTGCGGAGCCGCTCCCCCTCCGTCTTGCCGAAACCGCGTGCGGCGTCGAGCAGCCGCTCCACCTCAGCCACGCTGAGGGTGCCGGGCAGACGCTGATCCCGGCCGGGGCCTGTGATGCGGATGGCAGGGTGATCCTCGCGCAGACCGTCATCGACGGCGAAACGGTAAAGCTGACGGATCGCGGCCAGCCGCCGCGCGCGGGTGGCGCGGGACAAGCCCTGCGCCTCGCAGAAGACGAGATAGTCCTCCACATCGGTGCGGCCCGCGGTCAGAAAGTCCAGCTCTCGCCGCGCGAGCCAGCCCGCAAAATCCTTCAGATCCCGTCCGTAGGCGAGACGCGTGTTCCGGGCCGCGTCGCGCTCTGCCGCCTCGGCCTCCAGAAAGGCGGAGATCCAGCGCTCCATCAAGGTGAGTCGGCCGGGCTTGCCGTTCATCCCCGGCGATCCAGCAGAATGAGCTGCAGCCCGATCCGCCGCGCGTCGTCCTCCAACCCCACGGCGCGGAGCGTGGCCAACCCTTCCGTTACCGCCCGAAGATCGCCGCTCGCCCCCGCGCGGACCCGCAGGAGGGCATTCAGCACCGCCTCGCCGCGCCTTTGCCAATCGAGCATCCCCTTCAGGTCGGCGGGAACCGCGTCGGCGCGCAGCCCGTCGCGGACCGCGCCCGCCATACGGTCCGGCGGGACGACACCACGCAGGCTGCCCGCGGCCACGCCTTTCAGGAAAGCCTCCATTGCGCCGTCCGGCGCGCGGACCCGGGCGTTCTTGGCATAGGCATCGGTGAGCAGGCCCATGCGGTAAGCCGTCGCCGCAGCCTCGCCCTCCAGTGTCAGGGCAACCACGCGGTCGCCGAACATGGCGGACAGCGGCACCTCCAGCTCGCTCTGCGCAAGCAGATCCCACCCCTGCGGAAGAATGAGCGAGAGCGGGCCGGTATCGCCTGCCTCGGCTTCCGTGAGGGCGGTGTCGAGCTGCTGCACGATCCGCACCCGGTCCCAGACCCCGCCGGAGGCCGCGGCGCGCTGCTCCGTGTAAAGGCCATGGAGGGCGTTCGGGTCGAGCGCACCCGTCCGGGCGAGACGCTCGCCGGCCTCGATACGCGCCTTCCATCCGGTGTTGTTGCGCAGATCGGCGGTGGCGAAGGCCAGCGGCAGCGAGCCGGAGGGGATGGCCTCGCCCACCGCCTCGAACAGCCGCCATTGCAGCGGCGTCGGGCGGGAGGGCGGCGCGAGCGGGGCGCTTTCCTCCGCCATTTCCGGCTCGAGGAAACGGGTCAGCAGCTCTCCGTCATAGGCGTCGATCTCCCCCAGCGCGAGGCCCGCCTGCAACGTGGTCATCGCTGCGGCCCAGTCCTCCCCGCGACCGAGGCAGAAGACACGCGCGGCCAGCCCCGGCGCGAGCGAAGGGTGGCTCAGCATCTCCGGGCAGGTACGGTCCTCCTGTCCTGCCAGCAACGAAAGGTAGAACCAGCGGCGGAAGCTCTGCGGCGTATCGGCGCCTTCGCGGTCGAGCAAGGCCAGCGCCTGCTCCGTCGCGCCAAGGTCCATCAGCTTGTCGATCCGGGCAAGGAACAGCGCCGCGTTGCCATCGGAATCGACCGGCGGGTTCAGCTCGGCCAGAAGGATGCGGAACAACGTCTCATTCGCGGCCGGCAGCGCATCGACCGGCTGGGCCGCGATCAACCGCGCGAGTTCGGCGGAGGGTGTGATCCCCCAGAAATCCCGCGGCAGTTCCGCCCGATCCGCATCGACCAGACCGGCGGCGTCGGCATTGGTGCCCGGCAGCGGCGCGACGCCGATCTCCACCGGAGCCGCGGGCCGGGGCTGATCGGTCACGGGCGGAGCCGGCGGACGCGAGACGCTCTGGGAGAGCCAGTCGATCGCCGAGAGCGGCTGCTCTGCCCGGGCGGGAAGCGCTGCCGTCAGGGCAAGCATGGCGATGAGCGGCAGGCGCCGTATCTCAATCGACATTCAGCGTCACCGGCTGTGTGACCTGTGCCTGCAACGGGGTCAGCGATCCCGGCAGGTAGGACCAGCCGACGAGGCCGAGAAAGCCGAGGATGAGGATGACCGCGACGGTCTTCAGAAGGATGGTCATGGGATTCTGTTCCTGCTCTCGTCCGGCGCCGATCCGGGGGCGGATCCGGCTATGCGCCCGGTCTTATGCCGGGTTGGTGCGGATTATAACTGGCTTTCCGCGCGAGTTCACGCCATTCAGGCGCAAAGATTTCGTGAGGCGGAATACGGGAACGCGGAAGGCGGGGGAGTGACCTGGCGGCTCAACAAGACGGTGGTGCTCGTCGGCATGATGGGCGCGGGGAAGACGGCGGTCGGCCAGTCTCTGGCGCGTGCGCTCGGGGTCCGGTTCCGCGATTCGGACGAGGAGATCGTGAAAGCGGCCGACCGGACCATCGCGGAGATATTCGAGCGTGACGGGGAGCCGTTCTTTCGCAGGAAGGAATCGCAGGTGATCGGCCGTCTCATAGATGAACGCCCGGCGGGTGTGCTTTCCACAGGGGGCGGGGCCTTTCTGTCGGAGGAGAATCGCCGGGTGATTGCGGAGCGCGCCGTGTCGGTCTGGCTGAAGGCGGACGCCGATCTGCTCTGGTCGCGCGTGCGGCATCGGACGCATCGTCCGCTGCTGCGGACCGCTGATCCGCGGGCCACCTTGGGTGAGATGCATCGCGCGCGCGAGCCGCATTACGCACAGGCGGAGCTGATGGTGGAAAGCGTGCAGGGCCGCTCCATCGAGGACATGACCGGACGGTTGATCGAAGCGCTTGCGACCCGTCCCGACGTTTTGCAGAGGAAATGATGGAAACCGTTCACGTCGATCTCGGTGATCGCGCCTATGAGGTGCGAATCGGAGGCGGTCTCATCGCTCGCGCGGGGGAGGAGATCTGGGATCTCCTCCGTCGCCCCCGCGTGGCGGTCATCACGGACGAAAACGTGGCGGCGCTGCATCTGGAGGCGCTGGGGCAGGGCTTGGCCAAAGCCGGGATCGAGATGACCTCGCTCATACTCCCTCCCGGCGAATCGACCAAGGGCTGGCCGCAGTTCACCCGCGCCGTGGAGTGGCTGCTTGAGGCGAAGGTGGAGCGGCGGGACATCGTCATCGCGCTTGGCGGTGGGGTCATCGGCGATCTGGCGGGCTTCGCCGCCGCCGTGCTGCGCCGGGGCGTGCGTTTCGTGCAGATCCCGACGTCGCTGCTGGCGCAGGTGGACAGCTCGGTGGGCGGCAAGACCGGGATCAACACGGTGCAGGGCAAGAACCTTGTCGGCGCCTTCCACCAGCCGAGCCTCGTCCTTGCCGATACCGGTGCGCTGGCGACGCTGCCTCCGCGGGACTTTCTGGCCGGCTATGGCGAGGTGGTGAAATACGGCCTTCTCGGCGATCCGATCTTCTTTGACTGGCTGGAGGTGGAGGGCACCCGTCTCGCCGCCGGTGATCGCGCCCTCCGGCAAAAGGCGGTCGTCCGGTCGGTGGAGATGAAAGCCCGCATCGTGGAGCGTGACGAGACGGAGGAGGGTGACCGTGCGCTGCTGAACCTCGGGCATACCTTCGCCCACGCGCTCGAGGCCGCGACCGGTTATTCCGACCGGCTGCTGCATGGAGAGGCGGTGGCCATCGGCTGTGCGCTGGCCTTCGACCTGTCTGCGCGGCTCGGCCTTTGCGCGCAGGAGCTGCCGGGGCGGGTGCGCGCCCATCTTCAGGCGATGGGGATGAAGGCTTCGATGTCCGACATTCCGGGTGAGTTGCCGAGGGCCGAACGGCTGGTCACTCTCATGGGGCAGGACAAGAAGGTGGTGGATGGTCGGCTGCGGTTCATCCTCGCTCACGATATCGGGCGGGCTTTCGTTGCCGACGATATAGATCCCGCGGTGGTCACGCGCCTCATCGCCGACGAACTGCCGCGCTGAACAGGGCGGGGCAGAGCGCAACAACGGGTGAGCCGAACAGGCGTCGAAAAAGACGATGCCGGCGCACCCGTGGGGCCGCCGGCGCATCGTTCTGTCGACAGGATCGGTGTCAGGCGCCCCAGGTGCGTACCGTTCCGCAATCCATATGGACGAAGTTGGAGCGGGAGTAGGTGCCGACGCCGCCAGCCGCACAGGCTTTCGCCGCGCGCGCCATCTGGGAGACGGAACGGGACTTGAGCCGCAGGTCCGCCGCCATTCCCTTGAGATGAAGGGAGTTCTTTGCCACGCCGCTGCTCTGCCGCCGCAACATGTTGTTGGTCTGCGGCGACCGGTAGCCGGAGAGCAGCATGTAGGGCTCTGACACGTCCATCAGCCGATGCGACGCGGCCATGATGTCCACGTTGCGCGGGTCGATGGTGATCTTCTGGTTGTTACGCCAGTCGCGCATGAAATGCGTGATTTCCGCCAGCGCTTCGGCAACATACTGACCCTCGACCCAGTAGATCGTGTCGATGCTTTCCCCGGTGCGGCCGGAATACATGCTGATTCGCCGCACGTCGCCCGCGCCCCGCAAAAAGCCGAAGGCGTTGGCGTAAGTAGGCGCCGCGACCAGCGTGGTCGCCGCGAAGACGCGCATAAGGCCGCGCCGCGAAATGCCTTTCGGCTCGATGTCGCTCATTGCCTGTCCCGTCGCTCGTTGTTGAATACCGCGGTCTTGCGCCGCTGCCGCCGGTCGTTGCCAGCCAGCGTTTTATGGCATCATCCGTGCTATCGACCAAGCTGTAGTTCCGCGAGCATGGGCGAGTTTTTCAACCATCGGCGGAATGCCGCCGGAATCCTCCCGTCGGTCGGCCAGAGGGCGCGCGGGGTCTGGCCTATGGCTTTTCCGTGACAGGTGCGGGGTTGGACGGGGCAGGCGGTGGACAGCGGCCGCGATTTCCCCGCATGTGGTTTCAAGAGCCGTATAACGAGGGGCCAGCCATGAACCGCGCAACCTGCTTCGCCCTGGTTCGCAGGGGGGCGTCGGGCCGCTCCGCGATGGTCGCGCTTTGGTTGTGCGCCGCGCTCTCGCCCGCATTCGCCCAGGAGGCAATGGTCACGCCCGTAGTCCTGCCCGGAGCGCCGGTGGCGATGTCGCCGCTCGAGCCTCCGGCTGAACTGCTGCCCGTGCCCTCGACCGTCTTTGCCCGCACCCTGTCCGATGCATTGGCGGGGGATGAGACGCTTGTCGGTTTCTACGCGCGGCGGGACTGGGCCCCGGTCTGGACGGGGGGAGAGGATGCACCGCGGCGGGCCGCCCTCTTCGACGCGCTGGCGGAGGCCGGGGCGCAGGGCCTGCCGGAGCGGCGCTATGATGCCGAAGGGCTGGTGCGGCAGTTCCACGAAGTGTTGGGCGAGCGTGACCGGGGTCTGCTTGAGGCCGCGATGACCCGCGCCTTCCTGTCCTATGCACGGGATGTGAACAGCGGGGTGCTGACGCCCGCGCGGATCGACCCCGGCATCGTCCGGCAGGTGCGCCGCCCCGAGGTGCTGGACCTGATGGAGGGGATCGCCGCAGAGGCACCCGCGCGGTTCCTTGCTTCGCTCCCGCCGCACAGTGCCGAATATGCCGCGCTGCTCCGGGAAAAAGCTCGTCTGGAGGCGATGCTTTTCCACCCATCCGGTCCCGTCATCACCGCGGATGTGCTGAAGCCCGGGCAGGCTGGGCCGGATGTCGTTGCGCTGGCGCACCGGTTGACGGTCCTGGGTTATCCGGCGGGCGACGGGCAGAGCTATGACGCGAGCCTTCGGGCGGCGGTGAAGCGCTTTCAGCAGGACCGCGGCCTCAACGCCGATGGTGTTGCCGGACGGGTCACGTTGCAGGAACTCAACCGGAATTCCACCGGCAAGCTTTCAGCCGTTCTCGCCGCGTTGGAGCGTGAAAGATGGTCGAACTTCGACCGGGGGCGGCGGCATATCTGGGTCAATATCGCCGACTTTCAGGTGAAGATCGTTGAGAATGGCCGCGTGACCTTCTCCACCCGTTCCGTGGTCGGCAAGGCCGAGCCGGATCATGAAACGCCGGAATTCTCCGACATGATGCAATTCATGGTGGTCAATCCGCGCTGGAACGTGCCGCGCTCCATCTCCATCAGGGAATATCTGCCGAAGTTGCAGAAGAACCCCAACGCTGTTGCGCATCTGGACGTGGTGGACAGGGCGGGCAATGTGATCCCGCGGGACGCCGTGGACTTCACCCAGTTCACACCCCAGAACTTCCCCTACCGCATCCGGCAAGCGCCGGGAGATGACAATGCGCTGGGATTGGTGAAGTTCATGTTCCCCAACAGGTATAACATCTATCTGCATGATACGCCTTCGAAATCCTTGTTCGGCAAGGATGTCAGGGCCTTTTCCCACGGTTGCATCCGGCTGGCCGATCCTTTCGACTTCGCCTATGCGCTTCTCTCCGTGCAGGAGAGCGACCCGGAGGGCCGGTTTCAGCGTGTGCTGGCCACCGGCAAGGAGACGACCATCCGCCTGAAGGAGCCCGTACCCATCCATCTCGACTATCGGACCGCCTTTTCGGATGAACAGGGCCACATCGTCTATCGCGCCGATGTTTACGGGCGGGATGGAAAGATCGCCGCGGCTCTGGAAAAGGCCGGGGTGGCACTGCCGGGCGTTCAGGGTTAGATCCCCACCGGGCGACCGGCGCCCGGGGAGACTTGCGCATGGACCACACCGTCACGGAAATCGCGGCTGCGCTGGACGCGCGGGTTGAGGGCGACGGGGAAATCCGTATCTCCGGCGTCGCCGAGCCGCAGGAGGCGCGGGCAGATCAGCTGGCCGTCGCGATGGACCCGAAATACGCCGACGGGCTGGTAAAGGGTCACGCGCGGGCCGCGATCCTCTGGGCGGATGCGGATTGGGAATCGCTGGGGCTCGACGCGGCGATTTTCGTCACGCGCCCGCGCTATGCTATGTCGCGGCTCACTGGCTATCTCGACCCCGGCCCGGGGATCGAGCCGGGCATCCACCCGCTTGCCTATGTTCACCCCGAGGCGGAGATCGGGGCTGACGCGGCCATCGGCCCGTTTGCATATATCGGGCGCGGGGTGCGTATCGGCGCGCGGGCGCGGATTGCCCCGCAGGTCTTTGTGGGTGAAGGCAGCACCATCGGGGATGATGCCCTGCTGCAGGCGGGTGTCCGGATCGCGCATCGGGTCACCATCGGCGACCGTTTCATCGGCAATCCGGGTTGCGTGATCGGCGGCGACGGTTTTTCCTTCGTCACGCCCGAGAAATCGGGAGTGGAGGAAGTACGCGAGACGCCCGGCCATCGCGGAGAGATCCATGCCCAGAAATGGACGCGCATCAGCTCCGTCGGCGGGGTGGAAATCGGCGATGACGTGGAGGTCGGCTGCAACGCCTGCGTGGATCGCGGCACCATCCGCGCCACGCGTGTCGGCAATGGCACGAAGATCGACAACCTCGTTCAGGTCGGCCACAATTGCCAGATCGGTGAGGATTGCCTGCTCTGCGGCATGGTGGGCGTGGCGGGATCGGTGAAGATCGGCAACCGTGTCGTGCTTGGCGGGGGCGTGGGCGTCAACGACAACATCTTCATCGGAGACGACGTGATCGCGGGCGGTGCCGCGCGGATCTTCACTAATGCGCCTGCGGGGCGCGTGCTGATGGGTACTCCGGCCGTCAAGATGGAGACGCAGCTCGAGATCAACAAGGCCGTCCGCCGGCTCCCCAGAATGGCTCAACAGTTTGCAGACCTTCAAAAACGGGTTTCAAAGCTGGACGGCAGCGAGTAGAAATTCCCGGCTTTGAGGAGGATGCGCATGTCTGACAATGTTCAGGATACGGTCGTCGCTATCCTTGCAGAACAGGCGGTGCTGGCGCCCTCGGAGGTCGCGCTGGAAAGTTCGCCCGCTGACCTGGGGATCGACAGCCTTGGGCTGGTTGAGGCCATCTTCGCCATAGAAGAAGCGTTCGATATCTCCGTTCCCTTCAACGCGAATGATCCGGCCTCCAGTGAATTCGATATCTCCTCCGTCGCTTCCGTGGTTGCGGCAGTGCGGGAGCTGGTTCGCACGCAGAAGACTGCATGAACCGCGTCGCGATCACCGGGGCGGGAACGATCAACGCGCTCGGCCATGATGTCGCCCAGACGCTGGGGGCCTTTCGGGAGGGACGTTCGGGCATCGGCCCGCTTTCCCTCCGGGACCAGGAGCGGTTGTCCATCCGTATCGGCGGGCAGGTGCACGACTGGGATCCCGAGACGATCTTCAATCGCCAGCAGATAGCGCTCTATGACCGCTTCACCCAGTTCACGCTGCTCGCGGCAAAGCAGGCCATAGGGCAGTCCGGGCTGGTGTTCGAGGGGCAGCTTTCCCATGAAGCCGGTGTCATCCTCGGCACTGCCGGCGGGGGTGTGAACACCTGGGACGAGAATTACCGGGCCGTCTATGAGGAGGGGAAGAACCGCGTTCATCCCTTCGTCGTACCGAAACTGATGAACAACGCAGCCGCCGCCCATGTATCGATGGAATGGAACCTGAAGGGACCGTCGTTCACGGTCGCCACGGCCTGTGCATCCTCCAACCATGCGATGGGCACGGCATTCTGGATGATCCGCTCCGGTGCCGCGCGCGCCATCGTCACGGGAGGGTCGGAATCCATGCTGTGCTTCGGCGGCATCAAGGCATGGGAGGGGTTGCGCGTGATGTCGAAGGACGCCTGCCGCCCGTTCTCCGCCAACCGCAGCGGCATGGTGCAGGGGGAGGGCGCGGCTGTCTTCGTCTTTGAAGACTATGAGCACGCGC
The DNA here is from genome assembly GCF_032102465.1 of Haematobacter sp. Classification (NCBI taxonomy): domain Bacteria; kingdom Pseudomonadati; phylum Pseudomonadota; class Alphaproteobacteria; order Rhodobacterales; family Paracoccaceae; genus Haematobacter; species Haematobacter sp. The sequence goes on along the minus strand of NZ_DAMDHB010000001.1, from coordinate 198,979 downwards.
GCCTGCGGGGTGCGGATATTCTTGCAGAAGTTATCGGATTTTCAATGACGTCCGACGCTGCGGATATTGTCATGCCCTCCAAGCACGGTGCGGAACGCGCGATGCTGGGTGCGCTGCGCGATGCGCGGCTGAACCCGGAGGAGGTGGGCTACATCAACGCCCATGGCACTGGAACGGCGGCGAATGACAAGACGGAATGCGCAGCGGTTGCCGATGTCTTTGGCCATCACGCGGATCGGCTGATGATCTCCTCCACCAAGTCCATGCACGGCCACCTTATCGGCGGCACGGGCGCCGTGGAACTGCTGGCCTGCATCATGGCGCTGCGCGACGGCATCATCGCCCCGACGATCGGCTATGAAGAGCCGGACCCGGAATGCGCGCTCGACGTGGTGCCGAATGTCGCGCGTGATGCACAGGTGGATGTGGTGCTGTCCAACGCCTTCGCTTTCGGGGGCATGAATGCCGTTCTGGCGCTGCGGCGGGTCTGAAATGCGGCAGGTCTGAATGGGACGGGCGCCCGAAGGCGCCCGCGGATCAGCGGATCGGGGGCCGATCACTGATTGTCGGCATTTGCCTTGCTCACCGCGTCATAGCCGGCGGTAAAGCCCTTCAGCGACACTTTCAGATTGACCTTGTGGTCGGGCGCGGCGACGGGGACGATGGTCATCATCGCGGCATTGCCTTTTTTCAGCGCATCGACTTCGGCAGAGGTGAAACCCACCCGCGCGATGCAGCCGACGGGTGCGCACCAGCCGAAGGGATAGTGCTTCACCGGGGCGCTGTCGATCTGGAAGCTGACCTGCTGGGTCAGGAGCGTTTCCAGCGGCGTGATGATCGTCGCGCCTGCGGCGGCCTGCTGGCCCGGAGGCAGCGCGAACAGGCTAAATTCGGCCACATTGTTGCCCTGCTCATCCTTCAGAAGCTGGTAGAGTTGGCAGGGATCCTTGCCGTTCTCCGTCTTGACGCAGCGCATCTGCCAGTCGCCATGCGTCGCGGCGATATAGGGCTGGTTGACAGCGGCATTCTCTGCGCCGGTCACCAGTTGGTTGCTGGGCGCGGCTTGCTGCGCCGGAGCCGGTGCGGCAGGAGCGGGGGTTTGCGGCTGGGTCGCCGTGTCCTGCGCGAAGACGATCGCCGGGGCTAGCGCCACGGCTGCGGCAAGGGCAAGGCGCTTGGGCAAGTTCGACATGAGACGTTCCGTTACTGGCTCGATCAGCGCGATCTACCACGGGCAGAGCGGTCTGTCAGGAAAAATCGGGATATCGGCGGGCTTCGCACGGTGTTGTTTATGAAAGAAAAGGGGCTCCCGCAGGAACCCCTCTCCTTTTCCCTGTCGGACCTCGGCCGACTTATTGCAACTGAAGCTACGAATTCGGCCGGGTAGCGTCAACGGCTTCATGATGATCAGGTGACGGATTTGAAGCATATGCATAAAATATACGCTCAATGCACAGCTCCTCCACAAAGATGAAATACACCCCCGCTGACGAGTGTTGAAGTAACGCGCGAACCCGGTAGGCTCGCGGCAGGCAGCGGGAGAAGCGGCAATGAGCGATGCGATCTTCGTCGGTGGCGGGGGGGAGGAGCATGACCAGCCCCAGAGCCTTCTTCTGAAGTACGGCAACCGTCACGGTCTGATCGCAGGCGCGACGGGAACGGGCAAGACGGTCACGCTCCAGATCCTTGCCGAAGGATTTTCCGATGCGGGCGTTCCCGTCATCATGGCCGATGTGAAGGGTGATCTTTCCGGCATCGCCTTTCCGGGGCGGGAGGACGCGCCCACACATGCCGCGTTCACCGCCCGCGCCGCGCAAATCGGCTACAGCGATTTCCACTACCGCGGCTATCCCGTGACCTTCTGGGATATTTTCGGCCGGAAGGGGCACCCTATCCGCACGACCGTGGCGGAGATGGGACCATTGCTGCTGTCGCGGCTGCTCGACCTCACCGAGGCGCAGGAGGGGGTGCTGAACATCGCCTTCCGTATCTCGGACGATGAGGGACTGGCGCTGCTCGATCTCGCCGACCTGAAGGCGATGCTTCAGTTCCTGTCCGAGAATGCAACGGAGATTTCCGGTCGCTACGGCAATGTCACCACGGCCTCCGTCGGAGCGATCCAGCGGCGTCTGTTGGTGCTGGACAATGAGGGCGGGACCAAACTGTTCGGGGAACCGGCCCTTCAGCTGGCGGATCTGATGACGACCGCACCGGACGGTCGGGGGCGGATCAACATATTGGCGGCGGATCAGCTCATGAACTCGCCGCGGCTCTACGCGACCTTCCTGCTGTGGCTGCTCTCTGAATTGTTCGAGGAACTGCCCGAGATCGGCGACCCTGACAAACCCCGGCTCGTGTTCTTCTTCGACGAGGCGCATCTGCTGTTCGACGGTGCGCCCAAGGCGCTTGTGGCCAAGGTGGAGCAGGTGTCGCGCCTGATCCGGTCCAAGGGCGTCGGCGTCTATTTCATCACGCAGAACCCCGACGACGTGCCGGAGACGATCCTCGGTCAGCTTGGCAACAGGGTGCAGCACGCGCTTCGCGCTTTCACCGCCCGCGATCAGAAGGCCCTGCGCCGCGCGGCGGAGACCTACCGTCCCAACCCGCGCTTCGACACCGAAAGCGCGATCAAGGAAGTCGCCACGGGCGAGGCCGTCACCTCCTTTCTGGAGGCGAAGGGCGCGCCGGGGATGGTGGAACGGACGTTGATCCGCCCGCCGGTTTCCCGTCTGGGCGCGATCACGGACGGGGAAAGGGCGGAGGTGCTGGCCGCTTCGCCGGTTGCGGGTAAATACGACCGCCTCATCGACCGGGAATCCGCGGCTGAAATTCTGGCGGCGCGCTCCGCCAAGGCGGCGGAGGCTCCCGCCCCGCAAGAGGATCGGGAGTTCAATTCGGGCCAGCGGTATGGCGGCTCGACCGCGGGACAGGGGCGGAAGCCCTCTCCCGCGCCGCGGCGGAGCAATAGCGATTCCGTCGTGGAGGCCTTTGCGAAATCCTTTGCGCGCCAACTGGGCGGACGCTCGGGGCAGGCGTTGGTGCGGGGCATTCTGGGAGGGCTGTTCAAGGGGCGCTGAAGAGCGCGCGCTAGCCGCGGGTGGGCCGGGTATCAGGCAGGCTGATCTTGGCCACCTGCTCTGCGATCGGATCGACAGAGAGCGGGTGGGTATCACTGCTGTAATCTTCGGGATCACCGATGGGCTGCCAGCGGCCGCCGATATAGACCTCGAGCGCGTCGAAGTTAGCCTTGTAGCCCATCTTCCGGCTGCCGGGCACCCAGTAGCCCAGATAGACATAGGGAAGACCCGCCTCCCGCGCGATCTCCACATGGTCGAGAATCACGTAAGTCCCCAGCGAATCGGAGATCCGCGCCGGTTCGTAGAAGGAATAGACCATCGACACCCCGTCATCGAGGATGTCGGTCAGGCAGACGGCGGTGAGCCTGCGGCGACGCTCGCCCGGCTCGGGATCGGCGGAATACTCCACCAGCCGGGAGCGGATCGGCGTCTCCTCGATCATTGCGGCGAATTCCAGCACGTCCATATCCGCCATACCGCCATCCGAATGACGACTGTCGAGATAACGGCGGAACAGGGCGAACTGCTCCTCCGTGGCCCAGGGGCTCGTGGCCTCCCGGCGCAGGTCGGCGTTGCGGCGGAGCGCGCGCTTCTGGCTTTTCGACGGGGTGAAGTCAGCGACCCTGATCCGCGCGGAGTAGCAGGCGGAGCATTCTGTACAGGAGGGGCGGTAAAGCACGTTCTGCGAGCGGCGGAAGCCCTGTTTCGACAAAGCGTCGTTCAGGCGTTCCGCCTGATCCCCTTGCAGCGCAGTGAACAACTTGCGCTCCATCCTGCCGTCCAGATACGGGCAGGGTTGCGGGGCAGTGACATAGAACTGCGGAACGATCGGAAGCGTGTGGCGCATCTATTTGTCCATCGTCGGCTGGCTCGGCAAGCGTCAGGGGGAGGGAGTGCTGGCGTCGGCATCCGCCGGTAGCTGAACTGGTCTGATATGGGCCTTGTTCCAACGTTAACAAGGCCCCCGGCAATCGCCAAGGGCCTTCATGACCATCTTGCGACAGTCTTTGGGGGGAGAGGTCAGAAGCGGGCGGCCCTGTTGATCGCCGCAGTGCCGAGCAGCATGTCCGTAAGGCTCTGGCCCTTGGGTGTTATCAACATCGTGGCGATGGAGATGAGCTGCGGAAGGCCGAAGCTCCATGACACTGTATAGCCGAGCACGTGCAGAAACGCCGTCAACGCATCGAGCCGTTCGCCGCGGAAGGTGCGAAACTCCAGAGAAACGAGTCGCTGCCCGATTGTCGCGGATTTACGTGTCAGCCCGATCCAGCGGTAGAGAAAGGCCACCACCATATAAAGCCCGACGAGATAGAAGAGCGCCGTGAAGGCAGTGAGCGGCACAATGATCGCCGTGATGAGCGCGATGATTGCCACATCGACACCCCAGGCGATGAAGCGCTTGACGGCCACGTCGCGGTAGAAGGCGCCCTCTGTCGCCGGGTCGGGAAGGCCCCGCGCGAAGAAGGTGTCGTCGGTGCTGGTCATGGTCATCTCGTCAATGGCTCCGGTTATGGGGTGGGGCCGCAGGAAGGGCCGTGCGATGAAGGTCGCGGACGACCTTCATCTGGGTATTCCCGCCCGGTGGGAAAAGAGGCTCAGACGTTCTCGTTCTGCTCATCCTCGCGCGGGGCGCGGGCGACACGGGCGCGTTCGTCCATGAACTGGTCGAACTCGGACTTGTCCTTGGCCTCGCGCAGGCGGGCGAGGAAGTCCTCGAACGCTTTCTGCTCATCCTCGAGCCGGCGCAGGGTATCTGCCTTGTAGGCGTCGAACGCCGTATTGCCCGAGGTGCGGAAGCCATAGCGATAGGCCGCATGCTTTTCGCGGATACGCTCACGGAAATTGTCGGCGCCAGAACATCTGAACATGCGTTTGCTCCATATCATGTAAGCGAGAAGGGCAAGGCCCGCGGGCCAGAACAGGATGAAGCCGAGGATCATCGCGGCGATCCACGCACCCTTGCCCCGTTGGTCGAGCCAGTCCCCGGCCGCGGAGGGCCAAGCGGTGATTGCCGTCATCTTCGGGTCTCCTGTCTTGATGTGAAGGCTTTTCACATTGGGAAAGATCGTCACTCCGCCCCGCCCGGTCAAGAGGAATGTGAAACTAATTTACATTCAGCTCTTCACGCTGCCGTCAAAAGACGAAATCCGCGATTTCCGCTCCCGTGACCTGCGCCAGTACCTCCGGGTTGATGGCGAAGATGTGGCGGGGCGTGCCGGCAGCGGCCCAGACCTGCTCGAACTCCATCAGGCGGGGGTCGAGGAAGCTCCGCACCGGCAGCAGATGCCCGACGGGCGAGACGCCGCCGATGGCGAAACCCGTCCGCTCCCGGATCAGCGCGGCATCGGCCTTGCCCAGCGGCTCACCGGCCAGAGAGGAGGCTTTCTCATCCGATACCCGGTTGCCGCCGGCGGTCAGGAACAGCAGCACCTCACCGCTTTCCTCGCCCCGGAAGATGATCGATTTGGCGATCTGGTCCGGTGTGCAGCCAGCGGCGGCAGCGGCCTGTTCGGCGGTGCGCGTCTCCGCCGCCATCTCCTTGACCTCCGTCGCCACTCCGGCGGCTTCGAGGGCGGCCACCACCCGTGCGAGGCTCTTGCTCATGACTGTCTCCCTTCTTGTCGCGCGACTATCGCGGCTCCTCCCCGCTCCCACAAGCCGGTTGACCCGGACCGGTTGCCGAAGCACCTTCGCGCCATGAGCATCGCCGACCGCATAACCCGCTTCCCCTTGCCCTATGACCCTGATCGCGGAGCTGATGTGGCCGCCGGTTTCGCGGGCCTGCCGGAACCGCTGTCCCGCCTGATCGAAGGCACGGCGGGGTGCAGTCCCTACCTGGCGGGATTGCTAAAGCGGGAGGCCCTCTGGTTCGACACGGTCGCCCCTGCGGAGCCGGAGGAAGTGCTGGCGGCAGAACTTTCCGCCGTCGAAGCCGCGGGCATTGCGGGTGGAGCGGGGCTGGCGGCGGCGTTGCGGCAAGCGAAACGGCGGGTGGCCCTGCTGGTTGCGCTGTGCGATCTGGGCGGTGTCTGGACGCTCGCCGAAGTCACGGGCGCGCTCACCGCGCTTTCCGACCATGCCGTGCAGGCCTCGGTCCGCAGCGCCGTGGCGGACGAGATCCGCCGGGGCCGCATTCCGGGCGCCACGCCGGGCGACGAGGCCTCGGGCGCGGGCATGTTCGTGCTCGCCATGGGGAAGACCGGGGCGGGGGAACTCAATTATTCCTCCGATATCGACCTCATATGTCTGTTCGACGATGACCGCTTCCCCGGCGCCGAGGCGGCGGAGGCGCGCATGGCCTTCATCCGCGCCACACGTCGGATGACCTCGCTGCTTTCCGATGCCACACAGGACGGCTACGTGTTCCGCACCGACCTCAGGCTCCGCCCGGATGCCTCGGTGACGCCGGTCTGCATCTCTGCCGGAGCGGCGCTGGGATATTACGAAAGCGTGGGCCGCACATGGGAGCGGGCGGCCCATATCAAGGCCCGCCCCTGCGCCGGCGACATCGCGGCAGGCGAGCGGTATCTGGAGGCGCTTCGGCCCTTCGTCTGGCGCAAGAGCCTCGACTTCGCGGCGGTGCAGGACATTCAGGAGATGCGCCAGCGCATCCGGGATCACCGGGGCCTCGGCGGGCCGCTGGCGCTGGAGGGGCGGAACCTGAAGCTCGGGACGGGTGGCATCCGGGAGATCGAGTTCTTTGCCCAGACGCGCCAGCTCATCGCCGGGGGGCGTGACCCGGATCTGCGTGTGCGCGGCACGGAAGCCGCGCTGGCCGCACTGGCCGCGAAAGGCTGGATACCGGAGACGGCGGCCGACCGGCTGTGCGCGCTCTATCGCGATCACCGGGAAGTGGAGCACCGGCTCCAGATGATCAACGACGCGCAGACCCATGATCTGCCCGCCACGGCGGAGGGGTTCGACCGGCTGGCCCGCTTCTGCGGATCGGGCGATACGGAAGAATTTCGGGCGGGACTCTCCGCCCGGCTGAACGAGGTTGTGGACCTGACGGGCGATTTCTTCACCCCTTCCGCCCCGGCGAGCGGCCCCGCCCTCAGCCCGCAGGCGCAAGCGGTCGTGGATGGCTGGCCTGCCTATCCTGCCCTCCGCTCCACCCGCGCGCGTGAGCTTTTCGCCCGGATTCGGCCCGAGATCCTCTCCCGCATGCAGCGGGCCGCCCATCCCGAGGAGGCGTTGGGCCGGTTCGACGGTTTCCTGCGGGGTCTGCCCGCCGGGGTTCAGGTCTTCTCCCTCTTTGAGGCGAATCCGACGCTGGTCGATCTGATCGTGGACATCTGCGCGACGGCCCCGCGTCTGGCGGCATACCTTTCGAGGAACGCGACGGTACTGGACGCGGTGATCGGCGGCAGCTTCTTCTCTCCCTGGCCGGGGGTGGCGGCGCTCCGCGCGGATCTGGTGGCGCGGGTGGGCACGGAGACCGACTATGAGCGGCAGCTGGATGCCGCCCGCCGCTGGATGAAGGAATGGCATTTCCGCATCGGCGTTCATCACCTTCGCGCCCTGATCGACGCCTTTGAATCGGGGCGGCAATACGCCGAACTGGCGGAGGCGGTCGTTTCGGCCGTCTGGGAGTTCGGAACGGCGGAATTCGCCCGCCGCCACGGCCCGATGCCGGGCAGGGGGGCTGTCCTGATGGGCATGGGTTCCCTCGGCGCGGGGCGGCTCAATGCGGCCTCCGATCTCGACCTTATCGTCATTTATGACGCGGCGGGGGTGGAGATGTCGGAGGGGCCGAAGCCGCTTGCCGCCCGCACCTACTACGCCCGCCTGACGCAGGCGCTGCTCACCGCGCATTCCGCGCCCACGGCGGAGGGGCATCTCTACGAGGTGGACATGCGGCTTCGCCCGTCCGGGCGGGCGGGGCCTGTCGCGACCTCCCTCGGCGCCTTCCGCGACTATCAGCGGACGGAGGCATGGACATGGGAACACCTCGCCCAGACCCGCGCCCGCGTTCTGGCGGGCGCGGAGGAACTGGCGCTGGATGTCGAGAACTTCCGCCGGGAGCTGCTGGTGGAGAAGTCGGGCGGCGAGACCGTGCGGGCCGATGTGCAGGCCATGCGTATCCGGTTGCAGGAAGCCAAGCCCGGCAGCATGTGGGACGGGAAGCTCGGCCGGGGGCGGTTGCAGGACATGGAGCTTCTGGCCCAGACCTGCGCCCTGCTTGCCGGTGATCCGGCGCGGCGGGTGGAAACGCAGGTCCTTGCCGGACGGCGCACCGGCGTTCTGTCGCGGGACGAGGCGGAGGCGGTGCTCGCCTCCTACCGGCTGTGCTGGCGGCTGGTCGCGGCGGCGCGGCTGCTGACGGACGGGCCGCTTGATCCGACGACCGTCGGAGCCGGCGGGATGGAATTCCTGCTGCGCGAAACCGGCGCCGAATCGCTGGAGGCGCTGGCAGGGGAGCTTCAGCATCGGGCGGCGGAGGCCGCTGCCGTTGCCGATCGCGTGCTGGGTTGAGAGGCCCTGCCGTTCTGGCTATGCCCGGTGCATCAGCGTTACCGGAGGGTCAGGATGGACCGTGAAGCGAGCAACCGGCTGGTGGCAGACCCGAAAGGGGGCATGCCGCGACTGCTGGAAATCATGCGGCGGCTGCGCGACCCGGAGACGGGCTGTGCCTGGGATCTGGAGCAGGATTTCGCCACCATCGCCCCTTATACCATAGAGGAAGCCTACGAGGTCGCCGATGCGATCGAACGGCAGGCGTGGGGGGAGTTGAAGGGAGAGCTGGGGGATCTGCTCTTTCAATCCGTGTTTCATGCGCAGATGGCCGGGGAGCGGGGTCTTTTCGATTTCGGCGACGTGGTGACATCCATCGCTGACAAGATGGTCGCCCGCCATCCGCATGTCTTCGACACGCCCGACCCGGAAAGGACGGCGGATGCCCAGACCGTTGAATGGGAGCGCGTGAAGGCCGCCGAACGCAGCGCCCGTGCGGAGACGGGGGTGCTGGACGGTGTGGCACTCGGCCTGCCTGCGCTGCTCCGCGCGGTGAAGCTGCAAAAGCGCGCGGCCCGCGTCGGCTTCGACTGGACATCGGCGGAGGACGTTCTGGCGAAGCTGGCGGAGGAATCGCGCGAGCTGGTGGAGGCGCGGGCCGAACTCGGCCAGCGTGAGGTGGAGGAGGAGTTCGGCGACCTGCTCTTCGTCATGGCCAATCTCGCCCGTCACCTGAAGGTGGACCCGGAGGCGGCGCTGCGGGCGGCGAATGCCAAGTTCACCCGGCGCTTCGCCGCGATAGAGGCGGGCCTCGCGCGCGACGGCCGCCGCCCGGAGGACGCGACGCTGGAGGAGATGGAAGCCCTCTGGACCGAAGCCAAACGCGCGGAAAAATCGTAGCATCGGATTGGCGAAGGTGAGGTGCGACTTCACCTTCGCCACGTAAGTTCCTGTCAGGTAAGGGCTGAAAGTATTCTCACCCAGCTTCTGATGCCCTTGTGATAGCTCTCAAGGTCATATTTCTCATTCGGCGAATGGATCTGGTCGTCATCCTTGCCAAAGCCGATGAGCATTGGATCGGTGTGCAGGATGTGCTGGAAATATCCCGCAATCGGAATGGACCCGCCCGCGCCGATATAGGCGGCAGGGATTTCCCATTCGTCCGACAGGGCACGGCGCGCCTTCTCGAACGCGGGGTTGGAGATCTGCACCTGGCTCGCGGCAGAGGCGGAGTGATCCTTGAACTCCACCTTCACATCCGCTGGAAGGCGGGAGCGGACGTAATCCTGAAACGCCGCTGCGATCTTCTTCGGATCCTGCGTGCCGACCAGACGGAAGCTGATCTTGGCGGAGGCCTTTGACGGCAGGACCGTCTTGAAACCGGCGCCTTCGTAACCGCCGGAGATGCCGTTGACCTCGCAGGTGGGGCGGGACCAGATCATCTCCAGCGGGGTTCGGTCCGTCTCGCCCGCGGGCACCGACAGGCCGACCTGTCCCAGAAAGTCCGCACTGTCGAAGGCGAGCCGCTGCCACTGGGCCCGCATCTCGTCCGACAGTTCCGGCACGCCGTCATAGAAGCCGGGCAGGGTGATGCTGCCGCTTTCGTCATGCAGTCCGGCGATGATACCCGCCAGAACCCGGATCGGGTTGATCGCGATACCGCCGAAGGAGCCGGAGTGGAGATCCTTGTCCGCGCCGGTCAGGATCACCTCCTGCCCGACCAGCCCGCGAAGCTGGGTCACGATGGCGGGCGTGTCGCCGAACATGCCCGTGTCGCAGATGAGCGCGATGTCCGCCTTCAGCTCCTCCGCGTTCTCCTTCATGAACGGAACGAGAGAGGGGGAGCCGGATTCCTCCTCCCCCTCGAAGAAGATCGTCAGGCGACCCGGCAGCGTTCCCGTCACCGCCTTCCAGGCGCGGCAGGCCTCGACAAAGGTCATGAGCTGCCCCTTGTCATCCGCCGAACCGCGCCCGCGGATAACCTTGCCTGCAGGCGTATCCTCAAGCTGGGGGTCGAAGGGATCCCTGTCCCACAGGTTCAGCGGATCAACGGGTTGCACGTCGTAATGACCGTAGAACAGCAGGTGCGGACCTGTGCTCCCCGAATGCGCCACGACCATGGGATGCTTGGGCGTGGACCGCTTGGACGCCTCGAAGCCGATCGCTGTCAACTCATCCACCAGCCAGTCCGCCGCGCGGTTGCAATCGCCCGCGAAGGCCGGGTCGGTGGAGATCGACGGGATGCGCAGCAGCTCCATGAGGCGGTCGAGCGAATCCGGCAACTGCGCGTCCACGCGGGCGAGCACCTCGTCCAGCCTGTCCTGATCGAGTGACATGGGAGTATCTCCTTCCGATTGCGGACGGAGCCTATCAGGCATATCAGCCCTGTCCAGAGACGACCCCGGCAGAGTTTCCCCAAGGATGGAGAAGGCGGATGCGGATCTGGATCACGGCGGCGGCCCTGACGCTCGTTGCCGGTGCTGCTGCGGCAGGGCCGGTGGATGGCGCGGTCGCAAAGGGGGCGCTGTTCTCCCCGAAAGGGGCTCAGGCGTCCATCGGCGCGCAACCTTTCCTTTCTTCCAGCGACATCAAGGTGTTGGAGCAAGTTGCTGCCACGCAGAAATATTATGGTGCGGTGGCCTTGTCGCCGGACGAAGGGTTGATGTCGGAAGCGACCTTCGCCGCTGCGAATTATCACGCGGTCGAGCCTGCGCGGGAGGCCGCGCTGGCCGCCTGCAACGCGCGGCGCAAGAAGGGTTCGAAGCCCTGCGTCCTTGTGGGAGACATCCTTCCAGTGGGCTGGACGAAGGGTCGGCCGGTACAGCTTTCCACCGATGCGACGGCGGGATTCGAACAGGATTATCTGCCCGCCAAGGCGCCGAAGGCGCTGGCCGGGTCGCTTGAGACCGGGCACTGGGCCATTGCAACCGGAGCCGGAGCGCGCGAAAAGGCCGTTCAGGACTGTGCCGCAAAAGGCGGTGCGGGGGACTGCCGCGTGCTTCTGGCAGATTGAGCCTCTCCGACCAAAGTCTGGCCGCCGGCAAGCCACCGGCGGTTGACAGGAGGCGAGTCGGGGATTTTGGTGGAAGACGGTCCGGCGCACCCGGATCGTTCTGAGAAAGAGACGGGCGGCCCCGGCCGCCCTGCCCAAGCAAGCCGCCAGGGAGCGACGGATGAATTACGAACTGGCCCTCGACGAAGCCCTCGGCCATCTGCACACCGAAGGCCGCTACCGGACCTTCATCGACATCGAGCGTCGGAAGGGTCAGTTCCCGAAAGCGGTCTGGACGCGGCCGGACGGGTCGAAGAAGGATATCACCGTTTGGTGCGGCAACGACTACCTCGGCATGGGGGAACATCCCGCCGTGCTGGATGCGATGCATGCGGCGCTTGAGGAGACCGGGGCGGGTTCGGGCGGCACACGCAACATCTCGGGATCCACGGTCTATCACCGAATGCTGGAAGCCGAGCTTGCCGATCTGCACGGCAAGGAAGCGGCGCTGGTATTCTCCTCTGCCTATGTGGCCAACGACACGACGCTTTCCACGCTTTCCACGCTGTTTCCGGGCCTGGTCATCCTGTCGGACGAGCTGAACCATGCCTCCATGATCCAGGGCATCCGCAATGCCCGGTGCGAGCGTCACGTGTTCCGTCATAATGATCTGGCCCATCTGCGTGCGTTGCTGGAGAAGGTCGAGAAGGGGCGGCCCGTCCTGATCGCCTTTGAATCCGTCTATTCGATGGATGGCGACTTCGGTCCTATCGGCGAGATCTGTGATCTGGCGGAGGAATTCGGCGCGCTGACCTATATCGATGAGGTCCATGCGGTCGGCATGTATGGCCGCCGCGGCGGCGGCGTGACGGAGCGTGACGGGCTCGCGCATCGGATCGACATCATCAACGGCACTCTCGGCAAGGCTTTCGGCGTCTTTGGCGGGTATATCGCGACCTCTGCGAAGATGGCCGACGCGGTGCGGTCCTATGCGCCGGGGTTCATCTTCACCACTTCGCTGCCCCCCGTCGTCGCGGCGGGGGCCGCGGCTTCCGTGCGGCACCTGAAGGGCGATCAGGCACGGCGCGATCTCCATCAGGCGAAAGCGGCGGCGCTGAAGCTGCGCCTGCGCGGGCTGGGCATGCCGGTGATGGACAACGGCTCCCACATCGTGCCGGTGCTGGTCGGCGATCCGCGGCACTGCAAGATGCTGTCGGATCATCTGCTGGAGGATTTCGGCATTTACGTTCAGCCAATCAACTTCCCCACCGTTCCACGCGGGACGGAGCGGCTGCGCTTCACGCCATCCCCGGTCCATTCCGCGGCGGATATGGATCAGCTTGTTCGTGCGATGGATGCGCTCTGGTCCCATTGCGCGCTGAATCGCGCCGAACTTTCTGCCTGAAGATGTTCCCTTAATGCAAAACCCCTTGTCCTGTGTTAAGAGATAATCAAAAGGTCGAAGTCATCCTGTGCGAGGCGAATCGACCTGGGGCAGCAGGTTTTAGGGCATGGGGCAGAGCGCATGATCGGGCGGAGGTCTTCACTCCCGGTGGGGGACGTGGGCAGACCCAAAGGTTTTGACGACTTCGATCTGAAGCTCGGCGACATCATGCGCGGAGAGCGCGCGACGCTGGGCAAATCGCTGTTGGATGTCCAACGTGAATTGCGGATCAAGGCGACATATATCGCGGCAATAGAGAATACAGACGCATCCGCGTTCGAGGCGCCGAGCTTCATCGCCGGCTACGTCCGTTCCTATGCGCGCTATCTGGGAATGGACCCGGATCAGACCTTTCAGCGATTCTGCACCGAGGCGAACTTCACCGTGGCGCATGGCATGTCGGCGGAAGCGTCGAGCCTCCGCGGCCCGGCCCCGCTTCCCCTGCGGAAGGCTCGCAAGGAATATCGCGATCCGCTGGCCGATCCGAACCCCAAATTCCTGCCGCGCAAGCAGAGCGTTTTCAGCCATGTCGAACCGCGGGCGATCGGCTCCGTTCTGGTGCTGGTCGGGCTCATCGCCGGGTTGGGGTATGGTGGCTGGTCCGTACTCCAGCAGATCCAGCGCGTGCAGCTTTCTCCGGTGGACCAGTCGCCCGGTGTGACGGCGGAGCTTGACCCGCTGGCGGGCGTTGAGCCGCTGGTGACGGCCGATTCCGCCGTGCTTGATCCGGTGAGGCCATCGCCCGAAGCCTTCGACCGGCTCTACCGTCCGCAGGCGCTGGACGTTCCGGTTATCGAAAGTCGGGACGGGCCGATTGCAGCCATCGATCCCGCGACCACCGGCATTCTTGCGCACAGCGCTCCCGTGGAACTTGCGGAAGCCGCGCTCCCCTTGCCCATCCCGATGCAAATGCCCGAAGTCGCCTTGCCGCAGGTCGTTGCCGCAGCAGCGCCGGAGGTGGCGATCATTGCCGTACGTCCGGCCTGGGTTCGCGTGCAGGCGTCGAATGGCACGATCATCCTTGAGAAGATACTGGACGCAGGCGAACGCTTCCCGCTTCCCCAAAGCGAAGAACCGGCGACGCTCCGTGCCGGTAATTCCGGGGCCGTCTATTTCGCGGTGAACGGTGAGACTTATGGACCTGCCGCCCCCGGCGCGCAGGTTGTCAAGAATGTGAAGCTCTCTCCCGATGCGTTGAAAACCAGCTTCCAGGTGGCCGATCTTGCAAAGGATCCCGCGCTTGCGAAGGTCGTCGCCATGGCGGAGGCGACCGAGTAGTTGCCGACCCATCCTGGTGCAGCTATCTAGGGGTGCGAGAGGAGAGCAGAATGTCGCTCAACCATGTGCGCCCCTGGCGCAACATCTACCGCCGCAAATCACGCCAGATCCGCGTGGGCTCCGTCCTCGTCGGAGGGGATGCACCGATCTCGGTGCAGACAATGACGAATACGCTGACGACCGATGTCGCCGGAACGCTCGACCAGATCAACCGTGCTGCCGCCGTGGGTGCGGACATCGTGCGCGTCTCCACCCCGGATGCCGAGTCGACCGCGGCGCTGCGGGACATTGTGCGTGAAAGCCCGGTGCCGATCGTTGCGGACATCCATTTCCACTACAAGCGTGCCATCGAAGCGGCGGAGGCGGGGGCCGCCTGTCTGCGCATCAATCCCGGCAATATCGGTTCGGCCGAGCGGGTGCGGGAGGTGGTGCGGGCGGCCCGCGATCATGGGTGCTCCATTCGCATCGGTGTGAACGCCGGCTCGCTCGAGCGGCATCTGCTGGAGAAGTACGGCGAGCCGTGCCCGGATGCGATGGTCGAATCCGGCATGGATCACATCAAGCTTCTTCAGGACAACGACTTCCACGAATTCAAGATCTCGGTGAAGGCGTCGGACGTGTTCCTTGCCGCCGCCGCCTATCAGGCGATCGGTGAGGTGACGGATTGCCCGATCCACCTCGGCATTACCGAAGCGGGCGGGCTGATGTCCGGCACGATCAAATCCGCGATCGGGTTGGGAAACCTGCTCTGGATGGGGATCGGCGATACGATCCGGGTGTCGCTCTCCGCCGATCCGGTCGAGGAGGTGAAGGTCGGTTACGACATCCTGAAATCGCTGGGGCTGCGCCACCGGGGCGTCACGATCATCTCGTGCCCTTCATGTGCGCGTCAGGGATTCAACGTGATCGAAACCGTGGCGAAGTTGGAGGAGCGGCTGGCCCATGTGACCACCTCCATGTCGCTCTCCATCATCGGCTGTGTCGTCAATGGTCCGGGTGAGGCGCTGATGACCGACATCGGTTTTACCGGGGGTGGGGCCGGAAACGGCATGGTCTATATGGCGGGCAAGCAGTCCCACCGCATGTCGAACGATGAAATGGTGGACCATATCGTCGGACTTGTGGAGCAGCGCGCAGAAGAGATCAGAGCGCGTGAGGATGAGGAAGCTGCCACGGCCACTGCCGCGGAATAGCCGCCTGCCGCAGCTCGGCGCTCTTGCCCGAACCACGGCCATCGCGAGAGCTTAGCCGCGGGCGTCAGCCACGATCTTCCGCATTCCATCAATCGGAACATAGCCGCGGACGAGCGTGTCGCCGATCACGAACATCGGGGTGCCCTGAATTTGCAGGGCTTCCGCCAGATCGTGGTTCTTCTGGATGACGGCCGTCACTTCCGGCGACTCCATTTCGGCCTTTACCTTGGCCGCATCGAGGCCGAGCTTCTTGGCAAGATCGGCCAGCGTCGCTTCCGTCGGCTCGCCCCTGAGCTCCATGAGGGTGTCATGCGCCGTCTTGTAGGCGGCATCCCCCCCGAGGTTCTTGACCGCGATCGCGAATTTGGAAGAGGTGAGGGACGCCTCGCCCAGAATGGGAAATTCCTTCAGGATGAAACGGATGTTTCCATCGGCGCGGATCAGTTCCTCCACCTCTGGATTGGCTTTCCGGCAGTAGCCGCACCGGTAGTCCATGAATTCGACCACAGTGACATCGCCCGCTGGATTGCCACCGACCCAGGAGTAGCCGTCGTCGTAGATTGCGTCGTGGTTGTCCTTCAGCATCTTGATATCCGCCTGTGCCTGCTGGGCGTATTGCTGGGATTCGAGCGCCTGCGACATGTCGATCAGCACATCCGGGTGCTCCATCAGATAGTCACGGACGGCGGCGCCGAAGGCGGCTTTCTCCTCTGCCGTCATTGACTTGATGTCGAACGCGGCGGCTGGCATCGCGGTTCCGAGGGCGAGCAGCGCACCGAGCGCGAGGCGGCGAAGGGGCAGGGGCATCTGGGGTTCCTTGAACAGCGGAAATAGGGTCTCGGGCGGCTCTCTTCACGGCGGAACGGGCCTTGACCCACCCAATGCCGCGGCGGACAACGACGCCGTCGGTATGCGGCCATCATAAGGAGGGAGCGATGCGGAGTTCAAGGCGGGGACAGGTGGATCCCTTCATCGTGATGGATGTGATGGAAGCCGCGCGGCGGGCCGAAGCGGCGGGCCGCCACATCATCCACATGGAAGTGGGCCAGCCGGGAACGCCCGCCCCGCGTGGCGCAAGGGATGCGCTGCGCGGCGCCCTGGAGAGCGACGCATTGGGATATACGGTGGCGCTGGGGCTGCCGGCTCTCCGCGCGGGCATCGCAGGGCTTTATCACGATTGGTACGGCATCGAGCTTGACCCCGAGCGGGTCGTGGTGACGGCGGGCTCCTCGGGCGCGTTCCTGCTGGCCTTCTCCGCGCTCTTCGATGCGGGGGAGCGCGTCGGCGTGACGGAGCCCGGCTACCCCTCCTACCGTCAGATCCTCCGCGCGCTGTCACTGGAGCCTGTGGGCGTTCAGACCGCGCTGGAAAACCGCTATCAGCCGGTGCCGGAGGATATCCGCCGTGCAGGCGATCTGGCGGGGATGATCGTGGCCTCTCCCGGCAACCCTTCGGGCACCATGCTGGACCGCGACTCGCTGGCGCGGCTGATAGACATCTGCGCCCGCTCCGGCACCGCCTTCATTTCCGACGAGATCTATCACGGGATCCAGTACGAAGCGCCGGCGGTCAGCGCGCTGGAGATTTCGGATGATGTCTATGTCATCAACTCCTTCTCCAAATACTTCTCCATGACCGGCTGGCGGATTGGCTGGATGGTGGTTCCGCCGGACCATGTGCGGCTGGTGGAGCGGCTGGCCCAGAACATGTTCATCTGCCCGTCTCACGCCAGTCAGGTGGCGGCTCTGGGCGCTCTCGGGTGCCGGACGGAACTGGACGGAAATCTCGCCGTCTATGCCGAGAACCGGAGACTGCTGCTGGAGGGATTGCCGAGGGCAGGGTTCACCCGGATCGCCCCGCCGGATGGCGCCTTCTACATCTATGCCGATGTGTCGGAGATGACATCGGACAGCCTGGCCTTTGCTGCCGAAATTCTGGAAAAGGCAGGCGTCGCCGTGACGCCGGGTCTGGACTTCGATCCGGTGCGCGGCGCGCAGACGCTGCGGTTTTCCTATGCCCGCGCCACGGAGGATATTCGGGAGGGCCTGCGCCGTCTTGTGGTTTTCATGGCGGAAAGAGAGGGATTTCCGACGCCTGTGCGATAGGTTAGCCTTGGGTCGAGGGCGCGCGAGACGCCCGGAGAGCCATATGCATCACCCCCTCGTCCGCGCGCTGGCCGCGCTGTTGTTCCTGTTTTGCCTGCCGTCCCTCCCGGTTGCAGCGGCGCCTGCCCGTATCGACGCGAGCCGGTCCCATGCGCAGGCCGGGTGGTGGGAACTGCGGCTGGCGCTGGCGCTGGACAGGGCGGTGCCCTATCGGCTCACGCTGCGCGCCGATCCCCCCCGACTGGTCGTGGAGTTGAACGATGCCGATCTCTCTGCCTTCGATCCGCAAGGGCTGATCGCGGGCGGGCTGCGGGATGCACGCGTGGAAAAGGCGGGGAACGGATGGGCGCGGCTGGTGCTCACGCTCGATCGTCCGCGGGTGGTGACGGGGGCAGTCCTTTCACCTGCCGATCCGGTGCTTCGGCTGCGCCTTTCACCGGCGGGGGCGGACGTCTTTGCCGCCGCCGCGCGACCGGATGCGGTCGGGCCCACGCAAACGGCCCCGCTGCCCCGCGGCCCCGGCGCTGCCTACGTGATGCTGGACCCCGGCCACGGCGGCATTGACCCCGGCGCGGAGCATGGTGGCACGAACGAGGCGCGTCTTATGCTTGCCTTTGCGATGGAACTTCGCGAGGTGCTGGAGGCCGCGGGTTTCACCGTCGGCCTCACGCGGGAGGAAGATGTCTTCGTGCCGCTGGAGACACGCATCAGCCACGCCCATGCGGCGGGAGCGGATGTGTTCCTGTCTCTTCATGCCGATGCGCTGGCAGAGGGGCAGGCGAGCGGTGCAACCGTATATACCCTTTCAAGCGCGGCCTCGGACCGGGCCTCGGCCGCGCTTGCGGAGCGGCACGACCGGACGGACATTCTCGCAGGGGTGAACCTGAATGGCCACGACGACCGTATCGCGCGGGTGCTGGTCGATCTGGCGCGGACCGATACCGGGCCACGGGCGGAGCATCTGGCCGACGCGCTGGTTGCCGCTATCGGGTCGGGGGCGGGGCCGCTTTACAAGACGCCCCGGCGCGCGGCGGGCTTCTCCGTGCTGAAATCGCCAAGCATGCCCTCGGTGCTCATCGAATTGGGCTATCTCTCCAACCCCGCCGATTTCGCGCGCATCGCCAACCCGGATTGGCGGGCGCGGATGGCGGAGGCCATAGCCACGGGGCTCGCGGTCTGGCAGCAGGATGATGCGGTTGCGGCGGTTCTTCGCCGCAGGTGACACGGACCCCCTCGCGGCAAAGTGACGCCCGGTCGCCATGGTTGGGGGCCTGTGCTATTTTGACCCTAGGGCCCCGGCGACATATAAGAGCCCGTTCAGGCAGCGAGGGACGAACCGAGTGCTCAGGGCGATATTCTCATTCTTCGGGACGGTGTTCAGTCTTATCACGCTGGCGCTGGTCTTTGGTGCGCTCCTTATCGGGGGGGTGTTCTGGAGCTATTCCCGCGATCTGCCGAACCATGAGCAGCTTGCCCAGTATACACCGCCGACCATCAGCCGCGTCTATTCCGGCGAAGGCCGCATGATCGACGAATTCGCCGAGGAGCGCCGCATCTTCGCCCCGATCGACGAGATTCCGGATATCGTCAAGCAGGCGTTCATCTCCGCCGAGGACAAGAACTTCTACCATCACCACGGGTTCGACACCCGGGGCATCGTCGCCGCCGCCTGGCAGGCCATCGCCTCGCGTGGCCAGAACGTGCGGGGGGCGTCCACCATCACCCAGCAGGTGATGAAGAACTTCCTGCTCTCGGGCGACCGGACGGGGGAGCGGAAGATCAAGGAACTGATCCTCGCCACCCGGCTGGAGGAAACGCTGTCGAAGGACAAGATCCTCGAACTCTACCTGAACGAGATTTTCCTGGGCCAGAATGCCTATGGGGTTGCCGCCGCCGCCCAGACCTATTTCAACAAGACGCTGGGCCAGCTTTCGGTGGACGAGGCGGCTTTTCTCGCGTCGCTGCCGCAGGCTCCGTCCTCCTACCATCCTGTCCGTGCGAAGGAACGGCTGACCCAGCGGCGGAATTACGTTATCCGGGAGATGTTCCAGAACGGCTATATCGACGCGGCCACCCGCGACGCCGCTCTGGCGGAGCCGCTCAGGTCCGTGCAGAACGGCGACTATCCCGCGTTCCGGGAGAGCCTGCCGCCGCGCGACTACTTCACCGACGAAATCCGCCGCCAGCTGTCCTCCACCTTCGGGACGCAGGAGTTCTTCGGCGGCGGTCTCGCCATCCGGGCGACGATCGACCCGCCGCTTCAGCATCTTGCCGCCGAGTCGCTGCGCGAGGGGCTGGAGAAGTTCGACCGCAGCCGCGGTGTCTGGCGGGGCACGGGCAAGACCCTTCCCGCCGAGGCGCTGAAGGATGAGAAGAGCTGGCGCGCCGCGCTGGCCTCCACCGACGTGCCGCGCGACATCGACGGCTGGTATCCGGCGGTGGTGCTCTCGCTCGACAAATCCGCCGCGACCATCGGGATTCAGGGTGAGGAGAGCACCGGGACGGTTCCGGCCAGCGATGTCACGTGGGCGCGGAAGCTCATCTCGAACGGCAGGCTGGCCCAGAAGGCCAAGGTGCCCGCCGATCTCGTCGAGGTGGGTGACGTGGTTCTGGTCCGCAAGGGAAGCAGCGGAGACTGGTCGCTCCGGCAGGTGCCGGAGGTGCAAGGCGCCTTCATGGCGATGGATGTGAGCACGGGCCGCGTGCTGGCCATGCAGGGCGGCTTCTCCTATCAGGATTCGGTTTTCAACCGCGCCACGCAGGCGATGCGCCAGCCGGGCTCCTCCTTCAAGCCGTTCGTCTATGCCGCCGCGCTGGACGAGGGTTACACCCCTGCCACGATCATCGTGGACGCTCCCATCGAGGTGAACACGCCGCAGGGCATCTGGCGACCCAAGAACTCGTCCAACAAATACTATGGCCCGACGCCCATGCGGACGGGGATCGAACAGTCGCGCAACCTGATGACCGTCCGGCTCGCGCAGGAGATCGGCATGGCGCGGGTTGCGGAATATGCCGACCGCTTCGGCATCTACGCCCCGCTGCAACCCCTGCTGGCCAACGCGCTCGGCGCGCAGGAGACCACGCTTTTCAAGATGATCTCCGCCTATGCGATGCTTGCCAACGGGGGCGAGCGGGTGGAACCGACGCTGGTGGACCGGGTGCAGGATCGGTTCGGCAAGACGATCTACCGCCATGACCAGCGCGATTGTGCGGATTGCGACAGCCCCTATCTTGCGCCCGGCGTCGCCCCGAACGTCGTCTCGCACAATGAGCAGGTGATGGACCCGGTGACGGCCTATCAGGTCACGTCGATGCTGCAGGGGGTCATCCAGCGCGGCTCCGGCTCCGGCGTGCGGCTGCGGGTGCCCGTGGCGGGCAAGACGGGGACGACGAACGACGCAAAGGACGTGTGGTTCATCGGCTATACCTCCAACATCGTGGCGGGCTGTTACATGGGCTACGACCAGCCACGGACGCTTGGCTCCTCCGCCTATGGCGGAACGCTGTGCGTGCCGGTGTTCCAGGCGTTCATGGAGGAGGCGGTCAAACGTTTCGGCGGCTCTGATTTCGCGGTGCCGCCGGGCGGGCATTTCGTCAAGATCGACCGCTTTTCGGGTGCCCCGCTTCCTGCCGATGCGACGGGCGACAACGTGATCGCCGAATACTTCCGCGACGGGACAGAGAGCATGGGGATCGGCGTCTATGTGGACGGCGGCTTTGCCATGGGTCAGAACCTGCCGCTCTTCGGGCGTGGCGAGACGGATGAGGGCACACAGGTCCGCACCTCGACGGGAGAGATTCGCGTCATTCCGAAAAAGGCGGATTTCGGCACCATGTCCTCGGGCGGGCTTTACTGAGCGCTGCTGGCGCCCGCTTGCCCTGAGCCGAGCAAGAGGGTATCACCCCGGCCTGATCCGAAGGAGGCAGACCCATGCGCGCTGAGGCCCAGAACCTTGTCGAGAGCATCCGCAAGAGCCTGAAGCTGCTGTGGCAGCGCATGGACGGCGAAACCGCGAAGCACCGGCTTGAAGAATTCAACGCCATCATCGAGGATCCCGAGCTGTGGGGCGATCCCGCGCGTGCGCAGAAGCTGATGCGGGAGCGGCAGTCGCTGCTGGACGCGGTGTCCAATTACGACAGCATCGACCGCGATCTGAACGACAATGTCGAACTGATCGAACTCGGTGAGGCCGAGGGCGACGATGAGGTCGTGCGCGAAGCCGAAGCCGCGCTCCGCTCCCTGAAGGAGACTGCGGCGGAGAAGGAGCTGGAGGCGCTGCTGGACGGAGAAGCCGACGGCAACGACACCTTCCTTGAGATCAACGCGGGGGCGGGCGGAACGGAAAGCTGCGACTGGGCCTCCATGCTCGCGCGGATGTATGTCCGCTGGGCGGAGAAGAAGGGTTATACCGTCGAAATGATCGCCGAGACGCCGGGGGAGGAGGCGGGCATCCGCTCCGTCGCCTACAGGATTTCCGGCCACAATGCCTATGGCTGGCTGAAGTCCGAGTCCGGCGTGCATCGCCTCGTGCGGATTTCGCCCTATGACTCCGCCGCCCGGCGGCATACCTCGTTCAGCTCCGTCTGGGTCTATCCGGTCGTGGACGAGAATATCGAGATCGACATCCCCGACCGTGATATCCGCATCGATACCTATCGTTCCTCCGGCGCGGGCGGCCAGCACGTCAACACCACCGATTCCGCCGTGCGCATCACCCACCTGCCCACCAATATCGTCGTGACTTCCTCCATGAAGTCGCAGCACCAGAACCGGGAAGCGGCGATGAACGCCCTTCGCGCGCGCCTCTATCAGCTCGAACTCGACAAGCGGAACGCGGCCATCAACGCCGCGCATGAAAACAAGGGCGATGCCGGTTGGGGCAACCAGATCCGTTCCTATGTGCTGCAACCCTACCAGATGGTGAAGGATCTGCGCACAGGGGTGGAAACCTCGGACACGCAGGGCGTTCTGGATGGGGATCTGGATCAGTTCATGGCGGCGACGCTCGCGATGGACGTGGCTGGCAAGAGCCGTGCGGAAGCCAACGCCGAGGTCTGAACCCCGCCGTAGAGACCGCTCCTGCGCGGGCTCGGGCGTCACGTTCTGCGGCACCCGAGCCGGTTCATGCGACAGTTACTTCGCGGCGGCAACCACGATGACCTCGACCTTGTAATCCGGCGCGGCCAGTTTCGACTCGCCCGTCGCACGAGCAGGCGTATGGCCGGGCGCGACCCAGGCATCCCAAACTGCGTTCATCTCGGCGAAATCGGCGATGTCCGCGAGCCAGATCTGCGCGGAGAGGATGCGGGTCTTGTCCGAACCCGCGGCGGCCAGAAGGCGGTCAACCTCGGCGAGAGCGGCCTCCGTCTGTTCACGGACGCTGGTTCCCGGCGCGCCGATCTGCCCGGCAAGGAAGATCAGGCCGTTGTAGACGACCGCCTCGCTCATGCGGGCGCCGGTTTCGAGACGGGTGATGTCGGACATGGATGTCTCCTTCTGTAAGGCAGGATGCCGCCAGCCTCCTAGCGCGGCGCGCGTCCTGTCGCCAGCAGGAAGGGGAAGAGGCGGCCTCATATCTACCGAAGGGTTTGCAACCGGTGCGACCGATCTTGGTCCTGTCGGGGAATGGAGGTGGAAGGGCCTTCCATCGTGGGCCTACGCGGAGCAATGTCGGGCCAGACGGCATCCAGATCAGGGATGCATCCTATGGCGGCGGCGTTGGGATGGCCGCGCAGCATGCGACAGTCAGTGCCAGGACTCGCGTTTGACCGTGGCGGAGGGGAGGCAGCCCCTGACCAAATGCCGGGAGCGGAGATTCCCTTCGATTCCCGAGCGATCAAAATGCTCACACGCATCCCGCAATCGAGGACCGCGGAAGACGGTGACCGTCCCCTCACCAGGTGAAGGCGGTTAGAAAGCGCATCCCTACAGCAGCGATGTAGAGAAGATCTCCATCCTGAGGCCAGCTTCAGGCCATCAGCGCGTGCCGAGGAGGCGGTTGGTCACGGAGGAAGACAGCATTCCCTTGCACGTCGCGTCGTAACCGGGTTGCGACACGACCCAAGCGGGCTATTCCTCCGGCGCGTAGCTTCCGTCCTCGCGGTGGCGCTCATTGCCGGAGAGAGGAGGGTTGAACACGCAGACCAGCCGCAGATCGCCCTTTGTCGCCCGCAGCACATGCGCGTCATTCCGGTCGAGGGCATAGAGCGTGCCGGGCCGTATAGGCCAGGTCCGCCCGGTTGCCACCTCCGTCACCTCGCCCTCCCCGGCGATGCAATAGTTGGCTTCCAGGTGGTGCTTGTATTCCAGATGCAACTCCTCCCCCTCCTTCACCAGCGTGTCGTGGAGGGAGAAGCCCATGCCGTCCGGTTTCAGCAGGATGCGCCGGCTTTCCCAGCCCGGACCAGTTGCATGGTTCGGGCCGGAGATCACGTCGTCCAGAGACCTGACGATCATCGCACGCCCCGGATCATGCCGACGATATCATAGGTTTGGTCGATGACGGGCGCGGCGATGGCGTTGGCGCGTTCCGCCCCGCGGGCGAGGATCCGGTCGATCTCCGCCGGGTCGGAGGTGAGACGCCGCATCTCGCCCGAGATCGGGGTGAGTTGCGCGACGGCCAGATCCGCGAGCGCCGGCTTGAACGCGCCGAAGCCCTGACCCGAGAACTCCGCCACCACGGCCTCCGGGCTGGTGCCGGCGAGGGCGGCATAGATATTGACGAGGTTGCGCGCCTCCGGCCGGTCCTTCAGCCCCTCCAGCGTTTCGGGCAGCGGCTCGGCATCCGTGCGGGCCTTGCGGATCTTGCTGGCGATGGTGTCGGCATCGTCCGTCAGGTTGATGCGGCTCATGTCGGACGGGTCGGATTTCGACATCTTCTTCGACCCGTCACGCAGGCTCATCACCCGCGTCGCGGCGCCCTCGATCACCGGTTCCGGCATCGGGAAGAAATCGACGCCGTAGTCATGGTTGAACTTGGCCGCGATGTCCCGGGTCAGTTCCACATGCTGCTTCTGATCCTCGCCGACGGGAACATGCGTGGCGTGGTAGAGCAGGATGTCGGCGGCCATCAGCGCGGGATAGGCGAACAGCCCGAGCGACACGGCTTCGGCATTCTTGCCGGCCTTGTCCTTGAACTGGGTCATCCGGTTCATCCAGCCGAGCCGTGCGACGCAATCGAAGATCCAGGCGAGCTGCGCATGGCCGACAACCTGGCTCTGGTTGAACAGGATGGAACGCTCCGGGTCTACGCCGGAGGCGATGAACCCCGCCGCCAGTTCCCGCGTCGCGCGGGTGAGGTCGGCCGGATCCTGCCAGACGGTGATCGCATGCATGTCCACGATGCAATAGATCGTCTCGATCCCGTTGTCCTGAGCGGCGGCGAAGCGTTTCAACGCGCCGAGATAGTTGCCCAGTTGCAGGTTGCCCGAGGGTTGGATCCCCGAGAACACCCGTTGCGGGAAGACACGAGGCGTTTGGACCGGCTCGGTCATGATTTTTCTCCGTCTGGATTATATGGTCCGGTCGGCTTATCGCTGGCCCATCATCGCGTCAACAGAATGCCGGACATGCACGATCCAGACCGCTCCCCGCTCAATCCCCTGCCATTCGTCGTCTGGGTGCTTGCAGGCCCCGTCGCCGCCATAGAACTGCTGCTCAGCCTCGCGGATCGGGGGATCGTCGGCGGCGGGCTGGGTTTTACCTGGCGGGTGGAAGCGATCCAGCGGTTCGGGTTCTCGGGCCAGATCTTCGACTGGATGGTGGCAAACCACTTCTATCCGGCCGAGCAGATGATCCGGTTCGTGACCTATCCGTTCTTCCACGCGTCGTTCACGCATATGATGTTCGTGTTCGTCTTCATCCTCGCGCTTGGCAAGATGGTGGGGGAGGTATTCTCCACAGTCGCGGTGCTGGCTGTGTTCTTTGGCTCCGCCATCATGGGGGCGCTGGTCTTCGGGCTGCTGCTTGACGATCCGGCCTGGCTTGTAGGCGGATATCCGGCGGTTTACGGGCTGATCGGAGCATTCACCTTCCTGCTCTGGGTGCGGGCAGCGGGGCAGGGGTCGGGGCGCCTGCGGGCATTCGGGCTGATCGGGACGCTGCTGGGTATCCAGCTCCTCTTTGGGGCGCTGTTCGGCGGCTCCAACGAATGGGTGGCGGACCTGTCGGGTTTTGCCACGGGATTCGGACTGTCCTTCGTGGTTTGCCCCGGCGGCTGGCGCCGGGCGCTCGCCCTTATCCGTCAGCGCTGACGGCGAACCATCCTGAGCAGGTCGGCGAGCTTCATGACGCCGAACACGATGGCGGTGACGAAGTAGACCGCCATTCCCGCGCCGCAAAGGATGAACAGCGCGAGCACCCGCGTACCCTTCTGCGTGAGCATGCCATCCAGCACCTGCGCCGCCCCCCAAAGGAACAGGCCCATCACCGCCGAGGCGATCAGGATACGCACAAGGTTCTTCAGGAACCGCGGGTCGAAGCGGACGGCCTCGCCCATGCTGCGGGATCCCCACCAGAGCTGGAACACCATCGCCCATGAGGCGATCGTCGTGCCGATGGCCGCCGCGATGAAGCCCAGCCAGTAGGACAGGCCAAAGGCGAGCAGCGCGTTCACGACCATGGCCACGATGGCGTAATGGAAGGGGCGGCGCGTATCTTCCCGCGCGTAAAACACCGGCTGGAGCACCTTCTGAAGCGTGAAGGCCGGCAGTCCGGCACCATAGACGATCAGGGCCAGCGCGGTATTTGCCGAGTCCGCAGCCGTATATTGCCCCCGCTCGAAGATCACGCTGATGATCGGCCCGGCGATGACGATGAGTGCCACGGCGGCGGGCAGGGTCAGGAACAGCGAAAATTCCCATGCGCGGTTATAGGCGGTACGGCTGCCGCCGATATCACCGGCGCGGAGCCTGCGCGAAAGCTCCGCCGTCAACACCACGCCGACCGCCGCCGCGACGACGCCGAGCGGAAGCTGATAGATGCGGTCGGCATTGGACAGCCACGCGATAGCCCCATCGTAATAGGAGGCGACCTGCCGCCCGACGACGAGGTTGATTTGCACGATCCCGCCCGCGAACACGGCGGGCATCGCCACACGCACCAGCCGCCGCATGTCGGGCGACAGCCGCGGCCATGAGAGACGCATGGAATACCCTTCCTTCCGCGCTGCATGCCAGACCAGCAGGAGTTGCAGCACCCCCCCGACCGGCGTGGCCCAGCTCTGCGTCAGGCCCATCTCCCAGCCGTAGTGGATGGACAGGCCGAAAGCGATCAGGAAGACGATGTTCAGCACCGCCGGCGCCATGGACGCGACGGCGAAGCGCCCCGTCGCATTCAGCACGCCCGACAGCATCGCGGTGAGCGAGATCAGCAGGATATAGGGGAAGCAGATGCGCCCGAAGGTCACGGCGATATCGAACCGCTCATCGCCCTTGAAACCGGATGCCATCGCCAGCACCAGCCACGGCATCGCCACATGAGCGATCATCGTGAGCACGATCAGAATGGAGGCAAGGCCGGAGAAGGCGTCCTGTGCGAACCCCTTCGCATCCTCCCCCGCCTCGATCTTCTTGGCGAAGATCGGCACGAAGGCGGTATTGAACGCGCCCTCGGCAAAGATGCGGCGAAACATGTTGGGCAGGGAGAAGGCGACCAGAAACGCCTCCGCCACCGGGCCGGAACCCAGATAGGCGGCGATGATCACGTCGCGGATGAAGCCGAGCAACCGGCTGGCGAAGGTCCAGAATCCGACGGTCAGGAAGCCGTGCAGCAGGCGTATCTGCCGCATTCTAGCTGCGCGCCCTCTCTGCCCCTTCGTCCACCGCCTGGCGGAGTTTCTTTTCCAGCGCCTCGGCGCGCTGCCGAGAATGGATTTTCAGACCGAACATGTCTTTCACGTAGAAGGTGTCCACGACCTGCGCGCCATAGGTCGCGATCTGCGCCGAGGCGATGTAGATGTTGTTGGAGGCGAAGGTCCGCGCGAGATCGTAGAGCAGGCCCGGACGGTCGCGCGTATCCACCTCCACGATGATGTAGATTTCCGATCCGTCGTTGTCGATGGTGATCGCGGTCGGGAAATGAAATCCGCGTTCCCGCTTCTTCACCTTGTCGCGATCCTTCAGTGCCTCGCGGGCGACGACCTCACCCTTCAGCGTCCGCTCGATCATGTTGCGCAGGCGCGGCAGCTTGCCGGGATCATAGGGCGCGCCTTCGGCATCCTGCACCCAGAAGGCCGCAGTGGCGTAACCGTCCTTGGAGGTGAAGGTGCGGGCATCGACCACATTCGCCCCGACAAGCGCCAGCGCCCCCGCCAGCCGGGCGAAGATGCCGGGATGATCGGCGAGGGCAAAGCAGACACGGGTCGCGTCCCGGTCCTGATCCGGGGTGAGGTCGATGCGAATCTCGTCATCCCGGATACCGCGGAGCAGGTGGGCGAACACCACCTGTGTGTCGAGCGGCAGTCCCTGCCAGTAGGGTCCGTAGTGCCTCTGCGTCTCTGCCCGCAGGTCCTTCCGGTCCCAGTCGGAGAGCGCGGCACGGAGCGCCCGTTTCGCCTCCGCCTCCCGGTGGGGGCGGTGCGCGGCCTCCAGCCCCATGTCCAGCACGGTCGCCGTCTCCCGGTAGAGCCGGTCGAGCAGCATGGCCTTCCAGTTGTTCCAAGTGCCGGGACCTACGCCGATGATGTCGCAGCAGGTGAGCAGGTAGAGCAGGTCGAGCCGCCGCCGGGACCGCACTGTCCGGGCAAAATCCCGCACCGTGCGCGGATCGGAAAGGTCGCGTTTCTGCGCTGCGTCCGACATGACGAGGTGGTTGCGGACCAGCCATTCGACCAGCTCCGACTCCTCCGCGTTCAGCCCCAGCCGCGGCGCCACGCGCCGGGCGATCTGCGCGCCGAGGATGGAGTGATCCTCCGGCCGCCCCTTGCCGATGTCGTGCAGCAGCAGCGCCACATAAATCACCCGGCGGTTCACGGTGCCTTCGGCCATGATATGCGTGGCGAGCGGCAGTTCGCGCGCCAGCTCCCCCCGCTCTATCATCGCGAGGGTGGAGATGCATTGGATGGTGTGCTCGTCCACCGTGTAATGGTGATAGACGTTGAACTGCATCATCGCCACGATCGGCTCGAACTCCGGCATGAAGGCCGCCACGACGCCGAGTTCGTTCATCCGGCGCAGGCTCCGCTCCGGGTTGCCGTGCTTCAGCAGAAGGTCGAGGAAGATGCGGTTCGCCTCCCTGTCCTGACGCATGTCCTCGTCGATCAGGTCGAGATGCGCGGCGACAAGCCGCATGGCGTCGGGGTGGATCAGGTGGCCCGTCCGCAGGCCTTCCTCGAAAATCCGCAGCAGGTTCAGCTTGTCCGACAGGAACGCCTTCTCATCGGCGACGGCGATGCGGTTGTGGCGGAGGACATAGCCCTCATGCAGCCGTTTCGGACGTCGGAACAGCCCTACGGTGACGGGCGTCGTCTTGACATGCCGTGCCTCGAGCGCCGTCAGAAAGATACGCGTGAGTTCGCCCACCTTGGTCGCGTGGCGGAAGTAGTCCTGCATGAAGAACTCGACCGCCCGCCGCCCCGCGCCGTCCTGATAGCCCATGCGGGGGGCCACCTCCAGTTGCAGGTCGAACGTCAACTGGTCCGTCGCGCGGCCCGTCAGGTAGTGCAGGTGGCAGCGCACCGCCCACAGAAACCGCTCCGCCCGGTCGAACGCCGCGAACTCATCCGCCGTGATGAGGCCCAGCCCGACGAGATCGGACACTTCCTCCACGCCCGTCACGTATTTCGCGATCCAGTAGAGCGTCTGGAGGTCACGCAGGCCGCCCTTGCCCTCCTTCACATTGGGCTCCAGCATGTAGCGCTGGCCCTGCCGCTTGTGCCGCTCCGCCCGTTCGGCGAGCTTGGCTTCCACGAATTCTGCGGCTGTGCGGGAGAAAAGCTCCTTGCGCAACCGGCTGTGGAGCGTCTTGGCCTGCCCCTTGTCGCCGGTGATGTAGCGCTCCTCCAGCAGGGCGGTCCGGACGGTGATGTCCTCCCGCGCCTGGCTCAGACATTCGGCGATGGAGCGGCTGGCGTGCCCGACCTTCAGCTTCAGATCCCACAGGATGTAGAGCATGGATTCGATCAAGGTCTTGACCGGCCCATTCTCCGCATCGGGTGTCAGGAACAGCAGGTCCACATCCGAGAAGGGGGCCATCTCCCCCCGTCCATAGCCCCCCACCGCAAGCAGCGTGACCTTCCGATAATCCAGACTTTCGGCGGGCAGAAGGTGGCGCCGCACCACCTCCAGGACTGTCCGTACGACCTGATCGGTCAGCCAGCTTATGGAAGCGACAGTAATGTCGGAATCCAGCGGTTTCGCCAGAAATGCTTCCCTGATCGCGTTGAAGCCGCGCTGACGTTCCGCGCCGATCCGGGCGACAGCGACGGCGCGAAGCGCCCGCGCATCGGGCGCCTCCAGACCGGCGATCTCGGTATCGATCTGCTCCAGCACCGCCTCGGCGTCGAACAGAGCGGCGTCCGGCAGGATCAGCGCCGCAGCCGTGGTATCGTTTTCCGGCGTCGCCGCCGCATCAGGAACCGGCACCGCTGAAGCTTCTGGGGGCATTTTCCACCACCTCGACCCTGTTGTCGCGGAGTTGCGCAACAGCCAATGCCCTTTGGTTACTGCCGTCTGCGGTGAATCGGAAGACGCCATTCGCACCGACGAAGCCGGAAGGCTGGGTCAGAGAGGCCCGGCCCAGCGGATCCGCCCGGCCCGAACGAACAGCGGCACCGATGGCGGCGATCCCGTCATAGGCCAGTGCGGCCAGCGGATGAGGTGCGGCGCCATAGGCCCCGGCATAACGGGCATTGAACTGCGCCGTGATGGCGGGATCGGGTACGGCGAAATAGCCACCCTGAAGCGATGGCGTGGTAACCGCACTTGCCGGAACGTCCCAACGCGTCAGGCCATAGAAAGCGGTGACATTGGGGTCGATGCCGTTGTCGCGCAGAAGCTGCGTCAGCATGGGCAGGGCGCCCGCCGTCCCCGCGGTAAAGAACACGCCGCTCGCACCGGTATTGCGCACGGTGGTGGCGATATTCGGCGCGGCGGCCGTCACGCCCTGCTGCGACAGTTCATAGCTCTCAGCGCCGGCGACGCGGATGCCATTGGCGGCGGCGGCCGTTTCGATCGCCCGACGCCCCACCTGACCGGAGGCGTCAGGATCGCTCACCACGACGATGTCGCGACGGCCCTGACCGGCCGCGAACCGCATCAGCCGATCGGCGGAATTGGCGAATGTCTGGCCCAGAACGAAGACGTTTCCGCCCGCGATATCGGAATTGTTGGAGAAGCTGAGCACGTTTATCCCGCGAGAGGCAACGGCGCTTCCCGCAGCGTTGGCATCCTGCGCATGGATCGGCCCCAGAATGATCTTCGCGCCTTCATCCGCGGCCCGGAGCGCCATGGCGGAGGCCTGCGTCGGGCTGCCCGCCGTGTCATAGACCCGCAGATCGATACTTACCCCCTGAAGATCCGCGATGGCCAGACGCGCCGCGTTTTCGAGGTTCTGTGCAACCAGACGGTCGCTCGCATTCGCGCTCTGCGGCAAAAGGAGGGCGACCTGCACAGGCTGAGAGGGGTTGATGGTGCCGCGACTCACATTGCCGGTCGGCGCGCAGGCCGCAAGCGCTCCTGCCGCCAGAAGTCCGGTTGCGCTGCGGAAGAGGTTGCGGATACCGATCGGGCGGGTGAAAAACGGGCGACGTGTCACGGCGTCGGTCATGCGGCTATCCCTCTGGCTGACGGCCCGTTGGACCGGGCGTTCAAGCGAAGTCTAGGGCGACCTCACGGAAATGCTAGGTGGGGCCGGCGCATAAGTAAACAGAAGGCGGCAAAGATGCATTCCATCGGCGAAAGGGGGCCGCTCGCCCCCGGCCTGTATTTCATCGCGACGCCGATCGGTGCCGCGCGGGATATCACCTTGCGCGCGCTCGATATTCTGGCCACGGCGGATGTTCTGGCGGCGGAGGATACCCGGACCCTGCGGCACCTGATGGAGATCCATGGCATCCCGCTGGGCGACAGGCCGCTCGTCGCCTATCACGACCACAACGGAGAGGTTGCGCGGCCGCGCCTGCTTCGGGCGCTGGGGGAGGGGAAATCGGTGGCGTATGCTTCGGAAGCAGGGACACCGCTGGTTGCCGATCCGGGCTTCCAGCTTGGCCGTGCCGCGATTGCGGAGGGATTCACCGTCACCTCTGCACCCGGCCCGTCGGCAGTGCTCGCGGCGCTGACCGTCTCCGGCCTGCCCAGCGACCGGTTCCTGTTTGCAGGTTTTCTTCCCCAGCAGGGGGGCCCGCGGCAGAGAGCGCTGGCAGGCCTCTCCGACATCGCCGCGACGGTGATTTTCTATGAATCTCCCAAGCGCGTTCACCGATTGTTAGGGGAACTGAGCGCATCATGGGGAGGAGATCGGCAGGCGGTCGTCTGTCGCGAACTCACCAAGAGGTTCGAGGAGGTGAGCCGGGGCACGTTGGAGGAGCTGGAGGCGGCTTTCGCCGGGCGGGATGTAAAGGGGGAAGTCGTGGTTCTGGTCGACCGGCCCGGCGAGGGGCAGGCAGACCCAGCGGCGGTGGAGGAAGCATTGCGGGAGGCTTTGGGGCGTCTGCGGGTGAAGGATGCCGCTGCGGAAGTTGCCGCGAGATTCGATCTGCCGCGACGCGATGTCTATCAGACGGCGCTCACACTGCAGGGAGAGAGCAAGGATTAGCATGGACGGCGCAACGCGATATCACTCGGGGCTGGCGGCGGAGGCTTCCGTCCTTCGGCATTATAGTCAGCTGGGCGCACGCTGCCTTGCAGAACGCTGGCGCGGGCGTGCGGGAGAGATCGACCTTATCTTCCAGCAGGGGGAGGACGTGATTTTCGTCGAGGTGAAAAGGGCGGCGACCATCGCGCGCGCAGCCGAACGTCTTGGCCCCCGGCAGAGCATGCGGCTGCTGCGCGCGGCGGAGGAATACCTTTCGCATTTGCCAGCGGGCCTGTCCTCTCCTTCCCGCTTCGACGTTGCGCTCGTGGATGCCACGGGTCGTGTCGAAACGCTGCAAAACGCGCTGATGGCCTGAGGCGGGCCGATTGCATCGCAGCCGGGCTTGCGTCATTCAAGGGCAGAAGCTTCTCGGGAGACAGGCATGACCCTGAACGTCGCCATCCAGATGGACCCGATCGGTCCGGTCAACATCGATGCGGACAGCACCTTCCGCATTGCGGAGGAGGCGCAGAAGCGCGGTCACCGGCTGTTCTATTATACCCCGGACAAACTCTACTTCCGGGAGGGAGAGGTCAGGGCGAAGGGGTATCCCCTTACGGTTCGCCGCGTGAAGGGTGATCACTTCACGCTGGGCGATCTGGAGGATGTGCGGCTTTCCGACTTCGACGTGGTCTGGCTCCGGCAGGATCCGCCCTTCGACATGGCCTATATCACCACGACCCATCTGCTCGACCTCATCCATCCCGGAACGCTGGTGGTCAACGATCCCTTCTGGGTGCGGAATGCGCCCGAAAAGCTGCTGGTGCTCCAGTTTCCCGACCTGACGCCGCCGACCGCCATTGCCCGCGATCTGGACACGATCCGGGCCTTCAAGGCAGACCATGGGGATGTCATCCTGAAGCCGCTCTACGGCAATGGCGGCGCGGGGGTGTTCCGGCTGGACGAGAATGACCGGAACCTCTCCTCGCTCTATGAGCTGTTCACGGGGTTCTCGCGGGAGCCACTGATCGTCCAAAAATTCCTCCCCGCCGTGGTGAAGGGTGACAAGAGGATCATTCTTGTGGACGGAGAGCCGGTCGGCGCGATCAACCGGGTGCCGCAGGCGGGGGAAACACGTTCCAACATGCATGTCGGCGGCAGGCCGGAGAAAGTCGCCCTGACGGAGCGGGACAGGGAGATTTGCGCGGCCATCGGGCCGACCCTGCATGAGAAGGGGCAGATCTTCGTGGGAATAGATGTCATCGGCGACTGGCTCACGGAAATCAATCTGACCTCGCCGACAGGGATCCAGGAACTTGAGCGATTCGACGGCACGAATACGGCGGAGGCGATCTGGAAGGTGATCGAGGCGCGCGTCCGCCGCTGAAATCGCTCTAAGGGACGGGAACCGTCTTCGGTGTTCTGCGTTGGCCCCGCAGAACAAATGCTCCCTCAGGAGAAGCCGATGACCAAGACCGATGATATCCGCCGCTCGATCGAGAGCCAGATTTCCGACCTGCAGCAGCAGCTGCAAAGCCTGCGCGGCGATCTGTCAGAGCGTGGGCACGAGTTTTATGATGTGGCGCAGGATCATGCGCAGGTGGCGGCGAAGCAATTCCGCACCCAGGCGCGCGTCATGGGTGACGTGGCCCGCGAGAACCCGGGCAGCGCCGCGACGGTTCTGTCGGTCGTGGCGCTGACCTGCCTTGGCCTTGGGTATCTTGCAGGCCGTTCCTCCGCCGAAGATCACTGGTAAGCTCCGATCAGGCTCTTCCGATCTGCGTGGCGGCCAGATCGGTCTTTGTGAAAGACCGCCGAATTCTCGCCCTTCAGGCTAGGAGGAATGGATGGAAGGTTCTGCTCAGGTCGGCTGGATCGCAGCGATCATCATAGGCGGCATCGCCGGTTGGGCCGCATCTGCCCTTATGAAAAGCGATACAGGCGTTTTTCTGAACGTCATTCTCGGTATCGTCGGCGCGGCAGTTGCCAGTTTCTTGCTCGGCTTCCTGGGTGTCGGTTTTGGCGGATGGCTGGGCTATCTCGTTGCTGGCGTGATTGGCGCATGCATTCTTATCGCGCTGGCGCGAATGTTTCGTGGAGCACGATAGGATCACCTCTTTGGAGAAGCTGGCGCGGGCTTGGTCCCGCGCCTTTTTCATGGCTGGGCCACATCTTCGAGGCGAAGTTGCACCCGCTGCCGCCCCTGCCATTCATCCACTTCGACACGCCCCGCAACATGCAGGCGGGAGCCCTCCTTCAGCGCATCTCCCAGAGCAGTTCCCGCGGCGCTGAAGGCGATACCCTCCACCGTTCCCGTTCCGTCAGAAAACCGCACGCGCATGTGGCCGTTGCCGAAGACTTTCACCGATGACACCCTCTGGTCGGGAAAAGCGAATCTCGGGGCCCGGGCGCCCGCGCCAAAGGGCCCTGCGGTTTCCATCTCCCCGATCATCTGGATCGTCGCCGCGCCGGAGGTCAGAAGGCCATCCAGCTTCAGATCTGCCGGCCCCATCGTTCCTGCACCCTGACGGGCCAGCAACTCCCCCAGCCGCGCCATCGCCTCTTCCATGCGGGAGGGATCCACCGTCAGGCCAGCGGCCATTTTGTGCCCACCGCCGCGCAGCAGCAGCCCTTCCGAGGCGACACGATGAATCGCTGCACCCAGATCGACGCCCGCGATGGACCGCCCCGATCCCTTGCCTTCTCCCGCACTCAGCCCGATCACGACGGCAGGGCGGTTGGTCGCCTCCTTCAGGCGGGCTGCCACGATACCGACCACGCCGGGATGCCAGCCTTCGCCCGCGGCCCAGACGAGCGGCCCGTCAAGTCCTCGCGCCTCGGCCTGGGCAAGGGCGGCTTCCCTCACCCGGGCTTCGATGTCCCGCCGCTCGGTATTGAGCGCGTCGAGCCGCGCGGCAAGCGCCTCTGCCTCATGCGGGTCATCCGTCGCAAGCAGCCGCGCCCCCAGATCGGCCGCGCCGATCCGCCCGCCCGCATTCACGCGCGGACCGAGCAGGAAGCCGAGGTGATAGGGGGTCGGGGCGCGGTCCATCCGCGCGACATCGGCGAGCGCGGTGAGCCCCGTCCGCTCCCGCCGCCCCATGACTTTCAACCCCTGTCGAACAAAGGCCCGGTTCACGCCGACAAGCGGCGCCACGTCGGCAACCGTCGCAAGTGCCACGAGATCGAGCAGGGCTATCAGGTCCGGCCCGCTGACGCCCTCGCCTCGGAGCTGGCGATTGGCCTCCACCAGCATCAGGAACACGACGGAAGCCGCACAGAGGTGGCTGAGATCGCCACTCTCATCCTGCCGGTTCGGGTTCACGACGGCCAGCGCGTCGGGCAGCGTCTCACCGCCGAGATGGTGATCGAGCACCACGACATCCGTCCCGGCGGCGGCAGAGATCGCCTCATGCGACAGCGTCCCGCAATCCACGCAGACGATGAGATCGTGCCCCTCCGCCAATTTCCGCATCGCGGGCGGATTGGGGCCATAGCCTTCCTCGATCCGGTCGGGAATGTAGAGCGTGGCGGGATGGCCGAAATGCCGCAGCCATGTGATGAGCAGCGCGGCGGAGGAGCCGCCATCCACATCATAATCGGCAAAGACGGCGATCCGCTCCCGTCGTTTCAGCGCGGCGAGAAAGCGCCGCGCGGCCAGCTCCATATCGCGGAGGCTGAGCGGATCGGGGAGCAGGTCGCGGAGTGCGGGGGCGCAGTAAAGCGCGGCATCCTGGGCCGTCACCCCTTGCCGGACAAGCACCCGGCAGAGGGGTAGAGGCAGGCGCGTGGCCTGCGTCATCGCTTCGGCGAGGCGGTCCTCCTCTATCCCGGGACCGACCCAGCGCCGCCCGGTCGCGGACCGCTCGACGCCAAGGAAGGCGGGGCGGAGGAGGGCCGCCGCGTCGGTCACTTCACCGGGTTGCGGTAGCTCATCCGGCGGACGGAGCCGGTCTTGGACCGCATGAGGATGGTTTCGGTGGTGATGAAGCCGATTTCGCGCTTGATCCCGTGGACGAGGTTGCCATCCGTCACGCCGGTCGCGGCGAAGATCACGTCGGCCGTGACAAGGTCGTCGCGCTGATAGACGCGGTCGAGGTCGTCGATCCCGGCCTTCCGCGCCCGTCCGATTTCGTCGTCATTGCGGAACAGCAGCCGCCCGTAGAACTGACCGCCCAGGCATTTGAGCGCAGAGGCGGCGAGAACCCCTTCCGGTGCGCCGCCCGAGCCCATGTAGATGTCGATCCCGCTGCCGGGCGTCGCACAATGGATCACCCCCGCAACGTCGCCGTCCGTGATGAGCCGGATCGCCGCGCCCGTCGCACGAACCTCGGCGATGAGATCCTGATGGCGGTCGCGCTCAAGGATGCAGGCGGTGATGTCGGAGGGCTTGCCGCCCTTCGCCTTCGCCAGCCGCTCGATCCGTTCGGTGGGCGACATGGCGAGCGTGACGATGTTCGTCTCATAGCCCGGGCCTATGGCGAGCTTCTCCATATAGGTGTCCGGCGCGTGCAGAAGCGTGCCCGCGGGCGCCATGGAGATCACGGTGAGCGCGTTGGGCATGTCCTTTGCCGTCAGCGTCGTGCCTTCGAGCGGGTCGAGCGCGATGTCAACTGCCGGCCCTTTGCCGGTGCCGACTTTCTCGCCGATATAGAGCATCGGGGCTTCGTCCCGCTCCCCCTCGCCGATCACCACCGTCCCGGCGATGTCGAGCATGTTGAGCTGGTTCCGCATGGCGTTGACGGCGGCCTGGTCCGCGGCCTTCTCATCCCCCCTGCCGACGAGATGGGCGGACGCGATGGCCGCCGCCTCCGACACGCGGGCGAGGCCCAGAGAAAGCATGCGGTCGTGGAACTCAACATCATTCGCCATTCGGCCTGTCCCCTTGCGGTTCGTTGTTCGGTGCCATTGGTTTATCCCCGTGCAGGCGCAGAAACAAGGCTGCCTCGGGGGAGAGGCAGCCTTGCCGGCAGGACATGGCGGCGGAAGGCGTCTTTCAGACCGCCTCGATCCGGATGGCCACGGGCTCGCCCACGACGACGCCGGTATCGCGGAATCCTGCGAGCGCCACGTCGATGGAATCGCGCATGGTGCGATGGGTGACGATGACGACCGGCGCGGTCGGCTCGCTATGCCCATACTGGCGCATCCGGTCGATGGAGATCCCCGCGTCGCCCAGTTGCGTGGCAATCCGGGCCAGCGCGCCGGGTTTGTCCAGAAGCGTCATGCGCAGGTAGTAGGGCGCAGGCACGGCGGCCTTGGCCGGAATGGCGTGTGTCAGGCTGCTTGCCGGGCGGCCGAAAGGCGGGATCCGCACGCCGCGGGCAATGTCGATCACGTCGCCCATGACCGCGGAGGCGGTCGGCCCTTCGCCGGCGCCGGGGCCACGGAGCACGATCTGGCCCACGGCATCGCCCTCCAGCACAACCATGTTGGTGCCGCCCTCGAGCTGGCCCAGCGGGCTTTGCGCGGGGACGAGGCAGGGCGTCATCCGCTGCTCCAGCCCGCGGCCCGTCATCTGCGCCACGCCCAGAAGCTTGATACGGAAGCCGAGGTTTCCGGCATGCCGGATGTCGTCGATGGAGATCTGGCCGATGCCTTCCAGCTCCACCGAATCAAAGTCCACCTCGGTTCCGAATGCGATGGCGGAGAGGAGCGAGAGCTTGTGCCCCGCGTCGATCCCATCCACGTCGAGGCTCGGATCCGCCTCCAGATAGCCGAGCGCGCGGGCCTCCTCGAACACCGTCTCATAGGGGAGTCCCGCGCTTTCCATCCGGGTCAGGATGTAGTTGCAGGTGCCGTTCATCACGCCCATCACGCGCTTGATCTCGTTGCCCGCAAGGCCTTCGGTCAGTGCCTTGATGACGGGGATGCCGCCAGCGACGGCCGCTTCGAACCGGAGCGCCGTTCCCGCGGCTTCCACCTGCCTGGCCAGTTCCTGACCATGATGGGCGAGCAGAGCCTTGTTTGCGGTCACGACATCCTTGCCCGCGGCGATGGCGGCTTCGGTCGCGGCCTTCGCGGGGCCATCGGATCCGCCCATCACTTCCACCACGACATCCACATCGTCCCGGCGGGCCAGCGCCACGGGATCATCCTCCCAAGCGTAACCCGAGAGATCGACGCCCCGGTTGCGCTTGCGGTCGCGCGCCGAAACGGCGGAGATCGTGACGGGGCGCCCCGCGCGCGCCGTAATGAGGTCGGGATGCGTCTGAATAATGCGGATCACGCCGGTGCCGACGGTGCCGAGTCCGGCGAGGCCGAGGCGCAGGGGCGTGGTCATGGTATCCTCCAGTGCAAAATCCAGCCCGCGTCTGTTAGCGGCTTGCAGAGGCTACCGCAACGCCCGCTTTATGCGCAGGCGGAGGCGTGGCGTCGCTGCACATCCACCTCACGCATCGGGCTATTGGTCGAGGTTGCGGTTTTGCAGCAGTCGCGCCCGGCGCGCAGTCTCCGCTCCGGCCGCCTGCACCTGAGCGGTATCGTCCGTGGTGACGCGCGTTGTTGCCTGCGCAAGCAGCGGGCCTGTGGGCACGATCTCCGGGTAGGGCTCGCGCCTGGCCTCCGCGCTTCCCAATGTGCGGATCTCGGGCGCATCCGGCGGGCTGCACGCGGAAAGCAGGCCTGCGGCGAGTGCAACCAGCAGAAGGGGCGGGCGGATTGGCAAGGCGTTCTCCGGGAAGGTTTCACATGCGCCGGTGTCAGAGTCGCATGGGCCGCAAGGCTGTGCAAGCCGAAGGGCGAGCGCGCTTCCAGCGCATCGGTCTGCCATCCCGCCGGCCAGACAGCGAATTGGCGTGTCATCGCGCCGGCCTGACCACGCACCGGCCCGACATCGCGAAGACCTGCCCGCGCAGACCTGGCACAGCATCGGCTTGGAACTGAACGATTGTTCAGTTAAGGCTGAACGCATGGCGCGCACGACAGGTTCCCGATCCGATATCACCCGCCAGCGTTTGCAGGATGCCGCGCTGCGTCTTTTCGCGGCCGAAGGCTATGCCGCCGTCTCCATGCGGCGGATCGCGGCGGAGGTGGGTGTGCAGGCGGGCGCACTCTATCTCTACACTCCTGACAAGCAGACCCTGCTGTTCGACCTCATGCATACGCATATGCAGGACATCCTCTCCGCCTGGGAGGGGGAAGCGCCCTTTGGGAGTGATCCCCGCGCGCGACTCGATGCCTTCGTCGCGTTCCACCTGCGTTTCAACCTCGACCGCCCGGAAGCGGTTTTCGTCTCCTACATGGAACTCCGCAGTCTGGAGCCGGCGAACTTCGCTCTGATAGAGGGCCTGCGCCGCCGATATGAGGATGCCCTGGAAGCGATCCTGTCCGAAGGCGTAAGGGCCGGGGTCTTTCGTATCGCTGATACGCGTGTCACCACGCTTGCGCTCATCGCGATGCTGACAGGGGTCAACACTTGGTATCGCTCTGGCGGACGGTTGAGCAGGGAAGGCGTCACCCGGCTTTACACCGGGCTGGCCCATGGAACAGTGGGGGCGATGAACGCCCCCAACTCCTGAACTACCGGCCTTGCAGGATCACAGACCCTTGGAGCGATAGGCCGTCGCGACCCGCCCGATCGCGACCATGTAGGCCGCCATGCGGAGATCATGCACATCGCCGCGCCCGTTCCAGATCTCGCGCATGGACTGGTAAGCCTCGCGCATCGTGTCATCGAGACCCGAGCGCACATGCTCGATCTCTCCCGCGCCGCGGAGATACTGCTCCTTGAAGCCGGGCGACAGCGTCCAGTCCAGGCCCTTGTCCGCGGCGAGCCGCTCAAGCTCATCGACGAGCAGACGGTGACGCGCCTCCTCCTGCCGCCGTTCCATCCGGCCGAACTTGATGTGCGAGAGGTTCCCGACCCATTCGAAATAGGACACCGTGACCCCGCCGGCATTGGCATACATGTCGGGCAGGATCACGACGCCCTTCTGCCTGAGGATTTCGTCCGCCCCCGCGGTGATCGGCCCGTTCGCAGCCTCGACGATCAGGGGCGCCTTCACCTGCGCGGCATTGTCGAGATTGATGACGCCCTCCATCGCGGCGGGGATCAGGATATCGCACTCCGTCTCCAGAAGCTTGGACCCGTCACTGATGAAGGTCGCGAAGGGATAGCCCTTCACGCCGCCCTGCCGGCTGATCCACTCCTTGACGGAAAGCACGTCCAGCCCGTCTTCCGAATAGATCGCGCCGTCCCGCTCGATGATGCCGGTGATCTTCGCGCCGTCTTCCAGCGACAGGAACTGCGCGGCGTGAAAGCCGACGTTGCCGAGGCCCTGGACGATGATCCGCTTGCCGTCCAGCCCGCCGGAGAGATGCGCGCGCCGCACATCCTCCGGGTAGCGGAAGAATTCACGGAGCGCGTATTGCACGCCGCGCCCTGTCGCCTCCACCCGCCCGGCGATACCGCCCGCATGGACAGGCTTGCCGGTGACACAGGCGGCGGCGTTGATGTCGGTGGTATGCATCCGCGCATACTGGTCGGCGATCCACGCCATCTCCCGCTCTCCCGTGCCCATGTCGGGGGCGGGGACGTTCTGGGACGGGTTGATGAGGTCGCGCTTGATGAGTTCGTAGGCGAAGCGGCGGGTGATCCGCTCCAGCTCGTGCTCCTCCCATTCGCGGGGGTCGATGCAGAGCCCGCCCTTGGAGCCGCCAAAGGGGATCTGCACCAGCGCGCATTTGTAGGTCATCAGCGCGGCCAGCGCCTCCACCTCGTCCTGATTGACGGTGGGGGCATATCGGATGCCGCCCTTCACCGGCTCCATATGCTCCGAATGCACCGACCTGTAGCCGGTGAAGGTGTGGATCTGCCCCCGCAGGCGCACGCCGAAGCGGACGACATAAGTGGAGTTGCAGACCCTGATCTTCTCCTCCAGCCCGGGGGAGAGATCGAGAAGCTTCACGGCGCGCCCATACATGAGATCGACGGAATCGCGGAAGCTCGGTTCGACTGCGGTCGCCATTGGAATTCCTTCTGATTTCGCAGCGAGTCCATGCGGATCTAGCATGGCGTGACGTAGCGTCGATAGCGGCAGAATGGCACGCCGGGCATACTGTGGCTTTTGCCGCCTCCCGGGCGTTGCCCCACCCCGTTCGGGTTGCGCGCGCCACACGGTCGTTACCCTCCGGCGCGATCGGGTCTGAGGCATGGACAGAGACGACGGTTCACCGGATAATCGGCGGATGAGTCTTCCCCCCGGTTTCCTTGATGAACTGCGCTCGCGTCTTTCGCTGACCCAGGTGGTCGGGCGCAAGGTGTCGTGGGATCTGCGCAAGTCCAACCAGGGGAAGGGTGACATGTGGGCGCCCTGTCCTTTCCATCAGGAGAAGTCCGCCTCCTTCCACGTCGATGACCGCAAGGGCTTCTACTACTGTTTCGGCTGCCACGCGAAAGGCGATGTGATCACCTTCGTCAAGGAGACGGAGAACGTTGGCTTTATCGAAGCCGTCGAAATCCTTGCGCGCGAAGCTGGCATGCCCATGCCCCAGCGCACCGCCGGAGAGCAGGAGCGCGCGGATCTCCGCTCCGGGCTGGTAGAGGTGATGGAGGCGTCCGTACGCTTTTACCGGCTGCAGCTTGCGGGCGGGGCAGGGGCTGCGGCCCGGGACTATCTGGATCGGCGCGGGCTCGACATGGCGGGGCGGGAGCGGTTCGGCATCGGTTATGCGCCGGACAGCCGGACGGCGCTCTGGTCGCATCTGACGGGCGCGGGCATCGCGCCGCAGCGGATCGTGGAGGCCGGGCTGGCCATCGCGCCGGATGACGGGGGCACCCCCTACGACCGGTTCCGGGGGCGCATCATGTTCCCGATCAGGGATGCACGGGGGCGGTGCATCGCCTTCGGCGGAAGGGCGTTGGATCCGAACGCGCGGGCGAAATACCTGAACTCGCCGGAAACGCCGCTCTTCGACAAGGGGCGGACGCTCTACAACATCGGGCCGGCGCGGGAGGCGGCGGGGAAGGGCAACACCCTTCTGGTCGCCGAAGGCTACATGGATGTCATCGCGCTGTCGGAGGCGGGTTTCGGCGCGGCGGTGGCGCCGCTGGGAACGGCAGTGACGGAGGAGCAGCTCCGCCTTCTGTGGCGGATTGCCGATGAGCCGGTGGTGGCGCTGGACGGCGACAAGGCCGGGATTCGCGCGGCGCTTCGTGTGGTGGACTTGGCCCTGCCGCTTCTGGAGGCAGGCAAGAGCCTGCGGTTCGCCCTGCTTCCCGAAGGACGTGATCCCGACGACCTGATCCGCGCCGAGGGCCGCGGCGCGATGCAGCGGGTCATCGACCGGGCCGAACCGATGGTGAGCCTGCTGTGGCGGCGGGAAACCGAAGGCCACGTCTTCGACAGCCCCGAGCGCCGCGCCGCACTGGACAAGCGTCTGCGCGAAGTGCTGCGCACGATTCGCGACCCTTCGCTCCGCCGCCATTATGGCGAGGAGATCGCCCGCCTCCGACAGGACCTGTTCGGGCGCGGGGCCGCTGCTCCGCGCAGCCGATTCGGCGGGCAGAGCCGCCGGGGCAAACCGGCAGTGCCCGTCGGTCCGGCGCCGGCCACCCGCCGCTCCCTGCTGGCGACGGCGGACGGGGTGGAGGATTCGCTGCGGGAAGCGGTGATTCTCGCAACGCTCCTCACACATCCTGCACTTATCGAGCGATTCGAGGCGGATCTGGAAGCGACGGAGATGATCTCTCCTGATCATCGTGCCCTGAGGATAGCAATCCTGCGCAACAGTCAGGCAGAACCGGAAGGGATACAGGCAAAAATAGCCTCCGAGGCCGCGCCCGCCCTTGAAAAACTGTGGAGTTCAAGCCATGTGACCATCGCACCCCCGATCCGCAATCAGGGCGATATTGAACTGGCCGAGATGTGTCTGGCCGAGGAATTCGCCAAACTAGACGCGCGACGCGGGGCCAGGAAAGAGATCGAGGACGCTGTGGAGGACCTCGGCGGAGTGGTTGACGAGGGGCTGACATGGCGACTCGGTCGCGCCGCTGAGGCGGTCGAACGCGCCGGAAGAAGACATCACGAGGATGCCAGTGACCTGGGAGAGGACCGCTCGGCCCTGTCGCGGCATCTTCAGACACTGATTGATAGGGAGATCTGGGTGAAGAACAGGAAGCCTCGATGACGTATCGGCTGTGATTCGGCTGAACGATTCGATAAACCGCACCCATGATTCGGACCCCCGAGGAGAGCGCATGGCCATCAAGGAAACCGACGACGGCAAGACGGACGATCAGGATGCTGAAATCACGCTCGACATGAGCCAGACCGCGGTCAAGAAAATGATCGCGGATGCGCGCGAGCGGGGGTTCATCACCTACGACCAACTGAACGCCGTCCTGCCCCCTGAGCAGGTTTCCTCCGAGCAGATCGAGGATGTGATGGCGATGCTGTCCGAGATGGGCATCAACGTCATCGAGGACGATGAAGCCGAGGAAACGGAGAGCGAGGGCGGAGCGGTGGTGGAAACCTCCGGCTCCCGTGAAGTTGCCATCGCCGGTGTCCAGTCCGAGACGCTCGACCGTACCGACGATCCGGTACGGATGTATCTGCGCGAGATGGGCTCTGTCGAACTGCTGTCGCGCGAGGGCGAGATCGCCATCGCCAAGCGGATCGAGGCCGGTCGCAACACGATGATTGCCGGGCTCTGCGAAAGCCCGCTGACCTTCCAGGCCATCACCATCTGGCGGGACGAGCTTCTGTCGGAAGACATCCTGCTGCGCGACGTCATCGATCTGGAGGCGACCTTCGGCCGCTCCATGGATGATGACGACATGGAAGGCCCTGTGGTTGATGGGCTCGACATGGAGCAGGGAGCCGATGCCGCCCCCCGCCGCGCTTCCTCCGCAGAGCCGGAGCTGGACGCCGATGGCAACCCCATCATGCGGTCCGACGACGATGACGAGGATGAAGACGGCTCCAACATGTCGCTGGCCGCGATGGAGACCGCGCTGAAG
This sequence comes from Haematobacter sp., assembly GCF_032102465.1. NCBI lineage: Bacteria > Pseudomonadati > Pseudomonadota > Alphaproteobacteria > Rhodobacterales > Paracoccaceae > Haematobacter > Haematobacter sp. The sequence continues at coordinate 154,740 of NZ_DAMDHB010000001.1, read as the reverse complement.
CCGCGCGTGCTGGAAACGCTCGACGCCATCGCTTCCGACTATGAACGTCTTGCCGAGATGCAGGATCTGCGCATGTCGGCCACGCTGAACGAGGACAATACCTTCTCTCTGGAAGCGGAGACGGCTTACCAGAAGCTGCGCAGCCAGATGGTCCATCAGGTGAACTCGCTTCATCTGCACAACAACCGGATCGAGGCGCTGATCGACCAGCTCTACGGCATCAACCGCAAGATCATGTCGATCGACTCGAACATGGTGAAGCTGGCCGATGCCGCGCGGATCAACCGGCGCGAGTTCATCGACGAGTATCGCGGCTATGAACTCGACCCCACGTGGCTTGAACGCATGGCGGGCAAGCAGGGCCGGGGCTGGCAGGTGCTGATCGAAAAGTCGCGCGCCAAGGTGGAAGGGCTGCGGGCCGAAATGGCGCAGGTCGGCCAGTATGTCGGCGTCGATATCCAGGAATTCCGCCGCATCGTCTCCCAGGTACAGAAGGGTGAGAAGGAAGCCCGGCAGGCCAAGAAGGAGATGGTGGAGGCGAACCTCCGGCTCGTGATCTCCATCGCGAAGAAATACACGAACCGTGGTCTGCAATTCCTTGATCTCATTCAGGAAGGCAACATCGGCCTGATGAAGGCGGTGGACAAGTTCGAGTATCGGCGCGGCTACAAGTTCTCCACCTATGCGACCTGGTGGATCCGGCAGGCGATTACCCGCTCCATCGCCGATCAGGCCCGCACGATCCGTATCCCGGTCCACATGATCGAGACGATCAACAAGCTGGTCCGCACCGGCCGGCAGATGCTGCATGAGATCGGCCGCGAACCCACGCCGGAGGAACTGGCCGAGAAGCTCCAGATGCCGCTGGAGAAGGTTCGCAAGGTGATGAAGATCGCCAAGGAGCCGATCTCCCTCGAAACCCCGATCGGGGACGAGGAGGACAGCCAGCTCGGCGATTTCATCGAGGACAAGAACGCCGTCCTGCCGCTCGACAGCGCCATTCAAGAAAACCTGAAGGAGACGACGACGCGGGTTCTGGCCTCCCTCACCCCGCGGGAGGAGCGGGTTCTGCGGATGCGTTTCGGCATCGGCATGAACACCGATCACACGCTGGAGGAGGTGGGTCAGCAGTTCTCCGTTACCCGCGAGCGGATCCGGCAGATCGAGGCCAAGGCGCTTCGGAAGCTCAAGCATCCCAGCCGCAGCCGCAAGCTCCGCTCGTTCCTCGACCAGTAAACCGTTCGTCGTCCTCGGCAGACGGTCGGATTGATCTCTGGGCGCATTCCCCTCCGCGGGAATGCGCCCTATATGTTTGCGGGAAGAAGGAGGCCCTCCATGACGCTGATAAAACTCCTCTCCGGTGCTGCCCTCGCGGCGCTCCTCTCCGGCCCCGCGGCGGCGGCTGTCACACGGAGCGGATTGCGCGTGGATCCGGTCGATGCGAACCGGTTCGTCGTTCAGCCGAGAGGGGCGGTCGGAGAGTCCGACCTGTGGTGCGCCGCTGCACAATTCGCCCGACGTCAAGGTCTCCCTGCTGCGGGGCGAATCTGGCGGGTCACGCCCCCTCCGATGCGTGGCGGGCGCGGCGTGATGTTCTCCCTGTCGCCGGAGGACAGCGGCGGGAGAACCGGCGTCATTACCCTTGGCGGACGGCAGGACGGCTCCTTCAACCGTAGCTTTGCGGAGCAGTTCTGCTGGAATCCGTCGGAAGATCGGGACTGAAATTTTCGCTTGCACGACCCGGCTGAGAGCGGAACAATGGGTGAACCCTAATCGGAGACACTCATGACGCCCTTGGAGAGCCTACCGCAGGACATACAATATCTGCTGGGTGGCCTTGGTCTGCTCTCCCTGATCTTGTTTTTGGGGCTGCTGCGCGCCCGCCGGATGAGGCGCGATGCGGCAGACGCTTTCGATGCGTCCGAACGGGAGATGCGGGAGCTTCGCACCCGCCTTGCGGAGCGGGAGGACAAGCTTGCGGAGCGCACTGCGACCCTTGCCCGGTCCGAGGAGCGCGCGACGGAGGCGCATGTCCGCGCCGAGCGGCTGGAGGAGACGGTAGCGGGTCTTCGCGACCGGCTGGGTGCCCTCCGGCAGGAGGCGGGGCAGGTCCAGTCGGCCCTCGAACTGGCGCGGCGCGAGGGAGAGAAGCTCCGGGTCGAGGCGCGCGGTCGCGAAATGGCCATGGAGAAGGACAGGGAAGCCGCCGCGCGTGAGATAGCGCTCCTGAAGGAGCTGCGCGAGGAGATGACCACGCGGTTCCGCGACATGTCGGATGAAACCCTGCGCCGCCAGAATGCCGATTTCTCCAAGGCGCAGACAGACCGGCTCACGGCGCTCCTGAACCCGTTCCGCGAGCATGTCGTCCGGTTCGAGGAGGAACTGCGCAACGTTCATCGCGCAGCCGATCTGGAGCGGGCACGGCTCGGCGAACAGATCTCGCTGCTTCACCGCCGGTCCGAGGAGATCAGTCAGGAGGCCGTCGCCCTCACCCGTGCGCTGAAAGGGGACAAGCAGCGGCAGGGTGCCTGGGGGGAGATGATTCTGGAACGGATTCTGGAGGAATCCGGGCTGGAACGCGACATTCACTATGAGGTGCAGGCCGTCCGTCGCGACGATGCGGGCAAGACGTTCCGGCCGGACGTGATCGTGCGGATGCCGCGCGGTAAAGTCGTCATCATCGACTCCAAGGTTTCGCTGGTCGCCTATGAGGCCGCCGTGAACGCCGGTAGCCCGGAGGAGCGGGTGCTGCACATCCGGGACCATGTTGCTGCAATCCGCTCGCATATCGACCGATTGGGGGCCAAGGACTACGCGGGCACGGATGCCGAGGCCGTCGATTACGTATTGATGTTCGTGCCGATAGAGGGCGCGCTGTCGGAAGCGCTGCGCGAGCAGGGCGATCTGACCTCCTATGCGCTGGCGCGTGGGATCGGTCTGATGACGCCGACGACCCTGATGGTCGCCCTCCGCACGATCGAGCATGTCTGGACGGTGGACAGGCGGGAGAAGAATGCCGAGGAAATCGCCCGCCGCGCGGGGCTTCTTTATGACAAGGTGGCAGGTTTCGTGGACGACCTCGCTTCGGTGAGCACGCATCTAGGGCGCGCGGCTTCGGCGCATGAAGCGGCTGTCTCCAAGCTTTCGCGGGGCAGCGGGAACGTTCTTGGGCAGGTGGACAAGCTCAAGAAGCTGGGCGCGCGCAGCAACCGCAGCATGGCGCTCGACTTCGATGAGGAGGAGGACACGCCGCTCCTTCCCAGTCACGCGGCCGAGTGATGTTGGCTGAGCTGGGTATCATGACGCGCGGACGGGGGATGTACGAGATTACCGGAAGGGTGGCGGAGCTGCTGCCCGAGCAGGACGGCCTTCTGACGCTCTTTGTCCGGCATACGTCCTGCTCCCTGCTGATTCAGGAAAATGCCGACCCGGATGTGCAACGGGATCTCGCGGCCTTCTTCGCGCGGTTTGTCCCGGATGCCGACGACCCCCGCATGGATTATCTGGTTCACCGCGCCGAGGGGCCGGACGACATGCCCGCCCATATCAAGGCGGCCGTGTTGCCCGTTTCGCTCTCCATTCCCGTATCGCGGGGGCGTATGCTGCTCGGAACCTGGCAGGGGATCTACCTCATGGAGCACCGTGCAGCCCCGCATTCCCGGAAGATCGCGCTGCATTTCATGTGACGCAGCCCAGCCACAGCCGTCACCCAACATCTGGGGGCTGAAATGGGCACTACCCAAGGGGTGGGAGTGTTCCTATAGTCACTGTGGATAAGTCATGAAATGCGACAAGGGGAAGGCGGATGCGCTGCCCGTTCTGCGGAAACATAGATACGCAGGTCAAGGATTCCCGGCCTGCGGAGGATCATGTCTCGATCCGTCGACGCCGGTTCTGCCCGGCCTGCGGTGGGCGGTTCACCACTTATGAACGGGTGCAGCTTCGCGATCTGGTCGTCATCAAATCCTCCGGACGGCGGGAGGATTTCGACCGGGGCAAGCTGGAACGCTCCATCCGCATCGCCATGCAGAAGCGGCCCATCAATCCCGAACGCATCGACCAGATGATCTCCGGCATCGTGCGGCGGCTGGAAAGCCTTGGCGATACGGACATCCCCTCAAAGGTGATCGGCGAGATCGTGATGGAGACCCTGGCCCGCATCGATACCGTCTCCTACGTGCGTTTTGCCAGCGTTTACAAGAATTTCCAGGCTGCGGACGATTTCGACAAGTTCGTGTCGGAGCTTCGTCCCACCAGTCCGGCAGAAGAGTGAAGAGGCTCAGCGACAGCGACGCCCGCTATCTGACAATGGCCATCGCGCTCGGCGAACGCGGATGGGGATGCGTGTGGCCGAACCCGGCGGTGGGCTGCGTGATCGTGCGGGACGGACGCATCGTCGGGCGCGGCTGGACCCAGCCCGGTGGCAGGCCCCATGCGGAGATCATGGCGCTTCGCGATGCTGGCGATGCCGCGAGGGGAGCCACCGCATATGTCAGCCTCGAGCCCTGCTCGCATCACGGGAAGACACCCCCTTGTGCGGAGGCGCTGATTGCCGCCGGTATCGCACGGGTGGTGAGCGCGCTTGAGGATCCCGATCCTCGCGTTGCGGGGCGGGGGCACCGAATGCTGGCGGAGGCGGGGCTGGCGGTGTTTGCCAATGCCTTGCCGGATATGGCGGAACGGTCTCACCGGGGGTTCCTGAGCCGTGTGCGCAAAGGGCGTCCCATGCTCACGCTCAAGCTTGCGACAACGCTCGACGGCCGTATCGCAACGGCAACAGGGGAAAGCCGCTGGATCACCGGCGCGGAGGCCCGGCGCTACGTGCATCTCATGCGGGCACGCCATGATGCCGTGCTGATCGGGGGGGGAACCGCGCGGGCGGATGATCCCGGGCTGACGGTGCGCGATCTGGGCGATGTGCCTTCCCCCGTCCGCGTGGTGGCCGCTGCGGCGCTGGACCTGCCGGTCGATGGCCAGCTTGCGCGCACGGCGGCGGAGGGGCCGCCGGTCTGGCTGCTCTTCGATGCCGCGCGTGCCCCTGCCGCGGCGCGACGCTTCTGGGAGAAGGCGGGTGCGCGCCTGCTGCCGGTGTCCCCGGACGCGACGGGTGGGCTGGACGCGCGTGCCATGCTCGCAGCCCTTGGCGCGCAGGGCCTGACGCGGGTGTTCTGCGAGGGGGGAGGGATGCTCGCGGCTTCCCTGCTTCGCGCGGCGGTCGTGGACGATCTGGCCATGTTTACAGCCGGTCGCGCGATAGGGGCGGACGGTCACGCCGCCGTGGGGCCGCTGCTGCTCGACCGACTGGCGGATGCGCCGCGGTTCAGCCTGCGGGAAAGCCGGGCGATCGGTGCTGACATGCTGACCCAGTGGGAGGCGGTCTGAAGCATCGCCGCCTTGCTCCGTCTTGCCCTTCACGCCCAGTGGAGCTAGGGGTAGGCGCGAAAGGAACCGGCCATGTTCACGGGGATCGTCACCGATATCGGAGAAGTGCTGGCGCTGGAGCAGCGGGGCGATCTGCGCGCGCGGATCTCCACGCGTTACGACGTGGACCAGATCGACCTCGGGGCATCAATCGCCTGTGACGGCGTCTGTCTGACGGTCGTGGAAACCGGGCATTCCGACACCTCCGGCTGGTTCGAGGTCGATATCTCGGCGGAGACGATTGCCGCCAGCGCGCTTGGTGCGTGGGTCGCTGGCCGGCCGGTCAATCTGGAACGCGCGCTCCGCGTGGGTGACGAACTGGGCGGGCATATCGTCTCCGGCCATGTCGATGGCATGGCAGAGATCATGGAGATGCGTCATGAGGGAGACAGCACCCGCGTGACCCTCAAGGCGCCGGAGCTTCTCGCCCCTTTTATTGCACCCAAAGGCTCCATTGCGCTCGATGGCATTTCGCTGACGGTGAATGAGGTCAACGGACCGGACTTCGGGGTGAACCTCATCCCGCATACCAAACAGGTGACGACCTGGGGCAAGCTCGCCGTGGGTCAGGTCGTCAATATCGAGATCGATACGCTGGCGCGCTATGTCGCACGCCTGCGGGAATGGAGCAAGCCGTGATCGACCATACCCCCTCTGTCTATTCCGACGCCGTTTCCTCCATCGAGGAGATCATCGACGATGCCCGGAACGGCAGGATGTTCATTCTTGTTGACCATGAAGACCGTGAAAACGAAGGCGATCTGGTCATTCCGGCTCAGATGGCCACGCCCTCCGCGATCAACTTCATGGCGACCTACGGGCGCGGGCTCATCTGCCTTGCCCTGACTGGAGACCGGATCGACGCGCTGAAGCTGCCGCTCATGTCGGCCAACAACTCCACCCGGCACGAAACCGCCTTCACCGTGTCCATCGAGGCGCGGGAAGGCGTGACGACCGGGATCTCTGCGCATGACCGCGCGCGTACCGTCTCGGTCGCGATCGACCCCACCAAGGGCGCGAGCGATATCGGCACGCCGGGCCATGTCTTTCCGCTTCGCGCGCGAGAGGGGGGCGTGCTCGTCCGCGCCGGCCACACCGAAGCGGCGGTGGATATCGCCCGGCTGGCTGGTCTCAACCCCTCGGGCGTGATCTGCGAGATCATGAACGAGGACGGGACGATGGCGCGGTTGCCCGATCTCGTCGCCTTCGCACAGAAACATGGGATCAAGATCGGTACGATTTCCGACCTGATCGCCTATCGCCGTCGCTACGACAACCTCGTGCATGAGGTTGCCGTGAAGAAGGTCACCTCTGCCTATGGCGGCGACTGGCTCATGCGGCTCTATTCCGATGAGACGCAGGCGGCGGAGCATATCGTGCTTTCCAAGGGCAATATCGGCCTGGCGGAGCCGCTTCTCGTGCGGGTTCACACGCTGGACCCGCTGGAGGATGCGCTCGGCATCGGCGGGGCATCGGGCAATCTGGCCGCGGCGATGCGCCTGATCGCGTCGGAAGGGCGGGGTTTGATGGTGCTGATCCGCGATACCTCCATGAAACTCTCCACGCAGGAGGAGGCCGCACCCCATACGCTGCGGCATTACGGGGTGGGGGCGCAGATCCTCGCGTCGCTCGGTCTGTCCAAGATCATCTTGCTGTCCAATTCGCCGACACCGCGCGTCGTCGGCCTTGACGGTTACGGTCTGTCCATCGAGGGCACCCGGCCGATCCCCAAGGAGTGAAACCATGGCCTCGGCCGAAACGCATTACTCGCCGCCGGTTCCGGCTTTCGACACAGCCCCGAAGGTTCTGATCGTCGTAGCGCCCTACTACAAGGATATCGCCGACGCGCTTGTCGCGGGGGCAAAGGCGATGCTGGAGAAGTCCGGCGCGACGTGGGAGCTGGTTGAAGTGCCCGGCGCACTTGAGATTCCGCTCGCCATCGGCATCGCGCTCCGGCAGTCGGATTATGACGGCTATGTCGCGCTCGGTTGCGTGATCCGGGGGGAGACGACGCATTATGAGACCGTGTGCAACGACAGCTCCCGCGGTCTGATGCAGCTCGGCCTTGGCGGCGCCTGTCTCGGCAACGGTATCCTGACGGTTGAGAACCGCGACCAGGCGGTGGTCCGCGCCGACCCGGATGGCCAGGACAAGGGGGGCGGGGCGGCGGCTGCGGCGCTGCATCTGGTCGCGCTCACACGCTCGCTGAAGCGCGTGCCCCGTGAAGTCGGTTTCGTGCGGAAGGCTGGCGAATGACCAGCGCTCCCAACAAACGGCAGATGCGGTCGGCTGCGCGGCTTTACGCCGTGCAGGCCCTGTTCCAGATGGAGGCCTCCGGCACCACTGTGGACAAGGTAATGCGCGAGTTCGAGACATGGCGTTTCGGCGCCGAGATCGACGAGGGAACGGCGCTGACCGAGGGCGATGTCGATCACTTCCGCAAGGTGGTGGAAGGCGCGGTGACCTGGCAGGCCAGGATCGACCAGATGACGGACCGTGCGCTGGTCGCCAAATGGCCCATCGACCGGATCGACCCGGTGATCCGCGCGTTGTTCCGCGCGGCGGGGGCGGAGCTTGCCGCCACCGATACGCCTCCGCGTGTCGTCATCACCGAATATGTCGATGTGGCGCATGCCTTCTTCCCGGATGGCCGGGAGCCGAAGTTCGTCAACGCCGTGCTTGACCATATGGCCCGCGAGGCCCGGCCCGAAGCGTTCTAGGGGGAGGGGGCGTCTTCGCTCCCCGCCCGCAACTCGACTTCGAGAAACCGCTCGAAGGCGTCGAGTTCCACCGGCTCAAATTGCCCAAAGCCCTGCATCCAGACGGAGGCTTCGCGCAAGGCGTCCGGGTCGAGTTTGCACCAGTTGATCCGGCCGCGCTTCTCCTGCGTGATGAGACCTGCTCCCGCGAGGATCGCGAGGTGCTTGGAAATCGCCGCGAGCGAGATGTCGAAAGGTTGCGCCACATCGCTGACGGCCATGTCATCTTCCAGCAGCAGCGCAAGGATCGCGCGCCGCGTGGGGTCCGCAAGGGCCGAAAACACCAAGTCCAGTCGAGTGTCCATGCGCCGCCATAGGCCGGAAGGCACCTGACGGTCAACCTGTCGGTTGAATAACACGCGCAAGCTGCGGGCGCCAACATGTCGCACACGGCTATAGGCCGAAAGTATTAATGATAATAAATCAAATAATAACAGTATATTACATCGCATTTCTAAATTAATATGTCAGCTTGACTTGAGCGCAAGCTCCCCCTAGGTTCGCCGCAACTTTCCGGAAGGTGCGGGAATGACGGAAGAACCGGATCAGGAGCGGCTGCGCCAGCTCGAAGAACGGCTCTCCCGAATGAAGCGGGACAAGGCCCCCGTCGCACGCAAGGAACAGGGTGGTTTCACCCAGGGCGAAGTTGCCTGGCGGATGGTGATCGAGATGGTCTCCGGTCTGCTGATCGGCTTCGGTATTGGCTACGGGCTCGACTATCTGTTCGGGACGCTGCCGATCCTGCTGGTGATCTTCACTCTTCTCGGTCTTGTGGCCGGGGTAAAGACGATGCTCGGCACCGCTGCCGAATTGAACGCCAAGACCGGGCAGGCGCCTGCCAGCCGCGACGACGAGGGAAACTGACTTGGAACACGAAAGCTCGAGCCCCTTTGCGATCCACCCGATGGATCAGTTCGTCGTCAAGCCGCTGTTCGGCGGCGGCGAGGTTCACTGGTACACGATCACCAATGTGACGCTGTGGCTCGCTCTCGCCGTTCTGGCCATTTTCGCGGTGCTGGTGCTCGGCACCCGTCGTCGCGGGATCATCCCGTCGCGCAGCCAGTCCGTCGCAGAGCTGATCTATGGCTTCATCTACAACATGGTGGAAGAAGTGACGGGGCATGAGGGGGTGAAGTATTTCCCCTGGGTGCTTACCTTCTTCCTGTTCATCCTGTTCGGGAACCTGCTGGGCCTGATCCCTGGTTCCTTCACCACGACCTCCTCCCTTGCCGTGACGGTGACGCTGGCGCTGCTGGTGTTCTTGGGGGTCACGATCATCGGTTTCATCCGCAAGGGTCCGGGATTTCTCAAGATGTTCTGGGTGACCTCGGCGCCGCTGGCGCTGCGGCCGATCCTTGCCGTGATCGAGGTGATCTCCTACTTCGTGCGTCCGGTCAGCCACTCCATCCGGCTTGGCGGCAACCTCATGGCGGGCCACGCCGTCATCAAGGTGTTCGCCGGTTTCGCCACCGTTCTGGCCATCGCGCCGGTTTCCATTCTCGCTGTCACCGCGATCTACGGGCTGGAAGTGCTCGTGGCCGTTGTGCAGGCCTACGTCTTCACCATTCTGACCTGCGTCTATCTGAAGGACGCGGTGGGCGACGCCCACCACTGACCCCGGTCGGATCAACTTATCCCAGCCATTCCCATCAAGGAGATACGACATGGAAGGCGAACTCGCTCTCATGGGCAAATACCTCGGCGCTGGCCTCGCGGCCATCGGCCTCGCGGGCGCTGGCCTCGGCGTCGGTAACATCGCCGGCAAATTCCTCGAAGGCGCGCTGCGGAACCCGTCCGCTGCTCCGGGCCAAACGGCGAACCTGTTCGTCGGCATCGCCTTCGCCGAAGCTCTGGGCATCTTCTCGTTCCTGATCGCCCTCCTCCTGATGTTCGCCGTCTGATCCGACGGATCGACGAACGACAGTAGGGCGGTGCCTGGCGCCGCCCGCTTCAGGCTTTCGGGGGACGCGACATGGATTACGCACAGGAGGAGGCGGTCGCCGCGGCGGGTATGCCGCAGCTCGACTTCTCGGTCTGGCCAAACCAGATCTTCTGGCTCCTTATCGCGCTTGGCGCGATTTACTTCATCCTGACGCGCATCGCGCTGCCCCGGATCTCCGGCGTGCTGTCCGAGCGTAACGGGACTATTGCCAACGACATCGCCCAGGCGGAAGAACTCAAGCTGAAGGCGAAAGCGGCGGAGGAGGCCTACACCAAGGCGCTCGCCGACGCGCGGACAGAATCTGGCCGCATCGCCGAGGCGGCCCGTGCCGAGATCCAGAAGGACCTCGATGCGGCGATCGCGCATGCAGATGCGGAAATCGCGGCCCGGACTGCCGAATCCGAAGCGCGGATCGCGGATATCCGCGCCGGTGCTGCGGAGAGCGTACGTGAAGTCGCGCATGAGACCGCGCGCGCCATCGTGACCGCTCTGGGTGGTCGTGCCGGCGACGACGCGCTGGTGCAGGCAGTCGATCAGCGGGTGAAAGGGTGAGGGTCATGCGAATCATAACGACCACCGCCGTGGCGCTGACGGTTGCGAACCCAGCGCTCGCTGCGTCGGCGAACGGGTTCTTCACCTTCCACAATACGAACTTCACGGTGATGCTAGGCGCGCTGGTCTTTGTCGCCATCCTGCTGTGGTTCGGTGTGCCGGGCAAGATCATGGGCCTGCTCGACAAGCGGGCAGTCACGATCAAGAGCGAGCTGGAAGAAGCGAAGGCGCTTCGTGAGGAGGCGCAGAAAATCCTGGCTTCCTATGAGCGGCGCCAGCGCGAGGTTCAGGATCAGGCGCAGCAGATCGTCGCGAACGCGAAGAAGGAAGCCGAGGCTGCCGCCGCGCAAGCCAAGGTCGATCTCGAACGCGCTGTCGTTCGGCGGCTGCAGACTGCCGAAGGGCAGATCGGTGTGGCGGAAGCCGAAGCCGTGCGCAAGGTGCGTGACGAGGCTGTGGCTATCGCAGTTGCCGCCGCAGGCGAAGTCATTGCCAAGCAGATGACCAGGGATGAGGGGAACGAGATGATCGACCGCTCCCTTGGCGAAGTGGAAAAGCGCCTTCACTGAAGGCGTCTGTCCAGACGGAAAAAGCCCGGCAGCATTGCCGGGCTTTTTCCATTTCAACATCGGATGAGCTACCGCGCCGGTTCACCCATTCGGGCGGATGGTGATTTCCACACGACGGTTCTGAGCACGGCCCTCTACGGTCGCGTTGCTGGCGATGGGCTGGGTCGAAGCGCGCCCGACGGTGCTGATGCGGTAGGCGGGAACACCATTGGCGGTCAGCACATTGGCGACCGATTGTGCGCGGCGCTGGGACAGGTCCTGATTATGCGCCGCCGTTCCGGTGGAATCGGTATGTCCGGTCACGACGATGGTGCTGTTGGGATACTGGAGAAGGTTGTTGGCGACAGCAGAAATGTCGCGCTGGGTCTGGATGCTCACCGTCGCGCTGTCCGTGGCGAAGGTAATCGCTTCCGGCAGCGTCACAACGAGTTCGTTGCCGGTGTTAACGATGCCGATATTGGGGTTGTTGACGTCGCGCCGCAGGTCAGCGGCCTGTGCGTCCAGCGTGGAGCCGAGCGCCCCGCCGATGCCTGCACCGATCGCACCGCCGACAGCGGACGTGACCCATTTGTTGTGCGACTTGCTTGTGGAGCCGATAGCGGCGCCGCCAAGCGCGCCCAGAATGGCGCCGGTCTGCGCCCCGGAGTTGCTGCCATCGCCCGTCGCGCAGCCGGAGAGCGCGAAGGCCCCGAGCATCGCGGTGATGAGATAGGTTTTTGCGTGCATGTCCCGCCTCGCCCTGTGCTTTTTCTTTGCCCGAGATCACGGGCACACGGGCTATAGCACCGCCGCTCCCGATGCGGCAACTCAGGCAAGACATTTCACGAAAATGCGAACGCTTTCAGCTGATTGCCGCGTCAAGACGCGCGGATTCCCACGCCAGCATGGCGCGTTTGACCGGAAGCCCCCAATGATAGCCGGTCAGCCGCCCGGTGGAGGAGATCGCCCGGTGGCAGGGGATGATCCAACTGATCGGATTGCGGCCCACTGCTGCCCCGACGGCACGGTTGGCCTTGGGAGAACCAATGGCGCGCGCGATCTCACCATATGTCGTCACGTGACCGGTGGGGATCTGCATCAATGCCTCCCACACCTTGATCTGGAAAGGCGCCCCGATCAGATGGAGCCGGGTTTCACCTTCGCCACCAAAGGCGGGGGAGAGCAGGGCTGCCACGCTTTCATCGGCCTGAAAGGTCGCCCGGGGCCAACGTGACGTCATGTCGGCCATCGCCGCTTCACGCCCGGTTTCCTCTGCAAAGGCCAGCCCGCAAAGCCCGCGCTCCGTCGCCATGACAAGCGTGTCGCCGAAGGGGCTCGCGGCAAAGGCGTGGCGGATGGTCAACCCCGCGCCCCCTTTGGCGTAATCGCCGGGGGACATGGCTTCCCAGCTCATGAACAGGTCATGCAGGCGCGACGGCCCCGAAAGGCCGCTGGCGAGCGCGGTGTCCAGCACCGTGAACCGCTCCGCCAGCAGCCGGCGTGCATGGCCGAGCGCCAGATACTGTTGATACCGCTTGGGCGAGACGCCAACCCAACGGGAGAAGGTGCGCTGGAAATGCGCGGGAGACAGGCCCAGTTGCGCGGCCAGCGTCTCAAGCGGCACTTCCCCTTCGCGGTCGATGATGTCCAGCGCGCGGGCGATGAGCGCATAGTGATAGCTGGCGGGCGAGATATCGTTGGACATGGCGTTTCTCCTTGCCCGTAACATAAGCCCGCAACCGCGCTTTCGCGACCCGGATCCTGCGGAATGCTGAGGGGGGTTGTCGTGCTGCCCGCGGGGAAGTAGGCGAGGAGCATGGTCAGACAGCTCGACTACAGCGACATGAAGGAGATCTTCCGCCGGTTCGAGGAGCGGGAGCCCGAGCCTGTGGGGGAGCTGAACTACACCAACGCCTTCACGCTGCTGGTCGCGGTGGCCCTTTCCGCGCAGGCGACGGATGTCGGTGTCAACAAGGCCACGAAGGGCCTGTTCGAAGTGGCCGATACACCCGCGAAGATGCTGGCCCTGGGCGAGGAGGGCCTCATCTCTCACATCCGCACCATCGGCCTTTACCGCAACAAGGCCAGGAACGTGCTGAAACTCTCCGCCCTGCTGGAGGAGCATTTCGGGGGAGAGGTGCCGTCCTCTCGCGCGGCCTTGGAGACGCTCCCGGGGGTGGGGCGGAAGACGGCAAATGTGGTGCTGAACACGTGGTTCGGCTTCCCCGCACAGGCGGTAGACACCCATATCTTCCGCGTCGGCAACCGGAGCGGCATCGCCGTCGGGCGCAATGTGGAAGTGGTGGAGCGGGCGATCGAGGATAACGTGCCCGTTGAATTCCAGCGCCATGCGCATCACTGGCTGATCCTGCACGGGCGCTACACCTGCAAGGCACGTGCGCCCCTTTGCCCCGTCTGCCTGATCCGGGACATCTGCCTTTACGAAGAAAAGACGCTCGCGGGCGGCAAGATGTCCGCTCCGATTGATCCTTGAGCCGAAAGCGCTACGTGCCGCCCTGTTCGCAAGGAGGATTCCATGACCACTCTCTATTTCCGCAACGGCACCTGTGCGCTTGGCCCGCATATCGCGCTTGAATGGATCGGTGCGCCTTATGACGCGGTCGTTGCCCCTGCCGGTTCGGCGGAACTGCTGGCGATGAATGCTTCCGGTGCCGTGCCGGTGCTGAAGGAGGACGATGGTTGGGTGCTGACCCAGGCAGGCGCGATCCTGCGCTACCTGCTGATGAAGCACCCCGAGTCCGGTCTGGGCGGAGAAGACGGCGCGCGCGGTCAGGCGGAGCTCGAACGCTGGATCTGCTTCCTCACGGGCGATCTGCATCCCGCGTTCTATCCCGTCTTCATGCCCGACCGCTACACCGCCGACCAGAGCGATGGCGCGAAAGCGAAGGTTGTCGAAGCGGGTGTCGGGCTGGTGCGGAAGAATCTCCGGCTGCTGGACGCGCAGCTTGAAGGGAAAGAATGGATCCTCGGACCCCGGTCGGTCGCGGATGCCTATGCCTTTCCGATGATCCGCTGGGCGCGGGCCAAGCTGCCCGACGGGCTTGACGCCTATACGAATGTCCTGGCGCTTTATGACCGGCTGGCCGCAGATCCCGCCGTGCAGCGTGCCGTCAAGTTTCAGGCGGAGGCGAAAGCCCCCTGAGGCGCTTTTGGGCTTCCGTTCCGACGGCGAAAATCGGAGGGTCCGGCCAATTCAACGGAGGCCCGAATGAAGAAATACCAGGTCGTCGGCATCGGTAATGCCATGGTTGACGTGCTGTCTCGCACCGACGATGCCTTTCTTGAGCGGAATGGCGTCCAGAAGGGCATCATGCAGCTCATCGACATGGATCGCGCGGTTGAGCTCTATGGCCATATCGGGCCCTCGCGGGAGATATCGGGTGGCTCGGCGGCCAATACGGTCGCCGGCATCGCCGGGCTGGGCGGGCGGACGGCCTATGTCGGCAAGGTGCGGGATGACCAGCTCGGCGCGATCTTCGCCCACGATCTGCGGGCGCAGGGTGCCGATTACGACACGCCGCTCGCCCCCGCCGGTTCTCTGCAGGAGACAGGGCGCTGCATCGTGCTGGTGACGCCGGATGGCGAGCGGTCGATGAACACATATCTTGGCATGTCGGAATTCCTGACGCCTGCCGATATCGACGAAGGCCAGATGGCGGCGGCGGACTGGATCTATCTGGAAGGCTACCGTTTCGATGGGCCGGAGAGCATGGAAGCCTTCGCCAAGGCGATCCGGGCGACGAAAGGGGCGGGGGGCCGCGTGTCTCTGACCCTGTCGGACCCGTTCTGCGTGGATCGTCATCGCGATGCCTTCCGGCAGATGATCCGGGAGGATCTGGACCTGCTCTTTGCCAACCGGGCGGAGATCGTCTCCATGTATGGCGGCACGTTCGAGGAGGCGATGGCCGCCGCGGCGGCAGAGCTGGAGATTGCCGTGGTGACGGATTCGGAGAACGGCGCCCATGTGATGCAGGGCGGTCAGCACTGGCATGTTCCGGCGGTAAAAACCGCGATCGTGGATGCGACCGGCGCGGGAGATCTGTTTGCTGGCGCCTTCCTCTGGGGGCTGTCGGAGGGTTATGAGCCGGAAATCTGCGGCCGGATGGGCTGTCTGGCTGCGGCGGAGGTCATCTCGCATATCGGGGCGCGCCCGGAGCAGGATCTGCGCGCCCTGTTCGCGCGGAACGGGCTGGTCTGAGCGGGTGGAGGCGGGGGAGCACGCTCCCCCGCACCCCCTGTCCGGTGGGCAGCGCCCCCCCCCGGAGCCCCTCGATCCGTCAGCGGCACCAGTCGATCGGCGTCTCCCCCCTTGCCGTTAGCCAGTCATTCGTCCGGCTGAAAGGACGCGAGCCGAAGAAGCCTCGGTAGGAAGAGAGCGGCGAAGGGTGGGGTGAGGCGATGACATGATGGCGGGAGAGGTCCACCGTCCTTGCCGCCAGCTTCTGTGCGGGCCCGCCCCAGAGGATGAACACGAGAGGCCGGAGCGCCGCCGCGCGCGCCAGCACTTCCGCCACGAGGGGTGCCCAGCCCAGCCGCGCATGGCCGTTCGCCTCTCCAACGGGAACAGTGAGGGCGGTGTTGAGAAGCAGCACGCCCTGGGCCGCCCAGCGACCGAGATCGCCGTCAGGCGGCGTGCAGCCGATATCATCGGCCATCTCGCGGTAGATATTGCGGAGCGAGGCGGGGAGCGGCCTGCCGGGTGGAACCGAAAAGGCCAGTCCATCGGCATTTCCCGCGGTCGGGTAGGGATCCTGGCCAAGGATCACCACGCGCGCCTTTTCCGGTGGACAGAGATCGAGTGCCCGGAACACCGCCTCCGGTCCGGGCTGGAGACTGCGCGGATCGGCGACGAGCCGGGCGCGGACATCCCGCCAGTCCCGGCCGAAGAACGGCAGGTCGGCCCAGGCGGCGGGCGGCGTCGCGGTCTGAAACGTCATGCGGCCTGCGTCAACGCGGCAAGGCGGTGCACCTTGTCGCGGGCGGAGCCGCTGTCGATGCTCTCGCGGGCAAGCTGCACGCCATCCTTCAGCGTCGCGACGCGCCCCGCCACGACGAGCGCCGCCGCGGCATTCAACAGGACCGCGTCGCGATAGGCGCCCTCCGCACCATCCAGAAGCGCACGCAGCGCGGCGGCATTCTCCGCCGGGGTTCCGCCGAGGATCTGCTCGAAAGGATGGACGGGGAGGCCCGCTTCCTCCGGGTGGATCTCCCGCTCCGTCACCTGACCGTCTTTCAGTTCGGCGAGCTGCGTGGGCCCGGCGATGGAGATCTCATCCGTACCGTCGCCCCCGTGGACGATCCACGCGCGGTCCGATCCAAGGGCTGCCAGCGTCTCGGCCACCGGGCGGTTGAGATGCGCGGCATAGGTGCCGGTGAGCTGACGGCGCACCCCGGCGGGATTGGTGATCGGCCCCAGGATGTTGAAGATCGTGCGGGTGCCCAGTTCCGTCCGCGTGGCCATCACGTGCCGCATGGCGGGGTGATGGATCGCCGCCATCATGAACCCGATGCCGATCTCCGCGAGCGCCCGCTCCACGACGGGGGGGCCGACCATCACGTTGATGCCCAGTTCCCCCAGCGCATCGGCGGAGCCGGATTTGGAGGAGAGGTTGCGGTTCCCGTGTTTGGCCACGATCACCCCTGCTCCAGCCGCGACAAAGGCAGCGGCGGTGGAGATGTTGAGCGTACCCTTGCCGTCGCCCCCTGTGCCTACGATGTCTATCGCGCCTTCGGGTGCGCGGACGGCGTTGCAGCGGGCGCGCATGGCGCTGGCGGCGGCGGCATATTCCTCTACCGTCTCTCCCCGCGTGCGGAGCGCCATGAGCAGCCCGCCCATCTGCGACGGCGTGGCCTCGCCCTCAAAGAAGGCGGCGAAGGCGGTCTCCGCCTCCGTGCGGGTGAGCGGCCGTTCCGCCGCAAGACCGATCAGCGGGCGGACGCGGTCGCTCATGCCGCCTCTCCCGTGGAGAGCGGGCGGGTTGCAATCCCTGCGCCTTCCAGGAAGGTCGCCAGCATCCGGTGGCCATGCTGGGAGGCGATGCTTTCCGGGTGGAACTGGACCCCCTCGATCGGCAGGTCGCGGTGCTTCAGCCCCATGATGGTCCCGTCGGCCAGCCATGCCGTCACTTCGAGACTGTCGGGCAACGTCTCCCGTTCCACGATCAGCGAATGGTAGCGGGTGGCCTCGAAGGGCGTGGGAAGGCCCGCGAAGACACCTGCACCCGCATGTTCGATCCGGCCCATCTTGCCATGCACGATCTCTCCCGCGCGGACGACACGTCCCCCGAAGGCCTGACCGATGGCCTGATGGCCAAGGCACACGCCGAAGAGCGGCGTCCGGGTTTCCGCCGCCGCTTCCGTGAGAGCGAGGCAGATGCCCGCCTGTGCAGGGTCGCAGGGTCCGGGGGAAAGCAGGATGGCGGCGGGGTTCATCGCCATGGCCTCCTGCACGTTCAGGGCATCGTTGCGCCGCACGACGACATCCGCGCCGAGTTCGCCCAGATAGTGCACGAGGTTATAGGTGAAGCTGTCGTAGTTGTCGATCAGCAGGAGCATGGCGCGGCCCTCCGTCGTATGTCTGGCGCTTGTTCGTGACCGGTCCACCGGCCCGTCGCCCGAGTGCCTTTGGGGGTGAACCCGCGCCGGA
Source organism: Haematobacter sp. (assembly GCF_032102465.1). Lineage (NCBI taxonomy): Bacteria > Pseudomonadati > Pseudomonadota > Alphaproteobacteria > Rhodobacterales > Paracoccaceae > Haematobacter > Haematobacter sp. The sequence continues at coordinate 136,851 of NZ_DAMDHB010000001.1, read as the reverse complement.
CGGCGGCTATAGATGTTCAGGTCGCAGCGTCCGGGTCAAGGCCTCCGGGGGCTGCGGGAACTGTTTTGCGGGGAGCGGACGAGTGGCGAACGGGTTGTTGAAAGGAGTACTGTCAGGAATGGCGGTCGGTGTGATCGTTGCCGCCGGTGTTTCGGTCCTTTCCATACCACGTCAGGATGCCGCCCCCGCGGTACCGCTGCCACGCGTAAGTTCCGACTCCGCCGGCGCGGAGGAGACCCCGCCACCCCCGCCGGAAGCTCCTGCACCGCAGGCCCCCGCCGGAGAGATACCCGCCGCGGAGACGCCCGGCGGAGAGACGCCGGACGGCCGGAGCCCAGCCGACCAGACACCAGCCGGGCAGACAGCCGCCGGGCAGATACCAGCCGGGCAGACAGCCGCCGAGCAGAGTTCAGCCAACCGGAACGGCGAGGAAGCAACGCCACCCGCGGCACCGGCGACAACCGCTCCTGCGGCGGAACCTGCGCCGGAGCCTCCGGCATTTGAGCCGCCGCCGCCCCCCGAAACCGAACCCCCGGCGGAAATTCAGCCCGCTCCCGCCGTGCCCGCAGCGGGCAGCGACGCGCCCGCGCAGGACATTGCCGTTCCCCCTTCCGCGCCGCCCCCCCCGGAGGAAGCTTCCGCAGTGGAGCCGATCCCGTTCGAGCCGCGGCCAGCCCAGACGCCGGAGGCTCACGGCCCGCGGCTCGCGATCCTGCTGCTCGATGATCCCGAAGTGCCTGACCTGGCAGAACGCATCGGCGCGGTGTCGTTTCCGGTGAGCATTGCGCTTGATCCCCGCAACTCCGGGGACGCGGCCCGTTTCGCGGCTGCGGGAGTGGAACTGGTGGCGGTGGAACGGGAGGAGGAGCCCACACCGCTGGCCGGAGCCACGGCCCGGCTGCGTCTGGACGGAGAGGGCGGGCACCTGCTTCGTCAGGATGGCGGGGCCTTGAGCCTTCCTCTCGTCGCATCCGCAAGCGAGGAGCCGGTGTCCCGGCCGCTGGATCGTGCGCTTTACCGGGCGGCGCAGTCCGGTTCGGCTGTGCTGCTGCTGCAGCCGACCGAGGAAAATCTCCGTGCGCTTGGCGCCTGGCTCTCTCACACCGATGTGGAGGTCGTGCCGCTCTCGACGCTTGAGAACTAGCTGATCGGCTTTCCCGCCACATAGACCGTACGGATGGCGCGATCATCGCCCATCATCACGGTGGCGAAGATCTGCTCCCAGACAGTCTCGGCTCGTGCGGAGCGTTGTGCGATTGCGGGAGTGGAGGAGAGATCCACCGCGATCATGTCCGCCTCCATCCCCACGCGGATCGCCCCGATCCTGTCGCCCAGATGCAGCGCTTCCGCGGAGCCTGCGGTGGCCAGCCACCAGAGCGCTGCCGGATGGGTGGGCGCATGGCGGAGCTGCCCGACTTCATAGGCCGCAGCCATGGTTCGCAGCATTGAGAAGGAGGAGCCGCCCCCCGTATCCGTCGCCAGGCCGACAAGCTGCCCTTCGGCCTTCAGCCCCGCCATGTCGAACAGGCCGGACCCGATGAATGTGTTGGACGTGGGACAGTGCACAAGGCTCGCACCGACCTCCAGCAGGCGTGAGCGCTCCCGCGCGGTAAGGTGGATCGCATGGCCGTAGATGGCGCGCTCTCCCAGCAGGCCCTGCGCTTCATAGGTGTCGAGATAATCGCGTGCCTGCGGATGCAGCGCCTTCACCCAGTCGATCTCATCGGTCTGCTCGGACAGATGTGTCTGCATCAGGCAGTCCGGGTGCTCCTTCCAGAGCTGCCCGACCATGTGCAACTGCTCCGGGGTGGAGGTGGGCGAGAAACGCGGCGTGATGACATAGGACAGCCGCCCGCGCCCATGCCACTTCTCCAGCAGCCGCTTTGAATCGTCATAGGCGGATTGGGGCGTATCCCGCAGCCCGTCCGGCGCGTTCCTGTCCATGCAGACCTTGCCGGTGAGAGCCCGGAGACCGCGCGCCTCCGCCGCCTCGAAAAAGGCGTCCACGCTTTCGGGGTGGATGGTGGCGTAGCTGCAGACGGTGGTGGTCCCGTTGGAAAGCGTGAGGTCGAAATACCGCTCCGCGATCCGGCGGGCATAGGCCGGATCGGAGAACCGCATCTCCTCCGGGAAGGTATAGCTGTTCAACCAGTCGATGAGCCGTTTGCCCCAGCTCGCGATGATGGCCGTCTGGGGGTAGTGTACGTGGGCATCGACGAAGCCGGGAGAGATCAGGGCCTCGCCGTGGTCGATGATCTGTGCCTGCGGTGCCTCCCGCGCAAGACGTTCGCGCGGACCGACGGCGGCGATGCGGCCGTTTTCCACCAGAACCGCCCCATGGCTGTCGATGCGAACGGCTTCCGGCCCGTCGCGGAACGGATCCCCGTCAAAGGTCATCACCTGTCCCGCGATCAGCGTCTGCATGTTCGTCTCCCTGCTTCGGTCGGGGCCACCCTATGACGGCGGCCGGGCTGGGTAAATGCGTCGCGGGACCGGGTAGGGGCGTGCGGCGGGGTGCAGGGCGCTCTCGCCCGTCGCGCTCCCGGCAGCGTGTTGATTTCCTGCGCCGCCGCCCCTGTTCCGCAGCGGCGGTTGCCGTTAAGGTCCGCCGCGAGTCCAGCCAGCCAGCCACGGAGTCGCCATGACCGAGCCCGAAACCTCCCGGCGCGAGGAAGATGCCCATGCGCTGGATCCAGATCGCGTGGAGGCCATTGTCGAGGCGGTGGAGGCGGAGGATGCGCCGCTGCTCGATGCGCTCATGGAGCCTCTGCACGCCGCCGACATCGCCGACCTTCTGGAGCAGATCGGCCCCGGTGAGCGGCGGGCGCTGATCCGGCTCTGGCCGGGCGGGATCGACGGCGACATTCTCTCCGAACTGGGAGAGGGCGTCCGGGAAGAAGTCATCGAGGCGCTGCCGCAGGACGTGCTGGCCAATGCCGTCCGGGAACTCGATTCCGACGATGTCGTGGACATCATCGAGGATCTGGAGGAGCCGCAGCAGCGCCAGGTTCTCGATGCGCTGGACGATGCCGACAGGGTGGCGGTGGAGCAGGCGCTCTCCTATCCCGAGTACACGGCGGGCCGTCTCATGCAGCGGGAGGTGGTGACCGCGCCCGAGGACTGGACGGTGGGGCATGCCATCGACTTCCTGCGGAACGAGGAATGGCTGCCGGACCAGTTCTATCACGTCGTGCTGATCGATCCGCGTCACCGGCCCACGGGCTATGTGGCCCTGGGCAAGATGCTCTCCTCCCGCAGGGACAGGAAGCTCTCCGAGATCACGGAGGACAGCTACCGGACAATCCCCGCCACCCAGAGCCAGGAGGATGTGGCCTATGCCTTCAACCAGTACCACCTCATCTCCGCGCCGGTGGTGGATGCCGACGGGCGGCTGGTCGGCGTCATTACCATCGACGACGCGATGAGCGTGCTTGAGGACGAGGCCGAAGAGGACATCCTGCTTCTGGGCGGGGTGGGCGACGAAAGCCTGTCGGATGGGGTGCTGGAAACCGTGCGCCTGCGGTTTCCCTGGCTTTTCGTCAATCTCATCGCGACGAACCTGTCGGCACTGGTGATCGGACATTTCGAGGGCGCCATCGCCCAGATCGTGGCGCTGGCCGCGATCATGCCGATCATCGCCTCCATGGGGGGGAACACGGGGACGCAGACGCTGACCATCGCCGTCCGCTCGCTCGCCACGAAAGACCTCACCTCCTCCAACGCCTGGCGCGTCGTGCGACGGGAGCTGATGGTCGGCATGACGAACGGGATCATCTTTGCCACGCTCATGGCCTCTGTCGGGTGGCTGGGTTATGGATCGGCGCTGCTCGGCGGGGTGATCGCGGCGGCCATGGTCATCAACCTGATCGTCGCGGCCATCGCGGGGACGCTGATCCCGCTCACACTCAACCGGCTAGGGCTGGATCCGGCGCTGGCGTCGGGCACCTTTGTCACCATGACGACGGATGCGGTGGGGTTCTTCTCCTTTCTCGCGCTGGCCTCGGCGGTGCTGCTGTGAGCGGGGGGGAGATCGCGCGCGTGAAGTCCGCGGCGCGGCAACTGGCGCGGCAGCGCCGGGACGGCGCGGACAGGGGGCTGGGCCTGCGCGCGGCGGAGCGGCTCAGGGCAGAGATAGGCCCGCCCGATGGCCACCCCATCGCCGCCTATCTGCCCATCGGAAGCGAGATCGACCCCCTTCCCGCACTGAGCGGATGGCCCGTTTGCCTGCCGGTCGTGGAGGGCAGGGGCCAGCCCCTGCGATTCCGGCTCTGGGAGGAAGGCGCGCCGCTTGCCCCCGGCCCCTTCGGCACAAGCCACCCCGAACGGGGAGAATGGGTTCAGCCCAGGTATCTGGTCGTGCCGCTGCTCGCCTTTGACCGGGGCTGCATGCGGCTGGGATATGGCGGCGGGTTCTATGACAGGACGCTCGCCATGCTCCGCGCACTGCACCCCGTGCGTGCTATCGGCTTTGCCTTCGCGGTGCAGGAGGTGCCGGTTGTGCCTGTGGAGGATACAGATGCGCCGCTGGATGCCGTCGTGACCGAGCGCGAGACGATCCGGAGACGGTGATCAACCATCCGGCGGCGCGGGGGACGCCCCCCCGCGACCCCCGGCGTCATCCTTGCACGCGGGCACGGGCGTTCCTCGGCCGGGGAGGATGCGCCGCGCGCGTTAAAAACGGTGTGCGCTCCAGCGCGGCAGACGCTATGATCCGCTTATGTCGATCTGGAGCCGCATAAGGGATGCGCTGTCCGCGCTTGCACAGGGGGAGAGCCTCTCCGCCGTGTTCGAACGGCTGCGCGCGCCGCCCGAACGCTCCGTCGCCTTCACCATCGCCGTGATCGCGCTGGGCGCCAAGATGGCAAAAGCCGATGGCGAGGTCACGCGGAGCGAAGTCGCCGCCTTTCGCGAGGTGTTCCACATCCCGGAGGAGGAGGAACCGAACGCTGCCCGCGTCTATAACCTCGCCCGGCAGGATGTGGCGGGCTACGAGGCTTATGCCCGCAAGATCGCCGGCATGTTCCGGGCGGAGAGCGATCCGGTGCTCATCGACCTGATGGACGGGCTGTTCCGAATTGCAGTGGCCGACGGCGGCTTTCACGAGATGGAAGAGGCGTTCCTGAAGGACGTGGCGGAGATCTTCGGGCTCTCCGACCGCTGTTACCGGTCACTACGCGCGCGCCATGTTCCCGATACCGAGCCAGACCCCTATGAGGTGCTGGGCGTTTCGCCCGATGCACCGATGACGGAGGTGCGCAACGCGTGGCGCAGCGCGGTGCGCGACTCGCATCCCGACCGGATGCAGGCAAGGGGCGTGCCGCAGGAGGCGGTGCGGCTGGCGGAGCGGCGTCTTGTCGCCATCAACCGCGCCTGGGAGACCATCGGGCGCGAGCGCGCGGCCTGACCCGGCTCATGCGGATCGCCACCTATAATGTCGAATGGTTCAACTCCCTGTTCGATGATGCGGGCCGGCTCTTGGAGGACGACGGCTGGTCCGGGCGCCACGGCGTGCGGCGCGCCGCACAGATCACGGCCCTGGGCACGGTATTCCGGGCGGTGGATGCGGATGCTGTCATGGTCATCGAGGCCCCCGACGATTCCCGCCATCGCGCCACGCATGTGGCTTTGGAGAGTTTTGCCGCGCGATTCGGGCTGCGGACCACTACCGCACTGCTGGGGTTCAGGAATGACACGCAGCAGGAGATCGCGCTGCTTTATGATCCGGCGCGGCTGACGGCGCGGCACGATCCGATGGGAACTTTCACCGGGCGGCGGGGAAGCCATCCTTTGCCGCGGTTCGACGGAACCTACCGCATCGACCTCGACATCGACGGGACGGAGGATGTCGTCACCTTCAGCAAACCGCCGCTGGAGGTGGCGGCGGTATCGGCATCGGGGCGCGCCTTTCGCATGATCGGCGTGCATATCAAGTCCAAAGCCCCGCATGGCGCGGTGGACGAGGATGAGGTGATGCGCTTGTCGATCCAGAACCGGCGCAAGCAGCTCGCGCAGGCCATCTGGCTGCGGGAGCGGGTGCTCGCGCACCTTGCGCGAGGCGACTCGCTCATGGTTATGGGGGATTTCAACGACGGGCCAGGGCTGGACGAATACGAGAAGCTCTTCGGCCGCTCTGCGGTCGAGATCGTCATGGGCTGGAACGCGCCGAAACCGGAGCGGCTCTATGATGCCAATGCCCGGCGCGCGCTTGCCCAGCGGATCGCAGCGCAGCCTGCGAGCGCACGCTTCTGGCTGCCTGACGAGGGGAGCGGCCACTACCTGTCGGCACTGCTGGATTACATCATGGTATCGCCGGACCTCCGCGCCCTGCAACCGCGCTGGCGGATCTGGCATCCGTTCGACGACCCCGCCTGTTATGGCGATCCGGTGCTGCGGGAGGCGCTGCTCACCGCCTCCGACCACTTCCCGGTTTCGATCGACCTGCCGCTCTGAGGCGCGGGACGGGTTGAGCGAATGCGGGTATGCGCTAGATGAGTGGGGCTGCAGGGAACCTTCGTCATGATCCGTTCACACCATCGAATCCCGTTTCTTCTGGCCGCCGCATTGGCGATGACGGCGGGGGCGATGACGGCGGGCGGCGGCTTCGCGCAGACGAACCCGCCCGATCCGCCCCCCAGCCTTTCCGATCCGGGCACGGCCCCGAACGAGGTGGAGCGCGGCTTCGACATGTTCCGCGAGGGAGCGGACGCGATGTTGCGGGGGATTTTCGGCGAAGTCGGCCCCGCGCTTAGGGCGCTTGCCGACCGGATCGGCGATCTGAGGAATTATGAGTCGCCCGAGGTGCAGGAGAACGGCGACATCCTCATCCGGCGCAAGCCAGATGCCCCGCCCTATGTGCCGCCGCCGGCAGACCCTGCCGCGCCGACGAAGCCGGGAGTGGACCTGTGATCAACCCTCGGCCGGCGAAGCAGCCATCTGCCGCGCCACACGAACCGCCGTTTCCACCTGCAGCCCTGCACCGAGCGCCTTGAACCGGGCGGCGGCGACCTCTCCGTAGAGGCCCTCCATCTCCGGCTGAAGGATGAGTTCGAGCTTCTTCTTCTTCGGGTAGTACTTCAGCTTGCCGCCCATTTCCGGCGTCTCGACAAAGAACATCGCCCCGAAACGCATCGCGCGCCCGAGCACTTCCGCGTCCTGAATTTCCTTGTCGCTCAGCAGTTGCAGAAGCGGCTCAAGCCGGCTGCCGGAACGGGAGTTCTTGTAGCGATGCAGCAGCGCCAGCCCCAGAAACACACGGCCCGGATGATCCAGCCCGCCGAGATTGGCGCGTGTGGCGTTGTCGAAACAGACCTCCGCCCGGTAGTCGGGATGGGCGCGCCATGTCGTATCGTGCAGCAGGCAGGCGGCCTTGATGAGCCGGAGACGGTCGGGCGGGGCGTTCTTGTATATGGGCGACAGAAAGTCGAAAAGTTTCTTGCCGAAGCCGGGCATACGCGCGCTGGAGGCTTCGGTGAAGCGCGCGGCTTCGATCAGCGGGTCGCGCCGCCGCAACTTCTCCGGCATCTGCTCATAGAGCAGCCCCTCCCTGATACCGTAGGAGGACACGTCGATCTCCCGCGGGCGGAAGATGGTCACGAGCTGTTCCAGCACATCGGCCGCCAGGGGCACCAGCGCCATCCGGTCGCTGGAGACCCCCGTTTGCAGGCGCAGCCAGTTGAGATCGGAACGCCGGATCCAGCCGACCGTGTCCAACACGGACTGCCGGCTCATCCGGTATTCATGCAGGACCGTCAGCGGGTAGGCTTTCCGCTCCATGTCCAGCCGGGCAATGGCGCGCCACGACCCGCCGACGAGGTAGATGCGCTCATGCTTGGCGCCGATCAGTTCCTTCGCTTCGATCAGGATGCGGCGGATATGCTTCCGCAGGGCGACGGCATCCCCCTCCACCTGCTGAAGGCGGAACGGTCCGAGCGGCAAGGAGACGCGCTTGCCAATCGCTCCCTTGCTGACAAGGGCGAGTTCCATCGAGTTGCCGCCGATATCGCAGACGATGCCCTCCGCGTCCGGCCAGCCCAGCAGAACGCCCTGCGCCGAAAGCCGCGCCTCCTCCGAGCCGTCGATGATGTGAAGGCGAAGCCCGGTCTTTTCGAGCACCTCGGCAGAGAATTCCGGCCCGTCCTCCGCCTCGCGCACCGCAGCGGTGGCAACGACGGAAAGACGCATGATATCCATGCCCTTGGCGATCAGGGCGAACCGCTCCAGCGCTGACAACGCACGGGCGCGGCCCTTCGGGTTGAGCCGACCCGTCGCAACGAGGCCTTCTCCCAGCCCCGCCATGATCTTTTCGTTGTAGAAATAGGCCGGAGACCGTGCCGCCCCATCGAATACGACCATCCGCACGGAGTTTGATCCCACGTCGATCACGCCTACGCGGGACAAGGCCCGCACGGACGGATCCTCAAAGAGCGGCGGCCCGAACGGGCCCCAGCCGTCGGCAGGGGGGGTGGATGTGGCGTCCATCTTCTGCGGCTCCTCTCGGCTCAACCCCCGAATAGCCTTTCCGGTTGCCAATGGTCAATCAACTGGGGCCTGCAAACTGGGGCCTGAGGACCCGGCGTCAATCCACCGAGAGCGCGAGCACCGGCGCATCCGCCGCACCCGCCGTCCCCCGCCCGGAGAGCGAGGGGTTCTCCATGAAGAACCGATGGCAGTTAAAGGCCTCTGTCCCGAGAGGCGGAAGATAGCGCTGATAGTGACCGTCCGGCGCCAATACCCAGCTTTGCTCCACATCGGCGAGGTTCGCCGCCATGATCTGGCTGAGGATCTGCGTCCGCACCGTGCTGTTGACGATCTCGATCAGTGTTTCTACCCGTCGGTTGAGGTTCCGCCCCATCCAGTCGGCGGAGGAGATGAACACCCGCGCCCGCTGCGACGGCAGGCCGTGGCCATTGCCGAAGCAGACGATGCGGCTGTGTTCGAGGAACCGGCCGACGATGGACTTGACCCGGATGGTTTCCGACAGGCCCTTCACGCCGGGGCGAAGGCCGCAAATGCCCCGGATGACCAGCGTGATCTTCACCCCCGCCTGGCTGGCGGCGTAGAGCGCGTCGATCACTTCCGGGTCGATGAGGGAGTTCATCTTGGCCCAGATCTCGGCGCGGCGCCCGGCGCGGGCGAACTCGGCCTCCCGCGCGATCATGGCCAGGAGGTTGGGTTTCAGCGTCAGCGGAGAGATGGAGAGATTCTCCAGTATCTCTGGTTGCGCGTAGCCTGAGAGATAGTTGAACACTTTCGTCGCGTCGCGCCCGAGCGCCGGATTACAGGTGAACAGGCTGAGGTCGGTATAGATGCGGGCGGTAATCGGGTGATAGTTGCCGGTGCCGAAATGGGTATAGGTCACGAGGTTGTCCCCCTCGCGCCGCACGACGGTAGAGATCTTGGCGTGCGTCTTGTAGTTGATGAACCCATAGACGACATGCGCGCCCGACCGTTCCAGCCGCCGCGACTGACGGATATTCGCGGCTTCGTCGAACCGGGCTTTCAGCTCCACCAGCGCCGTCACCGATTTGCCCGATTCCGCGGCCTCGCACAGCGCGCCGACGATGGGGCTCTCGCGGGAGGTGCGGTAGAGCGTCTGCTTGATCGCCAGCACGTTGGGATCCCGTGCCGCCTGCTCGAGGAAGCGGATCACCATGTCGAAGGTCTCGTAGGGGTGGTGAAGGAGCATGTCCTTCTGCCGGATGGCGGCGAAGATGTCGCCGTCATGGTCCTGCACCCGCTCGGGCACGCGGGGCGTGAAGGGGGGCCAGAGGAGGTCGCGCCGGTTGTCGAGGATCAGTTCCTTCAGGTCGGCGATGCCGACGATGCCGCGACCTTCCGCCACCTCGTCCGGCGTGACGCCCAGCTCCTCCATGATGAGGCTTTGCAGCTCCGGCGGGGCGCCGGCGGAAATCTGCATGTGGATGACTTCACCCCGGCGGCGGCGCTTCAGGGCGACTTCGAACTCCCGCACCAGATCCTCGGCCTCGTCCTGCACTTCGATGTCGCTGTCGCGCAGCACGCGGAAGGAGCAGGAGCCTACCGCCTTGTAGCCGGGGAAGATGGAGTGGAGGTGCAGCATCAGCACCTCCTCCAGCGGCAGGAATCGCGCCTCGCCGTCCTTGCCGGGCAGCCGGACGAATCGGGAGATCTGCTGCGGGATCGGGAGAAGCGCGTGCAAAACCCGGTTGTCCGTCTCCCGGTGCAGTTCGAGCGCGAGGCAGTAGCCCATGTTGGGGATGAAGGGAAACGGATGCGCGGGGTCGATCGCCAGCGGCGAGAGCACGGGAAAGACCTGCGCCAGAAAGTATTCGTCAAGGAACCGTTCGTCCCGCCGCGTGAGCTTGGAGGGGGTGAGCAGGGTGATCCGCTCCTTCTCCATCTCGCGGCGGAGCTTGTTCCAAGTGGTCTGCTGGGTCTGCATGAGCCGCCGTGCATCGGCATGGATCAGTACGAGCTGCTCTGCCGGCGTGCGGCCGTCGTCGGACAGGCTGGTCTTGCCCGCCTTCGCCAGCTCCATCAGCCCGGCGACGCGGACGGTGTAGAACTCGTCCAGATTGGTGGCGGAGATGGTCAGGAACCGCAGCCGCTCCAGCAGCGGTACACGTGGATTCTTTGCCTCCTCCAGCACACGCCAGTTGAAGTCGAGCCAGGAAAGTTCCCGGTTGAAGAACCGGGACGGCCCATCGGCTTCGCCCGAGGGGAGGGTGACAGGTGCGGGAAATCCGCAGTTGAGGAAATCGGATGGAGATGTCATGCCGCGCTTATCATTCACACTTGTAACCCGCAGATGACAGCCGCCCCGGTCTCTGCTGTGAATACAGTATCTGCCCTTCCTTCTGCCGCTGTCCAGAGCGACTTGGGGTGGAGGATCACGCGTCGGCGGGGATCAGGCTTGCAAGAACGACCTGCGCCAAAGGGCGGGTGACAGCACGCCCCTCCGCCAGCGCCGCGCGGTCCAATGCTGCCACGAGCCTGCGGGCGAAGGCCAGCGAACGATCCATCCGCGTCACGAGCCAGTCCACGACCTGCGGTTGCACGGCGATCTGGCGGTCGGCGAACTGCTTGGTGAGCACGGCGGTCAAAAGCTCGTCATCGGGGCGGGAGAGACGGGCGACGGGCAGGGTGGCGAGACGGCTCGCCAGATCGGGGAGCAGGAAGGGCCAGCGCGCGGGCTCGTCAGAGGCCGTGAGCAGAAGCCGCCCGCCGTCTTCGCCCAGCACGTTGTAGAGGTGGAGGAGCGCCGTCTCCCCCTCACGCTGACCGGCGATCTGATCGGCATCCTCTATGACGATCCGCCCCCAGGCGGCGAGCGCGAAGGGCGAGGTTTCCACCAGGTCCGCCGGGTGCAGGATCACGGCCCCGGCCTCGGCTGCCCAGATGGAGGCGAGATGCGTCTTGCCCGCCCCGGGCGGGGCGATGACGGCGAGTTTGCCCTCCGGCCAGTCGCGCCAGCCGTCAACCATCGCCACGGCCGTCGCGTTGGCGGGTGAAACGAAGAAATCCCGCCGCCCCATCGCCTCCGGCAGCGGCAGGTCGAGCGGGAGCTGCCGGCCGGGCAGGTCCGACTCCATCGTCCGCCCGTCAGAGATCGTCGACATCGAGAGGACGAGGCGCTCCGCGATAGAGCCGGCTGTCCTTGTAACGCTCCACGAGGAAGCGGCAGATGACACCGATGGCGGCGGAGACCGGCACCGCCACGAGCATCCCCACGAAGCCGAACAACGCCCCGAAGGCGGAAAGCGCGAACAGCAGCCAGACCGGATGAAGCCCGACCGATTCGCCCACCAGCTTCGGCGTGAGATAATTTCCCTCGACCATCTGGCCGATGACGAAGATGCCGACCACGACGAAGATCCAGAACGGATCGTTCCAATACTGGTAAAGCGCCACCCCGATGGAGGTCACGCCGCCCACGAAGGTGCCGAGATAGGGGATGAAGGCGATCATGCCCGCGAATACCCCGATGAACAGCCCGTATTGCAGACCCACACCCATGAGCGCGAGGCCATACCACGCACCGAGGATGATGCAGACGGTGAGCTGCCCCCGGATGAACCCCGCGAGGGCGAGGTTGATCTCTCCCGCAAGGCGATAGATGGTGGGCGCGTGTTCGCGCGGCAGGAGGCTGCGGACGCGGGCGACCATCCTGTCCCAGTCCAGCAGCATGTAAAAGGCCACCACCGGGACGACGACGATGAAGATCGCCGCGTTGATGACGCCGAACAGCGATTGGACGACCGTATCGGCAAAGATGCTCGCCCTGTCCTGCACGGCGGCGGCCACGGTATTGAGCGTCTGGCGCATGGTGCTTTGCTCGTCCAGAAGCTGGGGATAGTGGATGTCGATGTAGCGCTGGAAGGCGTCCACATAGCTCGGGGCGGCCTCGATCAGGCTCGCCCCCTGCTGGATCACCATTGGCAGCACCAGCAGCAACAGCAGGCTGAACACCATCAGCGCGGCCAGCGAGATGATGACGGTCGCCATCAGCCGCGACAGCCCGATCCGCTCCAGCCGGTCTGCCAGCGGGTCCAGAAAATAGGCGATCGCGCCCCCTATGAGAAAGGGCAGGATCACATCGCCCAGCACCCAGAGCAGCACCAGAAAGACCAGCGCGGCGATGCTCCAGTATTTCACCTGTTCCTTGACGGTCAGTTCCATGTCGCTCTGTTCCCACGCATCCGATAGCCCCGCCCAAACGTGGCTCATCGCCTGACCGTTTCATCTATGCAAGCCGTCCCCGCATCATCCGTGGCGCGGCTTGCCTGTGACATTGGGATGGCTTAGCAGGGGCGGCAACGTCTTTCTTCTGATCCCGGAGCGCGCGCGATGAGAATGTCCCGCTATTTCCTGCCCGTCCTGCGGGAAAACCCGGCTGACGCCCAGATCGTCAGCCATCGCTACATGCTGCGCGCGGGGATGATCCGGCAGCAGGCGGCAGGCATCTATTCCTGGCTGCCCCTTGGCTTCAAGGTGCTCTCGCGGATCGAGCAGATCGTGCATGAGGAGCAGCAGCGCGCAGGCCATATCCCCTTGCTGATGCCCACGCTTCAGCCCGCCGACCTGTGGCGCGAATCCGGCCGCTACGACGCCTATGGGGAGGAGATGCTGCGCATCACCGACCGCCACAAGCGCGAGATGCTCTATGGTCCGACGAACGAGGAGATGATCACCGATATCTTCCGGTCGGCTGTCGGCAGCTACAAGGACCTGCCGCTCACCCTCTATCATGTCCAGTGGAAGTTCCGCGACGAGATCCGCCCGCGTTTCGGCGTGATGCGGGGGCGCGAGTTCCTGATGAAGGACGGCTACAATTTCGATCTGGACTATGAGGGCGCCATCGCCTCCTACAACCGCCATGTGGTGAGCTACCTGCGCACCTACGAGCGGATGGGCCTGACCGCGATCCCCATGCGGGCCGATTCCGGCCCCATCGGCGGCGACGACACCCATGAATTCCTCGTGCTGGCGGAAACCGGCGAGTCGGAAGTGTTCTATGACGAGGCGATCACCAAGCTGAAGCTCGGCGACCGGAAGGTGGACTACTACGATCCCGCCGAAACGGCCGCCATCGTCAAGGAATGGACAACCCCCTACGCCCGGACCGACGAAACCCACGACGCCGCCGTGTTCGATGCGGAAGTCCCCGAGGAGCGCCGCCGCGTCTCCCGCGGGATCGAGGTGGGGCAGGTGTTCTACTTCGGCACCAAGTATTCGGAGCCGATGAAGGCGCTCGTCGTCAATGACAAGGGCGAGCGGGTTCCGGTGCACATGGGCTCCCACGGGATCGGCGTGTCGCGTCTGGTGGGCGCGATCATCGAGGCCAGCCATGACGAGAAGGGCATCATCTGGCCGGAAGGCGTCACGCCCTTCCACGTGGTCATCGTGAACGTCAAGCAGGGCGACACCTCCACCGACAGCGCGTGCGAGGCGCTCTATTCGGCGCTGAAGGCCAAGAGCCTCGACCCGCTCTATGACGACCGGGAGGACCGCGCCGGGGCCAAGTTCGCCACCGCCGATCTGATCGGCATTCCGTGGCGGATCACCGTGGGGCCGCGTGGCGTCGCCTCCAACCTCGTCGAACTGACGAGCCGCCGGACGGGTGAAAGCGTCGAGATGAAGCCCGAAGCCGCCGTCTCGCGCATTGCGGAAATCTACGCGGGCCTCTGATCCCCTCGCGGCCCGCGCACGACTGCGTGTGGCCGCTTGACCTTCCGGGAGCAGGCGGCCACGGTCCCGCCCCGCGAGACCCAACCCGACGGACCCCATGCGCACCAAGCCCTTCGCCGCCTTCGAATGGATGATCGCCTGGCGCTACCTCCGCGCCCGGCGCGAGGAGGGGGGCGTCAGCGTGATGACCTGGATCAGCCTGATCGGCATCACCCTTGCCGTCTTTGCGCTGATCGCGACGCTCGCCGTGCGCTCGGGCTTCCGGGAGGAGTTCGTGAACACCATCCTCGGCGCCAATGCCCATGTGACGGTGTTCGCCGACCGGATCGACGATGCGGGCCGCATCGACAGGACGATCCCGGACTATCTTCCGCTGGCCCAGCGGATCGCCGCCGTGCCGGGCGTGATCCATGCCTCCCCCCAGATCCGGGGGCAGGTCATGGCCAACGCAAACGGGCGCAATGCCGGGGTGGAAGTGCTGGGCGTCAGCCATGACGACCTGAAAGCCATCCCCGGCATCCAGCCCGGGCCCCGTAGCGCAGGCGACATCGACGCCTTCGATCAGGGCATCGCCATCGGGGCGGGGGTGGCGCGCTCTCTGGGCGTGGGGGTCGGAGACAGGGTGCGCCTCATCTCGCCCGACGGGGTGCAGACGCCGTTCGGAACCTCGCCGCGGGTCAACGCCTACGAGGTCGTCTATATCTTCTCCGCCGGGCGCTACGACATTGACGAGACACGCATCTACATGCCGCTCGCCGAGGCGCAGAGCTACTTCAACCGCGAGACGCTGGTGGATGAGATCGCCGTCACGGTCCAGCGCCCCGAGGAAGTGGAACGCTTGCTCCCCGCGCTGCTGCAGGCGGCAGGCCCCTCTACCAGCTTCTGGACATGGCGGGACAGCGCCGGGAGCTTCCTCCGCGCGCTGGAGGTGGAGGACAATGTGATGTTCGTCATCCTCTCCATCCTCGTGCTGATCGCGGCGATGAATATTGTCTCCGGCCTCATCATGCTGGTGAAGAACAAGGGGCGCGACATCGGCATCCTGCGCACGATGGGGCTGACGGAGGGGTCCATCCTGCGGGTGTTCTTCATCTGCGGGGCCTCGGTCGGGTTGATCGGCACGCTGGCGGGTGTGATCCTCGGCTGCCTGTTCGCGATCTACATCGACCCCATCTTCTCCTTCGTGAACTACGTCATGGGGGGCGGAGTCTGGGATCCGTCGATCCGCGGCATCTACGCGCTCCCCGCCAGGCTGGAGGCGAAGGACGTGCTTTCCGCCGTGGTCCTGTCGCTCGTCCTGTCCTTCGTCGTCACCCTGTTCCCGGCACGGCGGGCGGCGCGGATGAACCCAGTGGAGGCGTTGCGGTATGAGTGAAGTCCTGCGGCTCGACGGCATCCGGCGCACCTATGGTGGAGATACAGCGGCCCCGGTGGAGGTGCTCCGTGGGGTCAGCCTCACTCTCATGGCGGGGGAGGCGGTGGCGCTGGTCGCTCCCTCCGGCGCGGGCAAATCGACGCTTCTCCATATCGCGGGCCTGCTGGACACCCCCGATCAGGGGCGCGTCTTCATGGGTGGGCGCGAGATGACCGGGCTTTCTGACCGGGAGCAGACGGACGCCCGGCGGTCGGAAGTCGGTTTCGTCTATCAGTTCCACCATCTGCTGCCGGAGTTCTCGGCGCTGGAGAATATCGTCCTGCCGCAACTGGCCGATGGCCGTCCCTGGCGCGAGGCGGTTGACCGGGCGGAGAGCCTGCTGGGCCGAGTGGGTGTCAGGCCGCGCGCCGCGCACAGGCCCGCGGCTCTTTCCGGGGGGGAGCAGCAGCGCGTGGCCTTCTGCCGTGCTCTGGCGAACCGGCCGCGGCTCCTGCTCGCGGATGAGCCGACGGGAAATCTCGACCCTGAAACATCCTCGCTGGTTTTCGATACGCTGATCGAGCTGGTGCGGGAGACGGGGCTTGCCACGCTCATCGCGACCCACAACCTCGATCTCGCCGCCCGGATGGACAGGGTCGTCCGGCTGGAGGCAGGCAGGCTCGTCTGATCAGGCGGACTTCTTCATGGCAAGGGCCAGCGCCGTATAGGTCACACCCTGTGTCAGCAGATCAACGGCAAGAAAGATGCCCAACACCCAGACGCTGTTACCCGGCCAGCCGGCCACGATGACCACCCCGGCGAGTGCGGTGATGATGCCGCCGATCACCACCCATCCCCATCCCTCCGTCGTGCGTTCCTGCAGGCCGATCACCAGCCGCACCAGCCCCACGACGATGAGCAGCAGCCCCACGGTAATGGTGATCGCCGCTGTCGCCACCGCCGGGTTGACGAAGACGAAAATTCCCGCGACCGCATAGAGCAGCCCCGCGAGAACTCCCAGAATCGTGCTTCCCCAGGTGCGGACGCTGAAGGCATGAACGATCGCCAGGACGCCGCCTGCGATCATCATGATCCCCACCCAGAAGACGGATGCGACTGTCGCGACCAGCAGGTTCGCCGCCGCGATCAGCCCGAAGGCCAGAAGAAGAAGGCCAAGGGCCAGAAACCAGCCCCATTTCTGGCGAAGCTCGGCGCGAATGGCATTGTCGGACGTCACGGACATGGGCAAACCTGACAGGGGAGCGTTCAGGATCAGCTAGCGCAACATGGACATGGTCAAAGGCCCGACAGGAGCTGTGCCGGGCCAAAAGGTCTCATTTCCGGCGACGCGCCGCGAATGCCAGCCCACCCATGGCCGCAAAAAGGAGCGGCGCGGTGGCCGGCAGCGGCACGGGCGCGACGGTAGCCCCGAAATAAATCCTGTCCAGCGAGGCATCCACAGCCGGGCGGGTGCCGATCAGAGTGAAGGAAATTGCATTCACCTGTGTGAAATCCGCGCTCCCGCTGAAGTCGGAGAAGCGGAAGATCACCTCGGCCGGGTCGCTGAATTCCTCGACGAGAAGGGTATTGAAGGTTGAGACGCGGCCCTGCGTATCGGTTATGGAAAACGCCATCGCGATATCGGCATCCGCAAAGACTACGCTGAAGAACACCGCATCATTGGTGCCGCCATCGGTCACGTCCAACCCGCGCAGGCCGGTCGAATTCTGGCCGTCCCAGGTGATCGTGCCGGTCCCGCTGGTGCGGGAGGCGTTGTTGAAGTCAAGATATCCGTCGCCGGTTTCAAGCGACGTGCCGTTCAGTCGGCTCGTGCTGTTCGTCACCGACATGTCGCGATATCCGCCGACCGCGACCGTGCTGGGCGCGCGGATCTCGGACCGCGCGAAATTCCCGCTCGGCGCCCTTGCGACGACGTATTGCGGCGCAACGAATTCATCAATGACGATGGTGGCGGCGTTCCCTGCATCGGCAGCGGTAACGGCGGCTACAGCAAGGATCGCGGCGAGCGCATGTTTTTTCGACATGGATGTAGATCCTTCTGGCTTTGGCTTGACGGGGCGTTTGATTGTCAGGGGGCAGCGTGATGCATCGATAGTAACTCAAAATTGAGTTATATCCAATCAATACACGCATAGATAGAAATTTTCGCGAGGAAAAAACTGTTTCTAGCTTTCGCCCAGAAGGCTCCCACCGCTTTCATCCTTGAGCGCGATGCCCGTCAGTCGTCGCGACAGGGCCTCCCCCACAAGCCACGAGATCAACTCCGCCGCCCTTTCGTGGCTCAACCCGCCCAGATCGTGGATGTTGGAGACGCAGTTGCGCTCACTGTCCTGACGTCCGGGACGGGGGTCGTAGGTGATATAGGCGCCAAGGCTTTCCGCAACGGACAGCCCCGGCCGCTCTCCGATGAGGACGAGCGACAGCCGTGCCCGCAGGCCCGCGCCGATATCGTCGCCGATGGCCACCCGGGCCTCGCTCGCCAGCACAACGGGCGCAAAGCTTACACGGGGCAGGGCGTCCATGACGCCTGCCGCGATGGCTGCGGCATGGCGGTTGACGGCGAGCGCCGACAGCCCGTCGGCAATGACAATGGCCACGTCGCTGCCCGCGTCCTGCATTCGCTCAAGATCAGCCGCCCGCACGCGGCGGCCAAGATCGGGGCGCCGGAGGTAGGTCTCCCGATCCCCGGCGCGGCTTTGCACGGAAAGGGTTGCGCGGGGAGCAAGCGCTGCGGCGATGGCTTCCCATTCCACGGGTGCGCGGATCGCATCGCGGGCGCGGGCATGGCTCGCCTGAAAGTCCAGCACGGCAGACAGCGGCGCTGCCCCGCCCCGGGGATCCAGCCGCAGCCGTGCGGGGGTGAGGCGGCGGAGGCGGGCAAGCGTCGGATCTGTCGGAGCGGTCATGCGGGAAGTCCCATCCGGCGGGCAAGTCCGTCCACATCCGGCAGCGCGCGTGGCCCCGCTCCCCACCCGGCGAGGCCCATCCTCTCCAGCCAGGCCGCGAATTCCGGTGCCGGGCTGCGGTCGAAGACACGGCGGAGCCAGGCGGCATCCTCAAACGCAAGGCTCTGGTAGCTGAGCATCACGTCATCCGAGCCGGGCACGCAGATCACGAAGGTCACACT
Source organism: Haematobacter sp. (assembly GCF_032102465.1). Taxonomy (NCBI): domain Bacteria; kingdom Pseudomonadati; phylum Pseudomonadota; class Alphaproteobacteria; order Rhodobacterales; family Paracoccaceae; genus Haematobacter; species Haematobacter sp. Next base: position 118,183 of record NZ_DAMDHB010000001.1, on the reverse strand, counting down.
CGCGGCACCCAGCAGCGTCATCAGCGTATCCATGTCGTCCTGATCCGCCTCGACATGGTTGGTGTAGCAGACATCCACCCCCATCGGCAGGCCGAGGATCTTGCCGCAGAAATGATCCTCCAGCCCTGCGCGCATGATCTGTTTGCCATCGTAAAGATATTCCGGGCCGATGAAGCCCACGACCGTATTCACCAGGAGCGGGGAGAAGGCCCGCGCCACGCCATAGGCACGTGCCTCCAGCGTCTGCTGATCGACCCCGTGATGGGCGCCCGCCGACAGCGGTGCGCCCTGGCCCGTCTCGAAATACATCACGTTCTGCCCGACGGTGCCGCGGTTCAGCCCCCGTGCGGCGGCATCGGCCTCCGCCAGCACCGCCAGATCGACGCCGAAGCCGCGGTTCGCGTCCTCCGTCCCCGCGATCGACTGAAAGACGAGATCGACCGGCCCGCCTGCCTCCATGATGCGCAGGGTGTTCGTCACATGGGTGAGAACGCAGCTTTGCGTGGGGATGGCGAAGTCCTGCCGCAACCGGTCCAGCGCGTGAAGGATCTCGGTGCAGTTGCGCAGGTTGTCGGAGGCGGGATTTATGCCGATGACCGCATCGCCCGCCCCTTGCAGCAGCCCGTCCAATACCGCCGCAGCAATGCCCCGCAGATCGTCGGCCGGGTGGTTGGGCTGCAGCCGCGTGGAGATCCGTCCCGCCAGTCCGATGGTGTTGCGAAAGGCCGTCACCACCTCCACCTTCCGCGCGACGGCGATCAGATCCTGGTTGCGCATGAGTTTGGAGACGGCAGCGACCATTTCCGGCGTGAGCGCGGGACGCGCGGCCTCAAGCGTTCGCGGCGTGGCGGCTTCCGACAGCAGCCAATCCCGCAGATCACCGACCGTCATTGCGGCAAACGGGGCAAAGGCGGCAGCGTCGTGGCTGTCGATGATAAGGCGGGTGACCTCATCCCTCTCATAGGGCACCAACGCTTAGTTCAGGAACGTTGCAAGCGGCAGATCGGCCAAAGCATAGCGCGCGGCGACCCGCTGGGCCTCCGTCCCGGCCGCGATCCCCGCAAGCGCATCGCCGGACCGGGCAGGCGTCGCAGCGGCGAGCAGGGCGGCGAGCCCGTCGAAGGCGAAACGCTCCCCACCAAGGGTTGAGCGATAGACAGGCATGGCATTCCTCCGTCAGCGCGGTGATGATCGCCTGTAAGCCACCGCCTTTCCAGCCCTAGAGATAGGAATGGATCGGCAAATGACCGACAATCCACGACAATGCCCGTCGCGCAGGCGACGCCTTGGGTTCATACCAGATTTCGGGCAGTTGCGAGGCGTCCTGACCCTCCAGCGACTGATCCCATCGGATCCAGCGGCCATGGAGCGACAGGTGAAAGGCATTCTGCGGGGCCATCGCCGCGTCCTGCCAATCGCAGAGCGCCCCGACCAGTTCGGGGGCCTCGAATACGACGCCGACCTCCGTATTGAGAAAGGCAGAGCGGAGGTCGTAGTTGAAGGAGCCGATGAATGCTGTCCGCCGGTCGATCACGAAGGTCTTGGCGTGCAGCATGCGGCCCCGCCGCGCGCCTTCGTCCGTCGGGGCATACTCATGGAGTTCCACCCCGTCCGTCAGCAATGGCACCCGGTAGCGGCGATAGGCGCCGTGGACGATAGAGTGGTCGGTCGTGGCCAGCGCATTGGTCAGCAGTCTCACCTCCACCCCGCGCTCCCGCAATTCGCCGAGTTGCGCCATCCCCGGCTTTCCGGGAACGAGATAGGGCGTAATCATCTCGAACCGTTGTTCCGCCTGATTGATAAGCCGGCCGAGATGGGTAGGCAGCCACTCCTCCCGCTTTTCGCCCCGTGCCTTTTCGGGCGGATCGGTGACGATGCGGAAGGTATCGGACCAGACGAGCCTGTCCAGCCCGGGCAGAGCATCATCGCCCTTGAGCGCGTGGGAGAGGTACTCGCGCCCCCGCCGGTGACGGCGAAGTGCGCCGATGCGGCGGCGGAAGCTCACGAGGTCGTTGATCCGCTCGGACCACAGCGCAGAAAGCGGCAGGGCGAGATCGCTGTTCCAGTAGGCATCGAACATCGTCTCCACCTCGGCGACCACGGGGCCGGCGAGCAGCATGTCGGCATCCAGCGAATTCCGCCTGCGCCTGCGCGCGGCGTCGAAATAGCTGTCGCCGATGTTCCGCCCGCCGATGATCGAAATCCGACCGTCCACCGTCCACGACTTGGTGTGCATCCGCCGGTTGTAGCGGACGAGCGCCAGCGCCATCTCGATCCCCCGGCGGAGCGCGCTCTGCCGGTTGACGATCGGGTTGAAGATCCGCATCTCCACCCGGGGATGTCCATTGAGGTTCAGCCATTTCGGGTCGATCCCGAGGACGTTCACATCGTCCAGCAGGATACGGATGCGGACCCCCCTGTCAGCGGCGGTCAGCAGTTCTCCCGCCAGCAGGTTGCCGGTGATGTCATCCTTCCAGATATAGTATTGCAGGTCGATCGAGCGGGTGGCGCGGCGGATGCTCTCGAACCGCGCGGCAAAGGCATCCTGCCCGCAGAACAGCAGGGCGCCGCCGCTCATCCCGGGATGCGCCGTCTCCAGCGGGTCGAGAACCGTGTCGAAGGGACTTGGGCGGACGGTCCGCGGCAGTGCGTGACTATCGGGCCCGCTCGCCCTCCGGGCGAAACGCCCGAAAGACCAGAGCGCGAAAAGCGACGCCCCGACAGCGACAGCGACAATCAGGGAAAGCCAGATAAGCCAATGCATGGAGCGGCGTCAGAGGCTTGGCGGCGCATCGACGCCCAGCCTGATCCGCGCGGTAAGCGGCAGGTGGTCCGAAGCGATACGGGACAGCGGTGTCTGATGCGCATGCAGATCAATGAGTTCCGCGTTCTGGCAGGTGTAGATCCGGTCAAGCGGAAGGAAGGGCCGTCGCGCGGGGTAGGTCGGCACGCTCCGCCCGTCGCCGCCCAGATTGCGCAGCGGTGCCAACGCGCCGAAAGGCGCCCGCCGCCATTCGTTCAGATCCCCCATGAGGACCGTGGGCCGACCCTCCGCTTCATCCTGCAACCGGCTCAGAAGCTGGGTCTGGAGCAGACGGGAGGAGCGCAGCAGCCCCAGATGCGCGGCGATCAGCCGGAGCGGCTGGCCATTCAGCCGGGCATCCACCATGACCGCCCCCCGCGGCTCCAGCCCCGGCAGGTGCACGGGACGGACATCCTCCAACTCCGCGTTCCGCATGAGGACGAGATTGCCGTGCCAGCCATGCGCCGCGCGCCCCAGCCGGTCGGTAAGCGGAATGGGCTCCAGCCCCGTGCGCTCGCGGATTTCCCCCAGATCGAGCACCCCCGTCCGCGCGCCGAAGCGGCGGTCCGCCTCCTGCAGCGCGATGGCATCCGGCGCGATCTCTGCGATCACCCGCGCGGTGCGGGAGGGATCCCGCTTCATGTCCAGCCCCACGCCCTTGTGGACGTTGTAGGAGGCGAACAGCAGCGGATCGGGCTTCACCGCAGAGGATGCGGTCTCCGGCGCATGGGGCTTCGGCACAGGTGGCTTTGACATAGCGGGCTTCGGCTCAGCGGGCTTCAAACCGGGGTTCAGCTCGGGCTTCAACTGGGGCTTCGGCTGGGCCGGAGGGGGAGGGGTGTCGTGATCCATCCGCAAGATGTGGTGCGGGAGCGGGCCTCTGGCAAGCGGCATCTGCGCGGCTCGCGGCTGGCGAAGCCGGGGCGGATCGGTTAAGCGGCGACAACGCCATCAGCGAAGGTGCCCCGGATGCATGTCGCCACTCTACTTGTCTCTCCCGAACGGGGCGGATTGACCGCCGGAATCGTGGATGCTCTCACCCGGGATTGGGGCGGAGGAGACACGCGCTGGCTCGCCCCGGCCATCGCGGCGGAATTCGATCTTGCGGGCAGGCCCGCCGATCTCTGGACGCGGTGGGAGCTGTTGCAGGCACAGGGGGTCGATCTCGTTGTGCAGCCAGCGGCGGGGCGGCGCAAGCGCATGCTGCTGGCCGACATGGACTCCACGATGATCCAGCAGGAGTGCATCGACGAGCTGGCCGATGAGGCCGGTGTCGGTCCTCGCGTGGCCGAGATCACCCGCCGCGCCATGAACGGAGAGCTGGATTTCGAGGGCGCGCTGCGGGAGCGGGTCGGTCTTCTGAAGGGGCTTCCCGTCTCCGTCATCGGCAAGGTGCTGGCGGAGCGGATCACCTATACCCCCGGCGGTCGGGAGCTGATCGCCACGATGCACGCGAATGGCGGCCATGCCGTGCTCGTCTCGGGCGGGTTCACCTCCTTCACCAAGCCGGTGGCGGCGCATCTCGGGTTTGACGAAAACCGGGCGAATACCCTGCTGTCGGCGGAGGGTGCGCTGACGGGAGAGGTGGCGGAGCCGATCCTCGGCCGTGCCGCCAAGGTCGCGGCGCTGGAGGAGATTTCCGCCCGTCTCGGCATCGCGGAGACGGATGTCATCGCCGTCGGCGACGGGGCGAACGACCTTGGAATGCTGGAGCGGGCGGGCACCGGCGTCGCACTCCATGCGAAGCCCGCCGTGGCCGCTCAATGCGACGTGCGGGTGAATTTCGGCGATCTCACCGCGCTGCTCTACATTCAGGGCTATGCGCGCGAGGAGTTCGCTGCCTGACAGGCGGGGGACCGGTTGCGCCTCGCCGGCCGGGCGCTCCCGGCCGAGCCCGAGGATCAGGCGGGAAATCCGGGCGCGGCGGTGACGATACCCGTCTCAAGTCCGCGCCAGTTGCTCTGGATGGCATTCAGCCGCTTCCGCGCGGCGGGATGTTCGCCGTCCAGCACCCCCAGATGCACAAGGAGGGCGGTGATCGCCGCTTCCGAGCCGCGCGTGCCGCCATCCACGACCTTCAGCGCCACGCCAAGCCGCTGCTCCGGCAGAATCGCGACGAAGACGGCCTCCGCCCCGGTCTTGATCGCGACGCGTCCGCCCATCGCACGCATCAGTTCCGTGCAGGCGCGGCCCTCTCCGGCGACCAGTTCCGGGTGCGCGGCCATGGCCCGGTGCAGACGCGCCGCCGCCCGTTCCCGCAGCGACCCTTCCGGGTTGGCACCCGCGAAGAAGGCCATCGCGCGGGCAAGGCCGGTGACGGTGGTGGCGAAGTTCGGCGCGGAGCAGCCGTCGATCCCGTAGCCGGGAGAGGAAAGGCCCGTCGTCGCCTCGAACGCCTCCTTCACCGCCTGCTGAACGGGGTGATCCGGCTCAACATACTCCGGCCCGCCGCCAAGATGCCTGTTGAGGGTCAGGAACCCCGAATGCTTGCCCGAGCAGTTGTTGTGGATCTGGCAGGGCTGCCTCTCCGCGCGGATCAGGCCGTTCCGGGCCGTCTCATCCCCCGGCATGTGGCATCCGCAGCGCAGGTCCTCCTCCCGCAGTCCGAGCGCGGCGAGCCACGTCTCCACCATGTCGGTATGGAGCCGCGCGCCGCTGTGGCTTGCGCAGGCAAGCGCCAACTGCGCCTCCGTCAATCCGGCGGCCTCTGCGGCTCCGCTTTCGAGAAGCGGCAGCGCCTGAATCATCTTGCAGGAGGAGCGGGGATAGATGAGCGTCTCCGGCTCTCCCCAGCTTGCGATGACGCCATCCTCCGCATGGACGATCACCGCATGGCCGACATGCCGGCTTTCCAGCCTTCCGCCCCGCCAAAGTTCCGCCATGGGAATCGCGTCTGTCATGTTGCCTCTCACAGAAATGCGAACTTTGTCCGACGGGGGTTTCGTCCGGCGACGGCTTTGCGCTAAGAACTAAGCACTTGAAACAGCGTCCGCCACACCAAAAGACCGCGAAAAGCGGTGGCAGGCGGGGGACAGAGGCAGAGAGACGGAGGCTGTGAGCCAATGACACCACGCATCCTGTGCGCCATCGCCGGCATGACCGCAGTCATGGGACTGGCCACGGCCGCATCGGCGCAACAGACGACTGCCTCCGGGCAGAAGGACGACTGGAGCTATTTCGCATCGCAAAGCCCGAAGGAATGCTGGGCGGTGACGAGCCCGAAATCCTCCACCGCCTCGCGCGATGGCAAGCGGGCAGAGGTCTCGCGGGGGGATATCCGGCTCTATATCACCTATCGCGGCGGTCAGCCGGAGGTCTCCTTCGCGGGCGGCTATCCCTTCGCCGCGAATTCCACGGTTTCGGTGGATGTGGGCGGCTCCAAGTTCGAGATGTTCACGGATGGCGACTGGGCCTGGCCCGGCACTCCCGCTGATGACCAGCGTCTCGTCGCCGCGCTCAGGGGCGGGGCCGAAGCGGTGATCACGGGGCATTCGCAGCGGGGAACGGATACACGTGACGTATTCTCGCTGAAAGGCGTGACGGCGGCGGTTGACGAGGCGGCGAAGCTCTGCCGCTGAGGCTGATTGCCGTCAAAATCCGGTAACAATGCGCGGGGTAGTTTCGCTTTCCCGCAAGATGGGCTATATGGATGGCCTGCCCAGAAGCCGGATAGTCGAAATGAACGCCCCCGACAGACCCGTTGTCACGCCCGCTGCTCCCGATCCGGCGCCGCAAACCGGCGCTTCCGCTCCCATCACGCAGGACGTGCTGACCATTCCGCGCAAGCTGCCGGAGACGGGGCGGACGAACCTTGTCGGCCTGACACGCGAGCAGCTTCGCGATGCCCTGATCGCCGCCGGCACCCCGGAGGGGCAGGCAAAGATGCGCGTCGGTCAGGTCTGGCAGTGGATCTACCAAAAGGGCGTGCGCGATTTCGCGGCGATGACCAATCTCGCCAAGGATTACCGGGCGCTTCTGGCAGAGAACTTCACCGTCGATGTCCCGGAGCTTGTCTCCCGGCAGATCTCGGCGGATGGCACGCGGAAATACCTTGTCCGCATCGCGGGCGGGCATGAGGTGGAGACGGTTTACATCCCGGAGGAGGGGCGCGGCACGCTTTGCGTCTCCTCGCAGGTGGGCTGTACGCTGACCTGCACCTTCTGCCACACCGGTACGCAGAAACTCGTTCGCAACCTGACCCCGGGGGAGATCGTGGGGCAGGTTCTGCTTGCACGGGACGATCTGGGGGAATGGCCTGCGCCCGGACGTGCCCCGAAGGATGAGACGCGGCTGCTCTCCAACATCGTGCTGATGGGCATGGGCGAGCCGCTCTACAATTTCGATGCCGTGCGTGACGCCATGAAGATCGCCATGGACCCCGAGGGCATTTCGCTCTCCCGCCGCCGGATCACGCTTTCGACCTCCGGCGTCGTGCCCATGATCGCCCGCACGGCGGAGGAGATCGGCTGTCAACTCGCCATTTCCTTCCACGCCACCACGGATGAGGTGCGCGACAAACTGGTGCCGATCAACAAGAAATGGCCGCTGAAGGAGTTGCTGGAGGCGCTTCGGACCTATCCTAAGCTGTCCAATTCCGAGCGGATCACCTTTGAATACGTCATGCTGAAAGGCGTGAACGACAGCGACGACGACGCGCGCCGGCTGGTTAAGCTGATCCGTGGCATACCGGCCAAGATCAACCTGATCCCCTTCAACGAATGGCCGGGGGCCCCTTACCAGCGGTCCGACTGGGAGCGGATCGAGAGCTTTGCCGAGATCGTCTATCGTGCGGGCTATGCCTCTCCCATCCGCACGCCGCGGGGCGAGGACATCATGGCCGCCTGCGGCCAGCTCAAATCCGCGACCGAGCGGGCCCGGAAAAGCCGGGCGGAGATCGCGGCCGAAACCGCGCGCTGAGCCGGGCTATCCAAGCAGCAGATCGCGGAGCACGACCGCTTCGTTGTGCTCCGTATCCCGCGCGCCGTAGAGAAGGGTGACGACCTCCCCCTCCGCCTCCGCCTCCGTGCGAAGCTGGTTCAAGGCCGTGTCCTGTGCCTTCAACTCCTCCAGATAGCGCGCCCGGAATTCCGGCCATTTCGCCGGATCATGGGCGAACCACCGGCGAAGCCCGTCACTCGGCGCGAGGTCTTTGCGCCAGTCGTCGAGCGCCGCCCGCTCCCGCGTCATGCCGCGTGGCCAGAGCCGGTCCACCAGGATGCGCTTCCCGTCGGCGGGATCGGGCGGATCATAGACCCGTTTCAGGCGGAGATGGCTGGCGAGGGATGGCATGGCGGCTCCCGCTCCTTCCACCTTGTCACATGCCGCACAATCTCCCATCTCCAAGGCTGGACGCGCGGCTTTCTTGCCGGGAGCGATGGACAGACGCTGCCGGGAGGGATAGTCGTGTGCGCAATGGACGGGGCGGGAGGCCCCGGTCTTCCCCCGTGACGAGGCACCCGATGGCCAGCCTGAACGATATCCGATCGACCTATCTCGACTTCTTCCGCCGCAACGGACATGCGGTCGTGGAAAGCTCTCCGCTCGTTCCGCGGAACGACCCGACGCTGATGTTCACGAACTCCGGCATGGTGCAGTTCAAGAACGTGTTCACCGGTGTGGAGCATCGCGATTACACCCGCGCCACCACCGCGCAGAAATGCGTCCGCGCGGGCGGCAAGCACAACGACCTCGACAACGTGGGCTATACCGCGCGGCACCACACATTCTTCGAGATGCTGGGCAACTTCTCCTTCGGGGATTACTTCAAGGAGCAGGCGATCCCCTTCGCGTGGGAACTGCTGACGAAGGATTTCGGCATCGACGGCAAGCGTCTGCTGGTCACGGTCTATCACACGGACGACGAGGCGGCGGCGATCTGGAAGAAGGTCGCGGGACTGCCGGACGAGCGGATCATCCGCATCCCGACCGATGACAACTTCTGGCGCATGGGGCCGACCGGCCCCTGCGGCCCCTGCACGGAGATCTTCTTCGATCACGGCGAGCATATCCCCGGCGGCCCGCCCGGCAGCCCGGATGAGGACGGCGACCGGTTCATCGAGATCTGGAACAACGTCTTCATGCAGTACGAGCAGTTCGCCGACGGCACGATGCGCGATCTGGAGTCGCAGTCCATCGACACCGGCATGGGGCTGGAGCGGATCGGCGCGCTGCTTCAGGGCAAGCACGACAACTACGACACCGACCTGATGCGCCATCTGATCGAGGCGTCGGCGCATGCGTCCTCCACCGATCCCGACGGGCCGGGCAAGATCCACCACCGGGTCATCGCGGACCATCTGCGCTCCACCTCCTTCCTGATCGCCGACGGGGTCATGCCCTCGAACGAAGGGCGGGGCTACGTGCTGCGCCGCATCATGCGGCGGGCGATGCGGCATGCGCATCAGCTGGGCGTGGCGGAGCCGCTGATGTACCGCCTCGTGCCCGCGCTGGTGCGCGAGATGGGTGCAGCCTATCCCGAACTGCCGCGCGCGCAGGCGATGATCGAGGAGACGCTGCGGCTGGAGGAAACCCGCTTCCGCCAGACCCTCGACCGCGGCCTTCGGCTGCTCGACGACGAGTTGTCCAGGATCGGTGAGGGCCAGCCGCTGCCGGGCGCCGCGGCCTTCAAGCTTTACGATACCTACGGCTTCCCGCTGGATCTGACGCAGGATGCACTGCGCGAGCAGGGACGGACGGTCGATGTCTCGGGCTTCGATGCCGCCATGGCGGAGCAGAAGGCCAAGGCCCGCGCCTCCTGGGCCGGGTCGGGAGAGACGAAGGACGCCGCGATCTGGTTCGATCTGGCGGAGAAGAACGGCTCCACCGAATTCCTCGGCTACGATACCGAGAAGGCGGAGGGCGAGATACTCTCCCTGGTCCGGGACGGGGCCGAGGTCGGAAAGGCCGGCGTCGGCGAAAGCGTGCAGATCGTGGTGAACCAGACGCCGTTCTATGCGGAATCCGGTGGTCAGGTCGGCGATGCCGGTCTGCTCAAGACCGATACCGGCGCCGCCCGCGTCACGGATACGAAGAAATCGCAGGGCGTCTATATCCATATCGCGGAAGTCACGCTGGGCGAAATCGTGGCCGGGCAGGGTGCGGAACTGAGCGTCGATCACAACCGGCGGCAGGCGATCCGGGCCAACCATTCGGCCACGCACCTGCTGAACGAGGCGCTGCGCCGGACGCTGGGAGATCACGTCGCGCAGCGCGGCTCGCTCAACGCCGATGACCGGCTGCGCTTCGACTTCTCCCATGGCAAGGGCCTGACGGCGGAGGAGCTGAAACAGGTCGAGCATGAGGTGAACCACCACATCCGCCAGAACGGCGCGGTGGAGACCCGCGTGATGACGCCGGATGAGGCGCGCGGCCTCGGCGCGCAGGCGCTTTTCGGCGAGAAATACGGCGATGAGGTGCGCGTCGTCTCCATGGGTCTGCTCGACGGTTCCGGCAAAGGGGCAGACGGCAAGACCTACTCGCTGGAGCTTTGCGGCGGAACACATGTGGGGCGGCTGGGCGAGATCGGCCTGTTCGTCCTGCTGTCGGACAGCGCCTCCTCGGCCGGTGTGCGGCGGATCGAAGCGCTGACGGGGGAGGCCGCCCTGGCCTACCTCGAAGAGCAGGTCGGCCGTCTGGGCGAGGTCGCCTCCGTTCTGAAGGCCGGGCCGGGTGAGGTCGTCGATCGCGTGAAGGCGCTGGTCGATGAGCGTCGCGCGCTTCAGAACGAAGTGGCGCAGTTGCGCCGCGAACTGGCGATGGGCGGCGGCGCACAGGGCGGCGCGGATGCCAAGGACATCGGTGGCGTCAAGTTTCTGGCGCAGGTCGTTTCCGGTGTTTCCGGCAAGGATCTGCCCGCGCTGATCGACGAGATGAAGGCCCGTGTCGGTTCTGGTGCGGTGCTGCTGGTGGCCGATACGGGCGGCAAGGCGGCCGTGGCCGCTGGCGTGACAGCCGATCTGACGGCGCGCCTGTCGGCGGTCGATCTGGTGAAGGCGGCGGCGCAGGCGCTTGGTGGCAAGGGCGGCGGCGGCCGACCGGACATGGCACAGGCCGGGGGCGCGGATGCGTCCAAGGCGGAAGAGGCGATCCGCGCTGCGGAAGCTGTTATTGCGGGGTAAGGAATGAGCGCTCTCTGGATAGCCCATGTCGAAGTGACGGACGCGGAGGCCTATGGCAAATACGCCAAGCTCGCCGGTCCCGCGCTGGCGAAGTTCGGCGGCGTGTTCCTCGCCCGCGGCGGACGCTATGTTCAGCTCGAAGGCAATGAGCGGACGCGGAATGTCGTGGCCCGCTTCCCCTCGGTGGAAGCCGCGGTGGAGGCCTACAACAGCCCCGACTATCAGGAGGCCCTGTCGCACGCGAAAGGCGCCTCCATCCGCGATCTCGTGGTGGTCGAAGAAACCGCCTGATCTTTGCGAGACACACTTCAGACGCCTCCTTCGGGGGGCGTTTTGCGTTTAGAAGGGGGGAAGTGCAGGCTTCCACGGGACCGGAACTTTCTTAAAGAAAATCAATATGATGGGTTTTGCCGCACATTGCCGCAAAACCATGAACATTTTCAGAACATCGCGGGCAACTGTAAAGCGCAGGATCGCCGCGCTGAAATGAAGAACCCCGGTGCGCTGGCGGGCGCAACCGGGGCAAATAACAAAGCAGATCAGCTTCGACCGAAAGCCTACAAGAAGCCGAATCGCAGCGCAATGGCCCGCTACGCGCAGGACCGTCACAAGCGCGCCGCCCGCATCCTCGGCTATGCGCTGACTGCCGATGCCCCGGATGTCTGGGGGCAGGCATCGGTCATCTTCTCCGCGCGGCTCACCGAAATGGAACTGGCCTCGCTCGCCTTCGCGGCGCTCCGCGCGCTCGATGAGGGCGCGCGGGAGCTTGTGTGCGAAGCTGCTGCTGTCGGGGGCCGCGCATGAGCCGCGACGACGACGACCGCATCAAAGACGTGCGCAACATCATGTCGAACCCGGAAACCGTCTTTTCGAACACCGAGTTCGAAGCGAGGCGACAGCAGCGCGTTTCCGAGCAGGCGTCGCCGCAGGACGGCCGGAGCCGGTTCTTTGTGGCATCCAATCTCGACGGCAAGGATGTTCCGCCGCGTCATTGGTTGGTGGACGCCCTGATCCCGTCCGGCACCGTGACGCTCCTGTCGGGTGACGGCGGCACCGGCAAGTCGCTGATCGCCCTGCAACTGGCCGCTGCCTGCGTCATGGGGAAGCCTTGGCTGGGGCGGGAAATCACGCATGGCCCGGCGCTGTTCATTTCCGCCGAGGACGACGAGGACGAACTGCACCGCCGTCTGTCCGATGTGGTCGAGGCGGAGGACGCAGACCTTGCTGCCCTGGACCGTCTCGCCCTGCGCAGCCTTGCGGGCGAGGACGCGCTGCTGACGGCGCTGGACGCGCGCACGGGCATCCAGCGCGCTACCCAACTCTTCCGGGAGATCGAGGCCTACATCGCCGACCTTCGGCCGGTGTTGGTGGTGCTGGACACGCTGGCCGACCTGTTCCCGGGCAACGAGAACGATCGGTCCCAGGCACGGCAGTTCATCGGGCTCCTGCGCGGGCTGGCGATCCGGCATGAATGCGCGGTGGTGGTACTCGCGCATCCGTCGCTGTCCGGCCTTCAGAGCGGCTCCGGCACGTCTGGCAGCACCGGATGGAATAACTCCGTCCGGTCCCGCCTGTACCTGCACCGCGTCTTCCAGGGCGACGACGAGCTGAACCCCGATGCGCGGGTGCTGGAGACCATGAAGTCGAACTACGGCCCCACAGGCGCGGAAATCGCCCTGACGTGGCGAGACGGCGTGTTCGTGGCCGAGGCGCAGGAAACCGGACTGGACCGCGCCGCCAGACGCAGCAAGACCACGCGCAAGTTCATGGAGCTGCTGCGCTTGCTTCATCAGCAGGGCCGGGATGTGAACAGCCGGAGCGGCCCGAACTATGCCCCAACCGTATTCGAGGGCCATCCCCAAGCTGAGGGCATCACCAAGCGCGCTTTCCGCGATGCCATGGAAATCCTGTTCTCCCAAGGGGCGATCCGCAACGTCCAAATCATGCGCGATAGGAAGCCGACCACCGTTATCCAGGAGGCAGAATGATGGGTGCGAAACTCCCCGCGATCTCCCCGCGATCTCAAAAAACCGGCTGCGATCTCCCCGCGATCTCCCCGTGCGGTTCCCCGCGATCTCCCCGCGATCTCGGGTGCGAAACTCCCTCCCTTCCTAAAGGAAGGGAATATAGCGTGCCGCCCTCGGACGGCCGGCACAAGCCTACTCTGGTCTCCGCCCATATCGAGGCGCTGGCGGATCGGGTGTTACGTCTGATGGTCTCGCACCGTGATCCGGAACAGTTCTTCGTCGAGCGCAGCTCCATTGCTGGTGAAATGCGCCGGTTGGCGCGGGCGGTGCGCTGATGGCGAACTGGCCCTACAACACGTCGAAGTGGACCAAGCTGCGGCTGGCCAAGCTGAGCCTGCATCCTCTCTGCGAAATCTGCGAGCGGCGTGGCTTGGTGGTTCCGGCCGAGGCTGTCGACCACTTCACCCCGATCCGGCAGGGTGGTGCGCCGTTTCCCGAGCTGCCCGGGCTGCTCTCGCTGTGCGTCCGGTGCCACAACGAGAAGACCGCGAGCTTCGATCGGCAACATGGCCCGGCCTTCCGTCGCCGGTTCAAAGGCTTCGATACCGACGGCAATCCGGTCGATCCGTTCGACGCGTGGCACGGGGAGGGGGCCGCTCAAGGACGGGAAAGCCTTGCAGCCCGCACCGACGTCGAAGTGTCGCGCAGATTTAAAAATGAAAACTGAGGGTTAGCGATGGGATTGCGCGGAAAAGGGGCCAAGCCGAAGCACCTCGAAGTGGTTTCCACCGGTCAGGGCAGCCTCTTCACGCCGGAGGAAGGCCGGCCGATGCGCCGGCAACTGCCGTGGGAGGTGCCCGGCATGTCGCGCATCGGGCGCGTCGTGGCGTTTCTGGAGGATCTGCCGATCACGCAGGGCTCCCTTGCCGGTTCCAAGCTCCAGGTGCGCCCTTTCCAGCGCCGGTTCCTCGAAGCCGTCTATGCCGAGGATGAGGACGGCACCCGGCCGGTGCGCACCGCCGTGCTGTCGATGCCCCGGAAGAACGGCAAGACGCAACTGGTCGCCGGTCTCGCTCTCTGCCACCTCCTCGGCCCGGAGTCGGAGAGCCGGGGCGAGGTCTATGCCGCCGCCAACGACCGCTTCCAGTCGGGCAAGACGTTCAACGAGATCATCGCGATCCTCGACGCGCATCCCGAACTCGACGCCCGCGTGAACGTCACCAAGTTCCGCAAGGAGATCGAGGTGCTGACCGGCCAGGGCAAGGGCTCCATCTTCGCCGCACTCTCCGCCGATGTGGCGGGCAAGCACGGCCTCTCGCCCTCCTTCATCGTCTATGACGAACTCGGCCAGGCCCCGAAGCGCGACCTCTACGAGGCGCTCGACACCGCCATGGGCGCGCGGGACAATCCGCTGATGTGCGTCATCTCCACCCAGGCGGCCGACGATCACGCCATCATGTCGGAGCTGGTGGACTACGGCCAGAAGGTGAACGCCGGCGAGCTGGACGATCCCGCCTTCCACCTGACCTTCTATGGCGCGGCCGACGCGGACGATCCGTGGCACCCCGACACCTGGGCGAAGGCGAACCCGGCGCTTGGCGACTTCCGCAGCCTGTCGGACGTGAAGCGCCAGGCGGCGCAGGCGCAACGCATGCCCTCGGCCGAGCATAGCTTCCGCAACCTGATCCTGAACCAGCGGGTGAGTGCGCATGTCCGCTTCATCGCCAAGGCGGAATGGGATGCCAACGGCGGCGCGCTGCGGGCGGACCTCGCCGGGCGCACCTGCTACGGCGGGCTCGACCTCTCCGCCTCCCGTGACCTCACAGCCTTCGTGCTGGTGTTCCCGGATGAGGCGGGCGGCTTCGACGTGCTCTGTCGCTTCTACCTGCCCGAGGCGGGCCTGCGGGACAAATCCGAGGCCGACCGGGTGCCCTATGACGTCTGGGCGCGGCAAGGCATCCTCACAGCCATTCCAGGGGCCACTGTGGACCCGTCCTTCGTCGCCCAGGACATTGCCGAGGCGGCGGCCGAGTTCGGCCTCCAGGGCCTCGCCTATGACCGCTGGCGCATCGAGGATCTGAAACGGGAACTCAACGCCCTCGGGGCGGAGTTGCCGCTGGCCGAGTTCGGCCAGGGCTTCAAGGACATGGCCTCGGCCATCGACCTCATGGAACGGCTGGTAGCCGAAGGGCGGCTCCGCCACGCCGGCAACCCGATCCTGACCATGTGCGCCGCGAACGCCGTCATCGAGCGGGACGCGGCGGGCAATAGGAAACTGGCCAAGCACAAGAGCACGGGCCGGATCGACGGGTTGGTGGCTCTCGCAATGGCGTTGGCGGTGTCAGGCCGAGTGGAGCCGGAGGCGCTTCCGGCCTGTCTGGCGGAGCTGATGGCGATCCGGTAAATATCTATTGACAGGCGTCAATATAACATCGCATTAGACGCCTGCGTTAAGTACGCATTATCGTAATAGTATGAAATTTAAGGATTATAATGGCTAAAATAACAGTAAAACAACTTGAAGAAAAAATACTTGATTTAGAGGAGATAGTGTTGGTTATTCGAGCTGCGGGGAAAACGCAGGTCGAAGACTACGAGTTCGAAAGAAAATCCTCAAAAGAGAGTAGTGTGTCAGACTGGATCGAGGGGCGCCTCAAGAAGTCCATCAACGACCTGGAGTTCCAGATTGTGAGCGGCGATGGAACAAAACCCCATGGAAGAACGAAGCTTAAAAAGCTTCGCGAGAGTTACAGTCACTAATCAAGTGTAGCACAAATGCCGCCCCTTAGGGCGGCATTTGTTTTTTCTAACGTTTTAATCTCAGTCCAGCCCCGCCACCGTTCTCGGGGATGAACTCAATGCCTGCGGCTTCGAGGGCGTCGCGGATTGCTTCGATCGTTGAGGTACGTGGCGACCGATCACCCTTCTCGAAGTCTATTACGGTGGCCCGCGCGACACCGGAGAGCGTTGATAGCTCCGATTGTTCCATACCGAGAAGGGCGCGGGCAGCGCGGCACTGTGCTGGTGTCATATCATTTCTTACTTGAAGTCAGATTTTAAGTCTGACATGGTGTCAGACACTAGCACATCTAATCCGATTAACAACGGAGCCTAGAATGCCGAACGTCATTTCGGCAGCCGTCCCCGGCTTGCCTTCTGCCACCCTCGCCGAGATCCACGACCTGCTGACCCTCGCGCTCGACGCGACGGAGAAGGAATTCGGCTACACCGACACCGAACGCGAGGCCCGCAGCTACACCCGCCGCGCCCGCGCCCGGATCACACGGCTGATCGACGCCAGGGCCGAGGAGGGCGCGCTGTGAACCGCCGCGACGTTCTGCGCGGTGTTGCCGCGTCTCCGCTGGCCGCGCTTCCCCTGTCGGCGCATGGCGCTGATCCGCACCAGACGTGGCTCGAAGAGTGGCGCGCGACCGAACAGGCGTGGGTCGACGCTGGCGAAGATACCCCGGAAGCCGACGCGATATGGGCGCGGCGCAGCGAACTGGATGCCCTGATCGCCACCACGCCCGCCACCTCGCTTGCCGGTGCAGCCGCACAATTGTCGTGGGTGATGGAGGATGCGCAGGGGCAGTGGGGCTACGTGGGTCACTGCAACGCCGTGGGTTCGGCCAAGGCGCTGCTTCAGCGGTTCACGCACTGATCATGCGTCTAACGCTCAAATGGAATTGACTAACTTTCCATGAGAGTGTTAGTCATATCGCATGAAACCCGGTCCCTTTGTCAGCCTTGTTGCCTTGCTCGGACGCCTGGACGAGAAAACGCTCGCCGTTCATGCGCGGGCGTTGCGCGACGCGGGCATTCTGGAAAAGGGTGGTCGCGGCCGCAGCGGCCTCGAAGTCGATCATGTCTATCTCGCAAAGCTGCTGATCTCGCGGATGGGCACCGCCAGTCCCGCCCGCGCGGTAGAGACATACCAACGCTTCGCGGCCATGCAGATGCCCCACGATGCCGGACATTGGCTGATCCAGTCCCGTCTTCCGAACCCTGACCACACGCTTCTCGACCTCATCACCCTTCTTTGTGATCCGGCCGCCCCGCTGTCCCCGAAAACGCCCTTCGAGGTGACCTTTATCGGATCGGCCATGGTCGAAGTCAAAATCGGGAAAGAGACGCTGACCTACATTGACCGGAACGAACTGGAGAAGGGTGCGGCCGAATTCGTTGCCGCCGAGGGCAGCGACGACGAGCTTGCGAAGCTCCGTGTCCAGGCTTTCCTTTCGCCGATGTCCATGCACGGGATCGTTGAGAGCCGAACGTTCAATTCGCAATGGCTCCAGATGTTGAAAGATCTCCTCTTCGTTCACGAGGAGCCACCGAAGCCCGCTTAATCAACGCAGCCGGCCGGGGTGGTCAAAGTTTGGTCGCAGAGCCCACCCCGGCCTTTCACCCTCAAACCCGTGAAAGGAATCAAGAATGTCCTCTCTTAACACGCTGCGCGAGACCCGCGCGAGCAAGGTCGCGGAAATGCGCGGCCTGACGGAGGCCGCGCAAGCGGCCAATCGCGATCTGGACGAAGGCGAGCGCCGCCGCTTCGACGCGTTGGAGACGGAGGTGCGCGGACTGACCTCGCGCATCACCGACGCGGAAAAGCTGGCGGAGTTCGAGCGTTTTGAGGCCACGGCTGAGCACGTGTCTGGCGCCGGTGCGACGCGCGAGTTGCGCAGCTATTCGCTGTCCAAGGCGATCTCGGAATCGATGAATGGTCGGCTGACCGGGCAGGAAGCCGAATGGCACCAGGAGCTGTCGCGCGGGCGGGAAGCCCGGGGGGTGATGATCCCCATCGAGGTGCTCATGGAGCATCGCGCACTCACCACGACTACGCCGGTCGCGGGGCCGGGGGGGAACCTCGTCGGCCGGCAGGTCGGCACGATCACCGATCACCGCCGGCCGGCGCTGGTCACGGAGTGGCTCGGGGCCACGGTGTTGCGTGGCCTGACCGGCAATCTGGACCTGCCGCGTCTGACGGAGAGCGGTACCGCTTCCTGGGTGGCGGAACACGCGCCCGCGACCCGTTCGGATGCCAAGTTCGGCAAGGTCTCGATGGGGCCGAAGACCGTCGCGGCGGAGTACGAGGTGTCCCGCCGGATGCTGCTGCAATCGTCACAGGCGCTGGAACCGATCCTGCGGAACGACCTCTCGCTGCTCCTGCGCGAGAAGCTCGACGCGGCGGCGATCCGGGGCGGGGGTGTCAATGAGCCGGTCGGCATTCTGGCGAACCCATCCGTGCCGACGATCACCGGCGGCCCGATCTCCATCGAAATCACCGCCGACATGATCGGGGCGATGGAGATGGCGAATGTCGACGGGGTGAACGGCTTTCTGACGCATCCGAAGGTGGTAGGGGAGGCACGCAAGATCAAGGATGGTGAAATGCCCCTCGGCGCGGGCCTCGTCTTCCATGACGCACCTGTGGCGATCTCGACGCAGATTCCGACCGATCTCGGAGTGGGCGACGACAAATCGGCGCTGATCTACGGCGCGTGGTCCAACCTCTACATCGGCTACTGGTCGGGGGTGGATATCCTCGTGAACCCCTATCACGCGGACGTGGCCTCAAAGGGCGGGGCGCTGCTACATGCCTTCCTTGATGCCGATGTGGTGGTGCGCCACCCCGAAGGCTTCGTCTGGTCGGAGATCGGCTGATGGAGCGGCGGGCCTTCCCTGCGGAGCTTCGCGCCAGCGGGCGGCGGCTGGAAGGCTACGCCGCCACCTTCGGCACGCCGGCCGAAATCGGCGATGCCTTCACCGAAACCATTGCGCCAGGGGCTTTCCAGGCGTCTCTGGCGGGCACGCGGGACATCCTTGCACTCGTCGATCACGATCCGGGCAAGGTGCTCGGTCGCACCCGTTCCGGCTCTTTGCGCTTGTCCGAAGACGGGCGCGGGCTGGCCTTCTCGCTCGACCTGCCGGACACGCAGGCCGGGCGCGATGTGCTGGCGCTGGCCGAACGCGGCGATCTGGGTGGCATGTCCTTCGGCTTCACGGTGACCGATGAACACCGCGCGGGGAGCCAGAGGGAACTGCGCGCCGTGGATCTCTTCGAGGTTTCGGTAGTCTGCGCATGGCCAGCCTATCCCGGAACCGCGGTGCAAGCTCGCACCAAGCCGCAATCGCGTCCCGCGCTGGCCCATGCCGCGCGGTTGATCCGCATTCTGGAGGCTGGCCAATGACGATCCTCTCCCGCATCCTTGGCCGGGAACGTCGCGCCCAGACGACCGTTGCCACCTCCGATCCCTACCTCGCGGAGTTCCTCGGGCAGGGCGGTCGTTTCGGCGCGGTCGATCCGACCCGCGCCTCGGGCCTGCCCGTCGCGCTGCGCTGCATCACGCTGACCGCCGAACTGATGGCTTCCGTGCCGCTCTTCCTTTACCGCACCAATGACCGGGGCGGCCGGGAGCGGGCGAATGATCATCCGCTCTATGGGGTGCTGCACGACGCGCCCAACGGCGTGCAGACCGCCTTCGACTTCCGCAATACTCTCGTCGTGGACCTGTTGGTCCAAGGCAACGCCTATGCCGAGATCACCCGCAACGGGCGCGGCCAGGTGGCCGCCCTGCGCCGCGTCGATCCGCGCGCCATGTCAGTGGAACGGCTTGCGAACGGCCGTTTGCGCTACAGGGAGAGCGGCGCGCCGGGCAAGATCTTCCTGCAAGACGAGATGCTGCACCTGCGCTGGCGCTTCGGCCACGATGGGATCATGGGCGTCTCCCCGCTGCAGCTCGCCCGCGACGCCTTCGGGCTCGCGATGTCGCAGGCGGATACGGCCGGGACGCAAGCGGAGAAGGGGTTTCGGCCCGAGGGCGTTCTGGCCTTCCCCCAGATGATCACTGGCGCGCAACGGGCCGATCTCCTCGCCGGGCTGCGAGAAAAGATCATTTCCGATGCCAGCACCTCCGGGATCCTCGTGCTGGACGGCGGGATTGAATGGAAGCCGATGGCCTTCAGCTCCAAGGATGCGGAGTTCCTCGAAAGCCGGAAGCTGTCCAATCTCGATATCTGCCGGGTGTTCGGCGTTCCGCCCTCCGCCGCCGGGATTACGGACAATGCGACCTATTCGAACATCGGCGAGGAAAGCCGGGCGCTTGTCCAGCGCTGCCTCGCACCGATGGCGAAGCGGATCGAACAGGCGATGAACATGGCGCTGCTGACCGAGGAGAGCCGGAAGACCTTCTTCGTGGAGCACGACTTGGCGGGGCTGCTGCGCGGCGATCTAGGGGCGCGGTATGAGGCCTACCGCATCGGCCGCGATGGGGGCTGGCTCTCCCCGAACGAAATCCGCCGCCTTGAAAACCTCCCCGAGATCGACGGCGGCGACGAATACCTGTCGCCGCTCAACATGCAGCGCATCGGGCAGCGTGAGGGCAAGCAGTGAGACAGCGCATTGTCAGCGGCACCCGCCCGCCGTCATTCGTATCGAGAACCACCTTGGCGGCGGAATTGGACATTGGCGAAAGCACGGTTGACGATTGGGTGAGGCGTGGACTTCTGCCGAAGCCGATCAAGCGCGGAGGCGCTGTTCGATGGAACTGGGCGGAAGTCTCAGCGTCTCTTGCACCCGAGAAGGCCGCTGAGGCCGATCCTTTCATGACAGGGCTCGATAATGTCCCGTAAGGTTTCACTGCCTCGCCACGTCCACTGCGTCGTGTCGCGGGGGAGGGAGTATTTTTACTATCAGGAGGGGCGGGGCTCGCAGCATGCAGGCGAGCGTATCCGTCTCCCCGATGATCCCAAAACGCCGGAGTTCTGGCAGGCCGTTCGCCAGGCGCAAGGCCTGAGCGGTGCGCCCGTGGCGAACACGATAGCGGCCATAATCGACAGTTACATATTGGCTTGGCCGATGCTGCCCCGGAAGCTCTCCGAAGGGACGCAGGATCAATACCGACGCTACCTCAAGGTGGCGCGCAATGCATGGGGCGATCTGCCGGCGGAAGGCCTACGACCGAAACACGTGCAAGCGCTCATCGAGAAAATCGGCGCCACGCGGCCCGGTGCGGCGAACAATACTCTCGATGCCCTGAAAGCGATGTGCCGATGGGCTATGGGGCCGCGCGAAATGATTGATCGCGATCCGACCTTGGGTGTCCAGCGCTACCAGCAAGGGGAGGGCCACAAGCCCTGGACGCCCGAGCAGCTCGAATGTGCCGAGGAGCACTTCACGGGGCCGCTGCGCAGGGCGTTCTATCTCGCGCGGTACACGGGTCAGCGGGAGAGCGATATTATCCGTCTGAGCCCCAACGACATAGATGAGGGCGGGTTCAGCTTACCCCAGAAGAAGAGCGGCGTTCGTCCCTGGTGCCCGATCTTCCCTGAGCTGGAAGCTGTCATGGCGGACTGGGTCAAGCAGCCGGGCCCCTATCTCTTGCAGGCTACTGGCAGGAATGCTGGCCGGCCGTTCACCACCAACGGCCTCTGGAAGCTCTACGACCGGGAGCGGACGAAACACGCGATTCTTGAGGGTGCCGTGTGGCACGGGCTACGTGCCAACGCCGTGATACGTCTCCGGCAAGCTAATTACACCGCCCTGCAAATCTCCGACATGGTCGGAATGTCGGTCGAAATGGTCGAGCGCTACTGTCGCCATGCAGACAGAAAGAGAGGCGGGCAAGCGGTGCTGAGGGAAATCCGTGAACGTCAGCAAGAAGAAACTGTAAAACGCTGAAAAATCGTAAAGCAAAAAGAAAGGAAAATCAGGTGCTTACGGAGGAAAAATCAAAGTGCAGGCTTCTGTTGCCAGGTGCCTGCGAACCCCGCCTTACAGTGCTACCTGCAAGGACTTAGTTTCGGTACTCGAACTGCTTACGCAGCCAGAGCGACCGGAGCACGGTTGTTGTTGGCAACTGTACTTTTGGACCGGTAACGGTGGTACCTCACCGAGCGAAAGCAATCACCTTTACACGTTCGTCGATCCTGTTTCGGCCCCCTCCGCCCCCAACAAGGGTGTTTGGTGGAGCCGCCGGGTACCGCCCCCGGGTCCGATCCGCTTATTCCGTGCGCGTTTATCGCCATAGTCCGAAGCAAGCCCCGGACAGGGAAGGATATAGACCGCTCCGTGGCTGCGATCAATGGGCGGGGCGACGGGATGCGGGTTTTCTCTTGGAACCTGAATAAAATATCATTGGCCTGGTCATCCGATCCTGCGCGGCGGCCCGCATGATTTCGGGAGGCACACCGGCAATGATGTTTCGCCGCTGGCAAGGATAAAACCTGTTGCGGCATCGCCTTATCTGGTCTCAGTCTCAGTCTCAGTCTCAGTCTCAGTCTCAGTCTCAGTCTCAGTCTCAGTCTCAG
>NZ_DAMDHB010000001.1:0-95887 GCF_032102465.1 Haematobacter sp. | reverse complement strand
TCTCGGGCGAAACGCTCAGCATACCCTGTTCACCCCGTTGCAACGCCCCGGAGACGGGTGAACCCCGATGTGAAGAAAGGGGCATCTTCTGCAGGGCCAGCGCGGGGACCAGTGGGGGAAGAGGGTAGCCGTTCGCCGGCTACCCCGTGGCTGCGGCTCAGAAGCCGGCCTTGATCTTCTCGAACTCCTGCACCATCCGGTCGCGAAGCGATTGTTCCAGCGGCTTTTGCGTCAGCACCGGGACCGTGACGGGGCCAAGACCGGCCTCCTTCAGCTTCTCCGGATCCATCGCATCCATGGCGGTCTTGTTGGAGGAGCCGTAGCCGAACACGTCCACCAGATATTCGGCGGACGACGGCTGGAGCCAGGCATTCATGAAATCATAGGCCTGATCTTCCGATCCGGGCCCGTTCTTGAAGTTCACGAAGCCGCAGACGAAGGCCGAGGAGCCTTCTTTCGCCTCACGCTGGAAGCCGACGGGATAGCCGTCCGCAACAAGCTGTGTCACGCCCTCGGGCCAGGACCAGGCGATCAGCACCTCTCCCGTCGCCATGAGCTGGCCCATCTCTGACGGATCGGCCCAGTAGGCGCGGACGTTCGGATGCACCTCGCGGAGCCAGTCGGCGGCGGCCTTGAACTGATCGTCCGTCACATGGGTCCAGTCGTGCACGCCGGTTGCCAGAAAGGCGAGCGGCCAGATATCGTCCACCGAGTTCGGCAGCGAGATGCGGCCGGCGTATTTCGGATCCTTGAACACCTGAAGGGTCGAGACATCCTCCGCCGGTACCTTCTCCGTGTTCCAGGCGATGGCGGTGGAGGCCCAGTCCGTCGGCAGGAACCACAGCCCTCCGTCATCCTTGAAGATGGGGGAATCAAGCAGCTCCGGATCCAGATCCTTGAAGGCGGTCAGCTTGGAGGTATCCCACGGCTCGATCAGGCCAGCATCGCGGTATTTGGAGATCATCTGTGAGCAGGGGTGGGCGATGTCCGGCTTGAAGCCGGAGACGACCTTCTGGAACGCCTCGTCGTCATCTGCGTAAAAGCTGTACTGCGGACTTGCGCCATATTTGTCGATATAAGCCTGATGAAGCCCCGGATCCTCGAAGCCGGCCCAGTCGAAAACGAGCAAATTCGGCGATTGCGCCCATGCGGCCTGCGCGACAAGCGTCGCGGCGGCCGTGCCAAGAAGCCAGGTCCTGATGGCCATTCTCGATCCTCTGTTGGAGAGCTGTTTCTCCCGAGGCTAGAGGACAGCGCCCGACGCCTCAAGCGGCGATTGTATTCGGTCGATCAAGATTCTGCGGGAACGTCCGATCCACCCGGCAGAGAGAGGGGACATGCCGCCCAAGCAGTACGGAAACCGAACAATCAGCATCTTTAACAATATGGTATAGAACGATGCTATCAGAATTGTTTAATGGTTTTAAGTTACCCAATGGCGACAGGTCAGCGTGTTGACCGTGCTCTGCCGGCGGTAACGACGGGGGATGGGGTTGCGCCCCCGTCGCCATCGGGCAACTGTGCCGGCGATCTTCCCGGAGACGGATATGACGGACTTCTTCTTCTACGGCACGCTGCGTCACCCCCCCGTATTGGAGGCCGTATTGGGCCATCCCGTTAGCGGCCGCGCGGCGCGGCTGTCCGGGCAGCGGGTGGTGGCGGGCGATACGGGCCCGGTGCTTGTCGCGGCGGAGGCGGCGCTCGCGCCCGGCTTGCTGGTTACCGGGCTGAGCGAGGCGGATCGCGCGCGGCTCGATCACTATGAGGCGGGTGAGGCCATGCCCATGACGCTCGAAACCGAGCGTGGGCGCGTCAAGGCGCTGGTCTATCCCGGTGCGGCGGGCAGCGATCACGACTGGTCCTTCGATGACTGGGTGGACGATTGGGGCAATATCACCGCAGAAACCGCTCGCGACATCATGCGCGGCTTCGGGATCAACCCGCCGACGGCTCATCTTGCCCGCCTCCCCATGTTGCTGGGCCGGGCTCATTCCCGCATCCGTGCGGCAAATGACATGCCGCGGGAGGCGCGTGGCGTGGCCGAGGCAGGCGATGTGGAGGTCATCGCAGCGCGGGAGCCCTATGCCCATTTCTTCTCCGTTGAGGAATATGATCTGCGCTTTCGCCGTTTCGACGGGACGATGAGCCCGGTCGTCAATCGTGCGGTCTTCGTCTCCGGCGACGCCGCGACGCTGGTCCCCTATGATCCGGTGCGGGACAGGGTGCTCGTCATCGAGCAGTTTCGCCCCGGGCCTTTCGCACGGGGCGACCGGCAGCCGTGGCTGATCGAGCCGATCGCAGGACGGATCGATGCGGGCGAAGACCCGCGCTCCACGGTGGTGCGGGAGGCCGTGGAGGAGGCGGGCCTGAACGTCTCCGACGTGCGGGAGATCATGCGCTATTACTCCAGCCCCGGCACGATGACCGAATTTCTTTACTGCTTCGTCGCTCTCTGCGACCTGCCGGATGACGTGGCGCAGACGGGCGGGCTGGCGGAGGAGGCGGAGGACATTCGCGGCCTTCTCATGAGCCTTGATGATCTGCTGAAACTCGTCAATTCCGGCGAAGGGGCGAACGGCCCGCTTGTCGTGACGGCGCAGTGGCTGGCGATGAACCGTGACGCGCTCCGCGGGTAAACGGGAAACTGAACCGAAACGGTGCGGGTTGAGTTCGTCTGACGGCGGCCCTATCACCGAAGCGATCCTGAAGAGGGAGAAGGAAATGCCCGTTTACGGCGATCTCATGGCCTCCATCGGTCATACCCCGCTCATCCGGCTGCGCAAGGCCAGCGAGATGACCGGCTGCGACATCTACGGCAAGGCCGAGTTCATGAATCCCGGTCAGTCGGTGAAGGACCGCGCAGCGCTCTATATCATCAAGGACGCCGTGGCACGGGGAGAGCTTGCCCCGGGCGGCACGATCGTGGAGGGGACGGCGGGCAACACCGGTATTGGCCTGGCGCTTGTGGGCGCAGCCATGGGCTTTCGCACCGTGATCGTCATTCCCGAGACGCAGAGCCAGGAGAAGAAGGACATGATCCGCCTTGCCGGGGCGGAACTGGTGGAGGTGCCTGCGGCACCCTATGCCAACCCGAACAACTATGTGCGCTATTCGAGCCGCCTTGCCGCGGAACTCGCCAAGACAGAGCCGAACGGCGCGATCTGGGCCAACCAGTTCGACAACACCGCCAACCGGCTTGCGCATGTTGAGACGACCGGCCCCGAGATCTGGGAGGAAACGGGCGGCAAGGTGGATGGTTTCGTGGCCTCCGTCGGGTCGGGCGGCACTTTCGCGGGTGTCGGCATGGCTCTGCAACCGAAGGGCGTGAAGATCGCGCTGGCGGATCCAGAGGGGTCGGCGCTATACGAATACTACGCGCACGGAACACTGAAATCCGAAGGCAATTCGATCACCGAAGGTATCGGGCAGGGCCGTATCACTGCCAATCTGGAAGGTTTCACGCCCGACTTCGCCTATCGCATCCCGGATGGCGAAGCTCTGCCGCTGATCTTTGACCTGCTGTCGGAGGAGGGGCTTTGCGTGGGCGGTTCTTCCGGCATCAACATCGCAGGGGCGATCCGGCTTGCCCGCGACCTGGGTCCGGGCAAGACCATCGTGACCGTGCTGTGCGATTACGGCACCCGGTACCAGACAAAGCTGTTCAATCCGGCCTTTCTGCGGACGAAGAACCTACCCGTGCCGGAATGGCTGGCCACGCCCGCTCAACCCCTCCCTTCGGTGCTCGAGGGCTGATCCATGCAGCGTCTGACCGGTATCCTGATCGCGCTGATCTTTGCGCTCCTGCCCGTCTCCGGTGTGCCAACCGGGGTTTTCGTCACGCCCGTCCACGCGCAGGAACCCGCGCAGACCACGCCTGATTTCGCCGCATGGGAGAAAACGGCGAGCGAGATAGAGGGCGAGGTCGCGGACCCGGAGGTTACGGATCAGCAACTCGACACGCGTCGTGCCCAACTGGTCCCTCTCCGGGCCGAGTTTCAGACGGCGCAGGGCGCGAACAATAGCCGGATCGACACGCTGAAGGGCCAACTCGCCGCGCTGGGTGCGCCCCCGGAGGACGGCACGACCGAAGTCCCGGAGATCACGGCGCGCCGCTCGGAGCTTCAGACCCAGATTTCCGAAGCCGAGGCGCCCGGCAAGGCGGCGGTCGAGGCCTATACGCGGGCCGACAATCTCATCAAGCAGATCGATGCAATCCTGCGCGACCGGCAGACAAATGCCCTTCTGGAGTTGTCGCCGTCGCCGCTGAATCCGGCCAACTGGACGGTTGCAGCGGGGGCCCTTCTGGACGCGGGCAAGGGGATCGTGGCGGAGGTCAACCGCAACGTCGCGTCTGATTTCCGGCGTCAGAACCTCGTTTCCAACCTGCCGATCATCCTGCTCCACCTTGTCGTCGCGGCGGTGATCCTTCTCCGCGGCCGGGTGTGGATGGAGCGGCTTGTCCGCAATATCAGCGGGCGGAGTTCACTCCGCGGCGCCAAGGTCATCGCGAAGCTGGTCTCGCTCGGTCAGGTGGTGATCCCGGTCCTGGGGCTGGTGCTGGTGAGCCGGGCGTTGCAGCTTTCGGGGATGGTGGGTGTCCGCACTCTTCCGATCGTCGAAACTCTGCCATGGGCCGGTTTTCTTGTCTTCGCGGCGCTCTGGCTCGCCGGCCGGCTCTTTCCCGACGACGCAGGCGACAGCCCGTTTCAACTTGCGCCCGAGCGGCGGCGCGAGGCCCGCGTTCATATGGTGGCGTTCGGCATCCTCCTCGCCATTCGCAGCCTGCTCTGGCAGATCATCCCGAACCCCGAACCGCAGGTCTTTTCCGTTCTGGCCTTCCCGCTTCTGGTCGTGGGCGGGATCCTGCTCTTTCGCTTCGGACAGCTCATCCGCGCCCATGCGGTGAATGCGACGGCGGCAAGTGCGGAGGTATTGTTCCGTCACCGGCTCATTAGCTACGTGGCCTATGTCACCATTGCCATCGGGGCGTTGGCTCCGCTTCTCGCAGCGGTCGGCTATGTCTCCGCAGCAACGGCGCTGATCTATCCGGCGGCCATGACGCTTGCGCTCATCGGCATGGTGATGTTCCTGCAGGGCCTCTGCGCCGACATCTACGTGCTGGCGATCAAGGGGGACGAAGCCAATCGCGGTGACCTCGTGCCGGTTTTGCTCGGCTTCGTGCTCTGCGCGCTGGCGATCCCTTTCCTGCTGCTGATCTGGGGCGCGCGCGGCTCTGACTTGGCGGAGATGTGGATCAAGTTCCGCGACGGCTTCAACGTGGCAGGGGTGCAGATCTCTCCCACCATCTTCCTGACCTTCGTCGTCGTGTTCGTTATCGGCTACACGGTCACCAAGCTGCTGCAAGGCGCGCTCGGCGCCTCCATCCTCCCCAAGACCAAGCTGGACACCGGCGGGCAGCGGGCGGTGGTTCTGGGGGTTGGCTATGTCGGGGTCGTGCTGTCCGCGATCATCGCCATGACGGCGGCGGGCATCAACCTTTCATCGCTGGCGATCCTTGCCTCCGCGCTTTCCGTCGGTATCGGTTTCGGCCTGCAGAATATTGTGCAGAACTTTGTCTCCGGTATCATCCTTCTGATCGAACGTCCCGTGTCGGAAGGCGACTGGATCGAGGTTGCGGGCGTGCAGGGCCGCGTGCGCGCGATCTCTGTCCGTTCGACCCGGATCGAGACATTCGACCGCAACCACGTCATCGTGCCCAACGCCTCGCTGATCTCCGGTCAGGTCACGAACATCACGCGTTTCAACCTGTCGGGGCGTGTGCTCCAGCAGGTTACCGTGTCGGGGGTCAATGACAGCGATCATGTGCAGAAGGTGCTGGAAGATATCGCCAAGGTGCCGCCCATGGTGATCTTGAACCCGCCGCCTTCCGTGGGGCTGGTCGGTATCGACGGCGGCAACCTGACGTTCGAGATGCGGCTCATCATCCGGGACGTGAACTTCAAGGGCGCGGTTCAGGACGAAGTGCTCCACCTCATCCATCGCCGCTTCAAGGAAGAGGGGATCGTCTTCGGTGTCATGGGGTCGAGCAAGACCATCATGGCCGATGGCGACGGCACGCCCTATGTCCTGCCCGGCGCGATCTTCGGCGAGAAGCCCGCCCCCGATCCGGTGTATGCGGAAGCGGCGCGCGACGGCAAGGCCGAGGAGCAGGCAGAGGAAAACGATCAGCGCCGCGCCGGAAGCCCTACACGGTGAGGCCCACACGCTGGAACCGGGGCGGCGGTGCTTGACTCCAGCCGCCTCTCCACGCATGATTCACCGAAGGGCGGTATGGACCGTTCAGTGCAACGGGCCATGCCCACAAGGTGAAAACGCCATGGCGATCCTTGCGGATCGAATGTGCATCGGGCCAGCACACCACTCCCGGATAGACAACCTCACATGACTGATACGCCCTCTTCCCGGCCAAGCTCCCCGGAACCGGTGGATGATGCGTCATCCCATGGATCACGGGGCCGCGAGGGCTTTCTGAAGCTCGCGCTCGGTTCCATCGGCGTTGTCTATGGGGATATCGGCACAAGCCCGCTCTATGCCATGCGGGAAGCGCTGCACCACGCGGCGAGCGACGGGCTGACGAATGAAGAAGTGCTGGGCGTCGTCTCCCTGCTCGTCTGGGCCTTGTTCCTGATCGTCACCGGCAAATACGTGGTGTTCCTTCTCCGCGTGGACAACCGGGGAGAGGGGGGTGTGCTCGCGCTGTTCTCTCTCGCCATGGCGGCGGTCGGGCGGCGTTCCGTTCCGGTCTTCATCCTTGGTATCATGGGGGCGGCGCTGTTTTTCGGCGATGCGATGATCACGCCCGCGGTTTCCGTCCTCTCGGCGGTGGAGGGGTTGGAGCTCATCACGCCGAGCTTTACCCCGTTCGTTCTGCCGATCACCATCATCATCCTGGTCGGCGTCTTCATGGTGCAGAGACACGGCACGGCGCGGATCGGCGCATGGTTCGGTCCGATCACGCTCATCTGGTTTATCACCATGGGAGCAGCCGGTATCTGGCAGATCTCCGGCAATCCCCATGTGCTCACGGCGCTGAACCCGCATCATGCGGTGTTCTTCCTCACCGACCATGGCTTCACGGCCTTCCTCGTGCTGGGTGCGGTGTTTCTGGCGGTGACAGGGGCGGAGGCGCTCTATGCAGATCTGGGGCACTTCGGACGCGGGCCGATCCGCTTCGCCTGGCTCTGGGTGGTGCTGCCGGCGTTGGTGCTGAACTATCTCGGGCAGGGAGCGCTGGTCATTTCGCGGCCGGAGACGCTGGGTAATCCGTTCTTCCTCATGGTGCCGGACTGGGGGCTGATCCCGCTGGTGCTGCTGGCGACGGTGGCGACAGTCATCGCCTGTCAGGCCGTGATTTCCGGCGCTTTTTCCATGACGCGGCAAGCGGTGCAGCTTGGCCTGCTGCCGCGGTTCGAGATCCGCCATACGTCCGAGCAACAAAGCGGCCAGATCTACGTGCCCACGATGAACTGGCTGCTGCTCATCGCGGTGATCTGGCTTACGCTGGCGTTCGGCTCGTCAAGCAGCCTTGCCTCCGCCTATGGGATCGCGGTGACGGGGACGATGATCGTCACCACGGCGCTCGCGGTGGTGCTGGCGGTGAAGGGGTGGCGCAAGCCGCTATGGGTCGTGCTGCTGATCGCGGCGCCGGTTGCGGTGATCGAGCTTTCCTTCCTGACTTCCAACCTGCTGAAAATCCTTGATGGCGGCTATGTTCCGGTGCTGGCGGCGCTGGCGCTCATGCTGGTCATGTGGTCGTGGTGGCGGGGCTCTCAGCTGTCCTTCGAGCGGCAGCATCGGATGGCCGTGCCGCTGGAGAGTTTTGCCCATTCGATGTCGCATAGCTCCGTGCATATCGCTGATGGAGTCGCGGTCTTCCTGACCTCCGATCCGACCACGGCACCGCCTGCCTTGTTGCATAACCTCAAGCACAACAAGGTGCTGCATCGCCGCAACCTCGTCACGACGGTGCTGGTGGCGGAGGAGCCGCGTGTCTCAGAGCACGACCGGCTGACCTACGAGAATCTCGACGACCGGTTTGCGCGCGTCACCCTTCGCTTCGGCTTCATGGAGACGCCTGATGTCAGCCGTGCCCTGTTCCGCTCGCGGATCGACGGGGTGAAGCTTGAGGTGATGCGCACCTCCTTCTTCCTCGGGCGCCGCCGCTATGTGCCGGGTGCGCGTATCGGCATGCCGCTCCTGCTGGACAGGATATATATCCTGCTGAACGGATTTTCCGCCGATCCGACGGTGTTCTATCACCTCCCGAGGGACCGGGTTGTGGAGATCGGCGCCCGGATCAGCGTCTGACCGTCCGGGGGTTAAGCGGAGCGGGATCGCCCGCGCCGAACATGCTGTCCGGTTGCCCGTCGCGCGACATGAGGACGGCGAGCGGCCGGAGCGGCGGAATATGGGAGCAGAGGATCATCGCCGCGACCATCATCGGCACCGCGAGAAACAACCCGGCGATTCCCCATATCGCGCCCCAGAAGGCCAGCGCCAGCACGATGCAGAAGGTGGAAAGCTGCAATGTCCGCCCCATGAAGATCGGCTCGATGATATTTCCGTTGCCGAACTGGATGCCGCACACGATGAGGGATACCGTCACGGTGACCCAGGGTTCCGGCATCTGGATGAACACTGCTAGTATGGTGAGGATGGAGGCGACCAGCGAGCCGATGGTCGGAATGAAGTTCAGGATGACCGTCAGCATCCCCATGGCACCCGCAAATTCCAGCCCCGCCACGCGCATCACCAGATAGACCTCAAGCCCCGTCACAAGGCTGACTGCGCTTTTCACCAGAAGATAGCGGTTCACCCGGCGGATGATGGAGCGGCTGATGGCGGCGGCACGCGCCGCACGCTCCGGCGAGGCGAACAGGTTCAGCAGCTTTGCATGGAACCAGTGCTGCTCCGCGAACAGAAACCCCACGACGAGGCTTGTCATCACCGCGATCGACACCAGCCCGGAAAGCTGAAACGCGATCGAGCGGAGGTAGGCGTTGAGGTTGATCGTCTGGATCGCGTTCTGAACCGCCGAGGTTGCCTCTGGCCCGAGCCAGGCGAACAGGCGGGCGACAGCATTGATGGCCGCATCGCTGTAAAGCAGCATGGTGGTGATCAGCCGGTTGACCTCATTCACCACCACAACGGCCAGCAGGATGAGGCAGAAGGTGAGTAGCGTCACCGCGAGCACCACTGCAATCCAGCGCGGGAAATAGAAGCGACCGAGCCTGAGTTGCGCGATCCGGTCGATGGTGGCGGTCGTCACGCTGAAAAGGATGATGCCGAAGGCGAGCGAGATGAGAATGGAACTGCCCACCCAGAGGAGAAACACCGCCACCCCGAAGGCGATGATGGTGAGCGCCCATGTCTGGATGCGGAGCCTGTCTTCAAGACTTGGGCGGTAGGGGGGGAAGACGCCGGTTTGATCCTCGGGCGGTGTCGTCTTGAGCATGGCGCGCGGAACCTCGGCGTGGGTCTGCGCCACTATGCGGGGTTGCAGGCCGAACGGCAACTCCGGCCTGCACGGGAAGGTGTTCAGCCTGTCGGTTCAGTGGAAAGTGCAGCCGCAGGCGGCGCGGTCACTTGGCTATCCGGGCCGGGGGAGGCGATTTCCTCCCGGCGCCAGTCATTCAGGATTTCCTGCTGCCGAATCATCACGGGGCGCGGATGCTGTTCCTCGGGCTTCATGAACAGCCGCAACCGACGGGCGGAGGCGCCCTCCCCGGAATCGGAGGACCAGGCGATGATCAGGGGTGCGATGAGCATCGGGCCGCCAACCGGAAGGAACCATATGAAAAGATTGGTGAACTTCCATGCCGCGAAGAGGATGACAGCGCCGGTGGCGGTGATCCACCAACTTGCCTTCCAGGCGGTTGAGAGCGGGATCGCCTGCGCCTCCCGATCTGCAACCGGCCAGCCGCCGTCTGCTCCGGTAAGGATCTCGATGACGGAGCGGGTCTGGAAGGCCAGCATGAGCGGGGCGATCAGGCTCGACCACAGGATTTCAATGATGACACTTGCCAGGCATGCAAAGGCACCGCCGAATTGCCGGGCGCGCCCATCGAAGATGGATCGAAGCGCGATGAGCAGCTTCGGCCCAAGAAGAAGCCCCAGGACAAGCAGCAGCAACAGAATGGCGCGTGTGGACTCACTGATCGGAAACTGCGGAACGCCGAGCGCCGAGTCAGGAAAGAACTCAAAGGGCGCGGCCAGAATCGGTGCCAGAATGGTCGCGATCAGGAATACGCCCCAGAGGGAGGAGGCGAGGTAGGCCATGATGCCCTGAAAGAATACGAACCGGCTCCACATCTTCAGGCCGGGCACGGCGAGCAGGCGCGAATGCTGAAGGTTGCCCTGTGCCCAGCGGCGGTCGCGCTTGGCATAATCGAGGATGTTGTCGGGTGCTTCCTCATAGGAGCCGCCGATGTCGGGATCGACCCGCACGATCCAGCCCGCGCGCGCGAGGAGGGCGGCCTCCACATAGTCGTGGCTGAGGATATGGCCCCCGAACGGCGGCTTGCCCTTGAGCTCTGGCAGGCCGCAGCTTTCCGCGAATGCCGTGGTGCGCGTGATGGCATTGTGGCCCCAGAACGGCCCCTCGCGCCCCTGAAGCGCCGCGACGCCACGGGTGAAGATCGGCGAAAAGAACGCAGCGGAGAATTGCAGAACCCGGCCAAAGAACGACCGCGAGCGGATGATCTTCGGCAGGGTCTGAAGCAGCCCGAGCTTCGGCTCGGCCTCCATGCGTCGCACCATCTCGACCAGCGTCTCGCCTTCCATCAGGCTGTCCGCATCGAGAATGATGAGGAAATCGTACCGTCCGCCAAAGCGGCGGATGAACTCCGCGATGTTGCCCGCCTTCTTGCCGGTATTGTCTGTCCGGCGGCGGTAATAGACCGGCAGGATATGCCCCCAGCCGCCGCGCAGCTTTTCGAACCACGCCTCTTCCTCCGCCCCTATCGCGGCGCGGGTGGTATCCGAGACGATCGCAAGTTCGAAAGCGCCATGAAGGCCGGTGGCCTCCAAGCTCTCGATCATCGCCGCAGCATGGGAAAAGGGCTTTTCAGGAGGTTCGTTGTAAACCGGAAGCAGGATCGCTGTGCGCGTGGTCAGCGGGCCGGTCGTCCGCGCACGGCGGATATGACTGCTCATGAACACGCCGCTCATGCCGAGCATCGCGCCCCAGGCGATCCACCAGGTGGTCAGGCCGAGCAGGGCGATCCTGACATAATCCGTTCCGTCCCGCCCGTCGGCAAAAAAGACGTTGAGGCCAAGCCATACGGCTGTTCCGGCCAACACAAGGCTCGCCAGAAAGAGGACGGTCCGCAATATCATGGGGAGATCAGGTCAGTCGCCGGCCGCCAGACTGGGCGAACCTGGCGCGCAGCAGCCCGAACCAGGAGGAGGAGCGCTCCAGAACCTGCACCGGCATGATCATCGGCGCCGCCGGCGGCAACCGGTCATCGAGCGCGAGCGTGCCAGCTGCGTCACTCACTTCCATGACCCTCGCAGCAGCGATGTCAGTGAGGCGATTCATCTCCAGGTCTCCACTGATAGCTCCAGGTTTCGGTCAGACGACGACCGCCAACGCTCAAATATACCGACAGTTCCACAGGATTGCTTGCCGTACTCTTCACGTCGGCAACGAACCGCCAGATGTCCTCTCCCGCGACTTTCTTCAAGTCCGTGTGGACAAATTCTCCATTAAAAATTGACGTGTTCGCGGCGACGGAATCGAGGTCGAGCAGGCGGTCCAGATAGGGGCCTTCGAAATCCACCACAAATTTCCGCTCTCCCGTTGTCGGATCGGAGCCGGATGTCCCGGAATGGCCTGAACTGAAGGTGATGACGCGCGCGAATCGCGTGCTCGATTCGGCGATGTCGCCCCACACCAGCCGATAGCTGAACTCGACCGCCGAACCCGCGGTTGCGGGCGCTTCCGGCATCCAGAAGCAGACGATGTTGTCGTTGACCTCCCGCTTTGTCGGGATCTCGATCAGGCAGATGTGGCCCACGCCCCATTGCCCGGACGGCTCCACCAGAACGGAGGGGCGCTTTTCGTAATGCGCCTCCGCATCGGCATAATCCTCGAAACGACGGCTGCGCTGCATGAGGCCGAAGGCGCGGGGGTTTTCCTCCTTGTAGAAGGAAGCCGCCAATTGCGCCGGATTGTTCAGGTTGCGCCAGACTTCCTCTCCGCTGGCACGGATGATCTTCAATCCCTCGCTGTCATGCACACGCTCGCGATAATCGTCAAAAGCGGCACGATTCGGCCCGCCGTAGAGGAACATCGAGGTGAGCGGCGCGATGCCCAGCCGCGAGACGTCGCGCCGCACGAAGATGCGCGCGGTCACGTCCATGGTCGTGTCCTTGCCGGGGCGGGTGATGAAGCGATACGCGCCGGTGACGCTTGGCCCTTCGAGCTGGGCGTAGATGGTGATCGACGAATCGAACTGGCCGGGCGGGACGACGTAGAACCGGGTGAAGCGAGGAAACTCCTCCGGCTTGCCCGCTGCCGTGTCGATGGCAATGCCGCGCGCGGAGGTGCCATAGGACGACCCTTGTCCCAGCGCGCGGAAGTAGCTGGCCCCCAGAAACGTCAGCAACTCATCCCAGATTTCGGGAGAATTCAGCGGGTAGTTGATCTTCAGTCCGGCGATACCGGGGAAGGGGTTCACTGCATCGAAAGGCGCCCGGTCGAGCGGCGCGTGATAGAGGAAGTCCTGCGAGGTGAAGGAAAGCTCCCGCCGCTCCCCGCCTTCGAGCAGGGCAATCGTCACCGGCTCATCATAAAGCCAGCCGAGAGAGAAGGCGTTCAGCGTGAACAGGGCCTGACCCGCCCAGATGGCCCGCGCGGGATCCGCCTGCACCTGACGATAGCCGTCATATCCGAGCGTCGAGAACGGCTCGGGCAACGTAAGTTCGTTCCGCTGATAGGGCTGGTTAACGAGCGCCTGCATTTCCTGCGTCAACGCGTCGAAGAAGTCGGCCGTCTGCGCGGAAATGCGGAGCGGAGCAATGGCGGCAAGGGCGCTTACGGAAAGACCGGTAAGAAGAAATTGCCTGCGCCGCATGACCCACCTTCGATTAGACGATCCATGCTATTTAGAGGAAGTTTGCCGAAGGAAAAGCGGCATTTCTACGCAGACCAAGGGACTTGCGGTGAAGTGATGATTATGCGCCTCACCCTGAGCGGGGAACCGCAATACTCTGTTCAGACCCCCTTGCCCCCGACCAAAACCCGCGTTAGGAAGCCCGCCACGGAGAGGTGGCCGAGTGGTCGAAGGCGCACGCCTGGAAAGTGTGTAGGCGGGGAACCGTCTCGAGGGTTCGAATCCCTCTCTCTCCGCCATACATCATTGATATTGTGTCATTTTTTGACGGCATGACGGATTTACCCGCCATGATGCCCGCCAAACGCATTGCGCTTGGATGCAACGGGATGCAGTGCCGCGATTGAAGGGAACTCAAACCGGCGAGAAGGAGGCCTCCTCGCCTACGAGGGAGACGCTCGGGTTCTTGGCGTGAATTTCGCGAATTCAGGGCAGGATACACACATCCGCGGCTTCGCGCCCGCCATCACCTCTCGAATTTGATCAGTAAGAGCACTTCGTGTGAGAAATTATGCCTATTGCTTCTTGGGCTTCTGGCTGAAAGATGGGGAGCCTCGCGGATTGGTCTTCAAATCTCCAGCGGAGGTAGGGCGCGCACGATTTTCATCGTCTCAAGGCTCACGGTGATAACACGGCACAACAGGTCGAAGGGATAGCGCGCATCGCCGATGGTTTCGTTGGCGTAGTCGTTGGCGTCATTCACGATGCCGCTGTCCTTGTCCTCACGGACCGCCTGGCGCTCCATCACCCAGTCGATGGCGGGCTTGCCGTTCACGACGTAGTCATAGGCGGCCAGCGGGACGTTAGTCAGGGTGATGTTCGCGTTGTAGTGGATCACCGAACGATCCTTGCCCTTGCCGAAGGTCATCTTCTCGACGCGGAAGAACTTCGCCGCGTTATCGATCTGCGCGAGCGACAGATCGCCTTGCTTGATCGTCACCGGATAGGGTTCGACGCTCTCATAGACAACATGCAGATCCCCCAGCCGGCGCCCAGCCTCGACGAAAGCCCGGAAATCGGCTGCCTTCTTCACGCAAGGAATGCGGGGCAGTTCTTTCGTCAGGTTGTCGGCGAAGCGGCGGCGGTAGTCCTCGGAATGCAGCAGACCATAGGTATAGTAGAAGATGTCGTCCTTGGTGAGTTCCTCACCGGGATAGGCGGTTTGAAAATGCGCGAGTCCGGCGTCGGTGATGCCGTGGCGGGGGCGATAGGTCGGCCGTACCTCCTCAATCACCGAGAAGAGATCATCATCAGCGACTGGGTCTTCTTGCGCGTAGAGGGTGAGCGGGAAACATTGGGAGCCACCCTTCATAGCCGCGATTTCCAGTGTCGGAATCTGATTCGTCATGAGGGTTGAAAAGCCACCGACATGGCCAACGCCCGCAACGGAAATCACCCGATTGGGCTCGTCAGGGTTAGGAAACATGCGAGGCATCTGATAGATCATCTCGTTCAGGCGGCGGCTGAAATAGAGGTGTTGGCGGAAGAAGGGCCGATAGGTGGCGGGCACGATCTGGCCTTCGTCAAAGTTCAGCGGCTTCAGACGTGCGAAATCATTGCGCAGGGCGCGGGTCCAAGACACGTCGTGCGGCGCATGGGTGATGAAATCCTCCACCGATGAGGTGGCCTTGGCAGCGGCATATCGGGCAAGCTGGCCGTTGTAGTAATCGACCGTACGGCGGATGTTTTGTTTTAGGCGCCATTCAGAGGAATTGAAGCACCAGGCATCGCGCTGCGTCTTCAGCCCGGCCGAATAGTTCTCGAACAGGACCTTCGCGTCCTTGTCCTTTTTGTGGCCAATGCTGATGTAGCCCGCCACGCTGTCGTCGCGCTGTTTGAGCCAGTCGCCGTGGGCGTCGGGGATCACCTCCTGCCATCCGCCCTTGGCTCCGATGCCGCGGATGCTGCGGAAACCGGCGATGATCTTCAGCTTGTCCTCGCGGCTGAGGTAATCGCCGATGTCGTGGTAGAGGACCTGCCCCTGCCTCGCAGCAGCGGGGTTTTTGATGAAAAGGGTGATTGCGACCGGAGCCCGGCTACCTTCCTGAAAGACGTTGCCGCTCTCCTTGCGGCGCTGTTCGCCGGAGGTGCGGGCGTTGCCGCGCAGGTGGAAAACGTAGATCGAGGAGAATTCCTCGACCAGGGATTTGCGCATGCCGTCGCCGGTGTTGGCATCGATCCAGCCCCCGTTGGTCACATAGGCCATGACGCCGCTGTCACCCAGTCGGTCAGCACCCCAGCGGATCGCGCGGATGTAGCTGTCGTAGAGCGCGTTCTTGTTGGTCGCGGTCGAACGTCCGGCAAAGGTCTCGCCGATCCGACCATCGAGGCGCCGGTAGTTGACGTGGTGCGACACGGCGTAGGGCGGGTTGCCCATAATGACGCGGATGTCGAGTTCCTGCTGGCGGCGGCGGCGTTCCGAGTTGTCGGGCATGACCAGCGCCAACTCGTCCTTGCCCTCGCCCATGGCGAAAGTGTCGGTCAGAAGGATGCCATTGAAGGGAGCGTAGCTATCCGAGAGGCCTTCGTAGATCGACTCGATGTTGATCGCGGCGATGTAATAGGCCAACAGCACGATCTCGTTCGCGTGCAGTTCGTAGCGGAACTTGTGCTCCAGTTCCTCGGGCTGGATCAGGCCGGATTGCAGGAGACGGGTGATGAATGTGCCCGTACCGGTAAAGGGGTCGAGGATATGGACGCCTCTTGAGCCGAGGGTTTGTCCGAATTCGTCCTCCAGCACGTCATTGACCGAGTGGATGATGAAATCGACTATCTCGACGGGGGTGTAGACAATGCCCAGCTTGTCGCGCGTGCCCTTGAAGGCCACGCCGAAGAAGTTGTCGTAAAGCTGGCGGATCAGGTCCTGTTTGGCGGCCGGGTTGGTGATGCCCCGCGCCTTGAGCCTGACAGAGCGATAGAAATCGTCGAGGTCGCGGCTTTCCTTTTCCAGATGCGCGCTTTCGAGTGCATCAAGCACGCCCTGGATGGCGCAGGAGACCGGGTTTTCCGTGGTGAAAGTATGGCCTTCAAACAAAGCGTCGAAGACCGGGCGGGTGATGATATGCTGGGCCAGCATCTCAATGGCCTCGGCCTCGGTAATGCCGCTGTTCAAATCGTCGCGGATTTCGGCGAGGAAACGGTCGAACTCCTGCCGCGCGTGGCTTCCTTCGACAGAAAGGATCGCTTCCAGCCGGGTGATATGGGCAATGGCAATGTCGCGCAGGCTGGCGGCCCACCGGTCCCAGTATTCACGGTCGCCGCATTTCTTGACGATCTTCGCCATGATGGCGCGGCTGAAATCGTCAAGGATGATGCCGGGCAGTTCAGGCTGGCTTTCATCCTCGATGATGAAATCATCGTCACCGCGGTCGTGCCCCGAGCCGGTGATGCCGGAGCGTTCGGCGGCTGGGCGGCTTGGCAGGTTTTCAACCGTCGCCGTGACGGATTCCAGTTCCTTGCTCCCGATGATCTGGATCCTGTCGGAAACATCCTGACCAAGCGACATCTGGTTGATAGTCGCATCGAACCGCTCGTCATGGGCGCGAAGGGCGTTCAGAATCTGCCAGACAACACGGTATTTGTCGTTGTCATTCAATGCCTCTTCCGGGGTCTTGTCGGCCGGAACACCGACCGGCAGGATGACGTACCCCATCCGTTTGCCCGGCGCCCTTCGCATGACGCGGCCAACGGATTGCACCACGTCGATCTGACTTTTGCGCGGGTGCAGGAACATGATCGCATCCAGTGCCGGTACATCCACGCCTTCGGAGAGGCAGCGGGCGTTCGTCAGAATCCGGCAGATCTGGTCTTCGGTTTCGGCCTTCAGCCAATCCAGAAGTTCGCCTCGGGACTTGGCGTTGAATGTTCCGTCGACATGCTGGATTTCGCAGTTGAGGTGATGGTGTGCGAGGTCGCCTTCACGGCTCTGCACTTCGGTCGAGCTGAGATATTCATCAACCACGGCGCCGAACTCGTCTTGGACCAACTTGGAGGATTTGATGTCCCGACAGAAGGCCAGAGCCCGGCGCATCGGCTGGGTATCGGCGCCCAAGTCAGACTGAATGTCCATCTTAGTCAGCGCCTTGTAGCAGCCGAGGATACGTGTCGCATCGTCCAGAATGAGCCCGGAGGTTGGATCCTCGATCCGCTTCTGAAGCGAGCGCGCCACCAGCCCTTCGTCCATGGTCAGCACGATGACCTTGTAGTCGGTCAGCAGACCTTCCTGCACCGCCCAACCGAAGCCGCGATAGAAAAGCGTTGGGCCGAACAGGCTTTCGTCGTCCATTGTCGCCAGGGTCACGCCCAGATCGCTCGCCTTGGACTTCGCACCATCACCGTAAATACGCGGGGTCGCGGTCATGTAGAGCCGCTTGTCGCCGCCCACCACCTCGTCGCGGTGAACGCGGATGAAGTTGCTCTCCTCCTGTCCGTCGAGCGCCGCCCCGGTCGTACGATGAGCCTCGTCGCAGATGATGAGATTGAACCGCCCCATGCTGTGTTTCAGCTGGGCATCGGAAACCGTCTGGATCGACTGATATGTGGCGAAGACGACCGTCATCTTGCCGGGCGCTGGGTCCGCAACGCCGGTGGCGAGCTTTCCCGCGTCGGTCGTCGCCGGGAATGCGAGGTCGAGTGGACTGATTTCGGCGACATCGTCTTTCGCCGGCCGCCGCCTACCAACTTGGGTGTCGGAACACACAGCAAAAGAACGGATTGGCGTTTTGGTGTCGTTCGTCCATTCGCGCACCGTCTGCGCCATCAGCGCAAGCGAGGGGACAAGGAACTGGACAGAGCCGTCAGCACCGACCAAATCTTCGGCAATCTTCAGCGACGTGAAGGTCTTGCCGGTTCCACAGGCCATGATGATCTTGCCGCGGTCATGTTCCGCCAGACCGGCGCGGACAGCATCCAGAGCGTCACGCTGATGGGGGCGAATCTCCTTCTTTGCCTCCAGCACCACTTCCTGCCTGGCGGCAAACAGCCCCCACCGGATTGGCGAGGCACGCATGTCGGCCAACCCGATGCGGAGGACAGGGATCAGCTGACCGATCAGCATCGCCTCGGCATTCTCGGACCATGCGCCTTCGGTCGAATCCATCACGATCCGGCGCACGAACGGCGCTTTGGAAGATGCCGACAGGAAGGAGTCGATGTCCGCCTTGGCGATCTTGTCACGTGCCCCATAAAACTTGCACTGAATCGCGGCAAAGCCAGCATGGCCACGCAGCTTTGCCACAAGGTCGATCCCCACGTCCTTGCCGTTCCAGCCGTTCTCCGCTGCCCAATCGGCCCAGGTCCATACGGCTTCGTACTGCTCCGCTTGCACAGGATCATGAGACAGAAAGGCCGCGCAGAGGCGTTCGTAGTAGCTGCCCTTATCCCGCTCGCTGGTTGCTGATACCCGATAGTGGTTGAGAAGGGTGTCGAGCGAGAAGGTCATTTAGGTCACCGGGCTAGTGGAACCGCGCGAAACTACGGTTTCAACCGCAAGGGGGCAACCAGTGCGAGAGCAGCGCGACATCTCCGTGGCGTAGGGGCGACATCATCGTTCGTTATGAAGGCCTGTCGCGGGGTCCGCCTTAGTCTCGGCATTCCAGTAGTCGAAGCTGGGGCAAGAGACATCGGCGCGAAGGGGAATGAACCCAACCCCGCAAGCGGCACTATTAACCGCTGCGGCTGGGGTTTCAATCGAATCGTCGAGCGAAATGGGAACCGGCGTTCTTTGCGCCGTGGCTGAGGCTGGCAAGGTCATCCCGCCCTCGCAGAGCGGTTGTAGGCTGGTGTCATGGATACCTGGAACTCGGTAGAAGTTATCATTGCCTGCGGCTGGCAGCGGGGCCCGGAGTGCACGATCCGAGGAGGACCGGTCTCCGAC
This sequence comes from Haematobacter sp., assembly GCF_032102465.1. Taxonomy (NCBI): domain Bacteria; kingdom Pseudomonadati; phylum Pseudomonadota; class Alphaproteobacteria; order Rhodobacterales; family Paracoccaceae; genus Haematobacter; species Haematobacter sp. Next base: position 76,876 of record NZ_DAMDHB010000001.1, on the reverse strand, counting down.
GGTGCCATCACCCGATAACGGGCCAGTGGGCTTGCCGGTAGAAGGATTCAGCCCCGCCAGTTGGAATATTGCCGTCCGCCCCACAGATTTCAACGGGGGAGCAGGGACGGCTCGTTGGTGGTTTGGGGGCAGACCTGTTGACGCGGGCTGAGCAGGCTCGTCTTGGCGCATAGGAAGCACCCCGCCACGAAAGATTTCGGCTCGGCCTGCCCGAACCCTGCTTTCCAACGCCCGAAGCGATGGCGGGGATAGGCGGAAGGTAGCTCTGGCAACTGACTGGCGTCAACAAATCTCAGTGCGTCAACTCCACGGCGGCACACAGGGCGTGCGGTCTGCGGCGGTGGAGGTACGGTTGTAGGCGTCCTCTGCGGCTATGTGGGTGGGCGCGGCTCTAGGCGCTGATGGCATCGAGCCGAGGAACATCCGCTCCGCAGAGGACGAGGTGAGCATTGCGCGGACTGGGCGTGATTTCAATGCGGGGATCAGCGATGTCATCTGGTCAATGCCATGCTGCGGGTGATGATGAGACCCCGAGTGCCGCTCCCATTCGCTCAAATCCACTCGTCCGGATGTTGTCAGAGCGCTCCGGCCGCCCCGATCATTTTCGCGCATGGTGGCACCCTCTGGGGATGGATGCATGCCCAAACTACCAAGCGCGGGTCCTAACACCCCATGACGAGACCGCTGCGCATGGACATATAGTTTTATCAAGTCGAACCCGGCAGAGGTTCCACTCCGCCAAGCTCCGCCTTGTCCCGCCGCCAGCGGATCCACCTTTGCCGTTGTGCGTCGCGGATGCGGTCGAGACCCTCGGGGGTTCTGGCTCCGGTGGATAGCCCGCCGTGGAACTTGCAGCGTGCCTTGCCGGGCTGCGGCTTGCAGGCACAAGAGGTGCCCTTTCGAGTGCGAGCCCCGCAGCGCGGCTGGGAGGTAGTTCGAGCTTTGGGCGGGCCGGAGACGACGCGGACCTGGCATGCCCTTACCTGTGCCATGAGGGCGGCGTTCTGCTCCTGCGCCAAGATGCGCGATCTCTCCACCCACGGGTCGGGGCCGGCAGCCGACGCGACGGGAAGCGCCAGCACCTCGGCCATGCGCCTCACCGCCAACGCCTGAGGATCTACTCTCGCCTTTGTCTCCCAATAGCTGACAGCGTGACGGCCGACGCCCGCTCGTTGGGCCAGAGCGGCTTGGGACAGCCCGGCAGAGCGGCGGAGGGCGGCAAGCTCCGGTCCGGTCATATTTCCTCCCCATCATGGCAGCGGGGGAAATCCTCCGCTGGCACCCACGCGCGGCAAATGCCGCAGAAGTGCCGCCCATCCGGCCCGTGGCAGTCCCATGCGGAAAGCCTGCGCCATTCATCGAGCCGGATGATGCGACCTGTCCATGTGACCGGGTTTCCCGCGATGGATCGGCCATGCCGGAACATGTCGTCATCATTTCGCGAAGGGGCCGGAGCGCTGGGTGGTGGGGCGAAGGGGACGGCAAGCGGCGTTACGATTGCAGGTGTCTGCGATTGCGATTTCCGCGATTTTTGCGATTCCGGCCGGTCCAAATCGCAGAAATCGCGACTATCGCAACGCGCAGGTGTCTCGCTCAGGATTTCAGCAAGAGCGGCTTGAACGTCAAACAGCATGGCCCGACCTTACAATCCGATATGCTTCCTGCCGGGGTTTGCCCCGCACCTCGGCTCCCCTTGGCAACTGAACCAGGTGACCTGCCTTCACGAGCATGGACAATGGACCGGAAAGCGCCTTGCGCTCCCGAAGGGGGTTTGGTCCCCGGTGCAGGATCTCGGATGGCGTCACATCCTCATGCGGCCAGCTTTCCGAGAGCCATTGCCGCAGGCGCTCTGCCTTCGCGGTTTCCTCGGAAACGAGTCCCGCCTCGGCCAGCCTGCGCGCTTCCGACAGGTAGAATTGAGCGAGATCGATGCCCCATCCCATCGCCTGCGGCGTCAGCTCCGGCGCATCGAGATCGGCCCAGAGCGTCAGCACCCCAGCAATGCGCGCCGCCTGCTCTGCGGCCTTGGAGCCATAGGCCCTGACATGCTCCATCTTCCCACCAGTCGCCTGTGCTGTCTCCACCGTGGTATAGAAGCGCCACAGCAATTCCTTGGCCCCCTGCGCCAGCGGCAGGCGTGCCGGGGCGAGTTCCTGCGGGCTATCTCTGGTCGGCATCGGGGTTTCGAGAATGACGCCAAGTCGCGCCGTGAAGGCAGCAATGGCCATCTCGCTCGCTGCGCTGTGCCCCCGCCGCAACCGGGTGCCAATCGCGCTGGGCGGCTCGGTGATGAGGAAGCGGGCGAGGAAGCCCTGTCCCGATGCCTGCGGGTCGGCCAACAGCGGACGGGCGGCGATAGGCTGTGCCATCAGGTGGATGGCGAGACGGCGGCCGGGATAGTCGCTGGCGCCATCCCCGGAGCGGATGCGGTTCACCGTGTCGCCGTTCCAGAGCTGCGAGAGCCCGGCAATGGTCTTGAGCCGGTTGTCCGAGTTCATCGCGTGGCCGCCGATGAAGCCCCCGGCCTCGTCCGAGAACAGGCCCAAGGCCGGGCGGCCAATCTGGTAGAGCTTCAACAGGCCCTCAAGCGTTGGTTCCTGTGCCGTGAGGCTCGGATAGAGCGGCGCGCGGGGCTCCGGCCCAAGGGCGCGCAGATCGGCCTCGGCCGCCGTGGCCTTCATCTTGTCGGCCGCTGCGGCCTCGGTCATCAGCCGCTTGCGCTTGCCCTGCCAGATTTCGCGGGCAACCTCGAAGTCGGAGAATGCGGCCCGGAAGGCGTCGGCCTGTGCCCGCTCATGGTCGCGCACGCCCTTCATCAGCAGCCGGTCGCAGGAGGATTTGCGCTCGCCGCTCTCCGCGATGGTCAGGCAGAACAGCGAACACGGCACATCCCCGCCCAGCGTCTCCACGTTGGCGAAGCCCTGCACCGCCAGAGAGGCGACAGAGAGCGCCGACTGCGCGGCGATGCCGACAGGGGCCTGTGTCACATCCTGCACCGCCGCCACGGCCGCCGCGAGCGGACCGAGCGCTGCGACGGGATAGGGTTTGCCGGGAGGAATTTCCCGCAGGAGGGGTTGCGGTCCTTCGGCCTTGAAGGGGATGGGTTCGGCCGCGAAAGCCGGAGTGATGCCGGGCGCGTTCATGCAGCGGCCCCTTTCATGGTGAGAATGTCGTTCCAGTCGCGCCCCTCCGGCGCGGGAAGCAGGCTGACGGTCCAGCCAAGGGCGGCGGCGCGTTCGGCCAGTGCATGGCCCGCTGCTCGGCCCGGCGCGTCACCGTCCGTCGCAACGGTCAGGCGACCCGGAGTGGGCGGCAGGCGCAGTCCGGTCAGACCGGAGGTGGAGAGCGCGGCCCAGATCGTCGCGGGAGCGCGCAGGAGTCCGCTGGAGAGGCTGAGGGCGGTTTCTATGCCCTCCGCCACCACAAGCGCGCCGTTGCCCTCAGCGACTCGCACGGCGCCTCCGGTGACAGCCCCCAGCATCGCCTTGGCCGGGCTCACCTCCGCCTTGCCGCTGCCATCGGCGCGCAGATAGGTGCGATGCAGCGCGAAACGGTCGGCCCCCTCCACCATCGCCACCAGCGCGGGCAGGCGCTGCGCGGTCGGATGCCAGCACGCGGGATGGAAGCGCAGGCTCTCCGGCAGCGCGCAGGTGATGCCCCGGCCGCGAAGGTAGGTTTCGGCCAGCGTGCCGCTGATCGGTTGCGCCGCGCGCCAGACGGCGAGCGCCTGACGTTCCCGCTTCTCGGCCTCCCGGCGTTGCTCCGCCTGATAGCGGGCCAGCTCGGACGGATCGGTCTGCGGAACCGTGCCGCGGCCCTCCACGATGCCCAGCCCGCGCAGGGCGTCGAGCACAGCCGCGAAGCTGCACCCTGTCTTGCAGTGGGCCAGCAGCCGCCCGGACGGGCCGTCTGCCAGCGTGAGGCTGGGGTGGCGGTCGCCATGTGCCGGGCAGCAGGCCAAGCCGTAGCGGCCGTGCCAGCGTCCTCGCAGCGCTGCCGTGATGCGCTGGGCCTCTGTCACCGAAACCCCCCGCACGATGCCAGCCCGATGAGCAGAGCCAGCAGCATCAGAAACTGAAGGTCGGTCACGCCCGTCCTCCCAAACCCTGACAGGCCTGATAGGCCATCACCCGCTCCTGTCCTTCGAAGATGCGGGCTTTCACTTCCGCCTCGCATCCCAGCCGGTCCGACAGCTCAAGAAGCGAGCCACCCGCCACGGCGAGGGCTTCAAACAGCACGTCATGCAGCTGTTCGACCTTGTCGGCATTCGTGGGGTCGTTCGCTGCGATGAGTTTGCGTGCGAAAAGCACGATGGAGGCCGCGCCAGCCAAAAGCTCGACGTTGACGGGATCGATATCCGCGCTCACTGGAGCACCGCCTTGCGTGCTTCGCGCAGCGCGTTCAGAAGCTCGCCCAGCAGGTCCGGGCGAAAGGCGGTCTCCGCCTTGCTGGGGCGGAATTTGTCCTTCGCGTCGCGATGCCAGAGACAGGGACGCACCCATTCCAGGCCGTTGACAGTTTCCACCGTGAAACGGATTTCCTCGTGGGTGTCTTTGAAAAGTGTGCCAATTTGCGCTGGGGCCCTACATCCTTTCTGATCAGGAGAGGAATTTTTGTCTGAGGTAAATGGAGGATATGCCACGTCGGTCTCATTTTAGAGGCCGGGTATGGTGGGCGATCTTTGGGTCGTTCTAGCCGCCCCAAAAGACAAGCACCGCCACCCCGTTCCTCGGGGTGATGGATTGTTAAGCAGCGCCGGCGCGCCGCGCTTCCCAGGCTTCGATCTCGGAAAGCTTCCAGCGCGAGCATTGGGGCGACAGTTTCACCGGCTGGGGAAAGGTCGGATCACTCTTGACCCACCGCCACGGCGTCGTGCGGTGAACGCCATAGCGGACGGAAAGCTGAACATCGGAAAAGTAGATCTCGGCCACGGATTTGCACTCCAACGGGTTGCGATTAGCAGCCACATGCAACGCAATATCGTGGATCGGAACAGCAAAGCCGGCCCAAATAGCCCGTAAAAGACGCCCGTAACGATCAGCCTTCTAGGTTGGATTTCTGGGCTTCTTTATGGGCATGAAGAATGGGGGCGAGATAGCGTTGCGCAGTCGACCTGCTTATTTCCTCTCCCAAGGCCTTCTTTGCCCAGTCCATAACCTCTTGCCACACCCCTTCAGCTTTCTCAGGTAGCTGCCCTGACGCGAGACGCTCGGCAAACTCGTCCTGAACAGCCTGCTCGACAGCTCCGCCACCCTTGCGCCGGCGTCCCCTTGGCGCCTTACCGAGCGTCGCACTTTTGCCACTTTCGTCATCAACGATCAGCGCCACACCGCTGACGATGCCGGAGATTACCTGCGCTTCCAGATGGGAACGTGGAAAAAGAGCCAACAAATCGCAGAGATCAACCTGCACTCCGATCCAACCGAGATCATCGTCCGGAACAGACAAGTTAGCTTTGGACCAGTCGATCCTTGCCGCACGCCAAGCATCTACCGGAACGGGTCGAAGCTCTCCGAGGATATCCCCCGCGTCGTCCGTGTCAGTCAGCTCCTCGGTTTCCCCACCAGCATCTTCACTTACCGATTCAGCGACGAGATCGTCGTCGCGAGCTTCACTGCTGTTACTTTCATGGAAGCGCCCTTCAACAGAGCAAGCGTTTGGGGTATCTTCCTCGGACTCAGGCATGTGATTGTTTCGGATGCTCTGAGTAACATGAGCTGAACGCCACGCCTGGACACCAATAGCATTCAGCTGACCTTCGGCGAAGGCGCAAAAGAGCTTCGCCTGCGCAACATCAAGATGCCTTTCCATCTCTGACAGCCGGGGTGTGACCCAACGAGCTACATTGAGTGCCTCTCTTTCCTCCTCGAGGATAGCATCTACGTTGACGACTTCCTGTTCGTCCTTTCCCTCGAGATGAGGCCCCTGATTAGCCCGCCAGCTTTCCAGCAGCGAGATGTGACGAGAAATCTCCGCCTCCGTGCTCCCTTCGATGCGATACCATGCATCTTGCAACTCCCTGTCTGCCGCATTGATGAGCGAGGGAGAAATCAGAGCTTCACCCCAGTCCAAATGTTCTTCCACGTCACTACGGATATCGATGCGCGCTCCGATTGCTCCGGTTTGCGAAAAAGCCGGAACTAGGCCGAATGCTATCCAGTGCGCCGCTTCGTGGATGTAACAGGTATCGGGCAGCTCCGCGCGTACATAAATTTCCACTAACCGATCCTCACAACCTTCGCCCCTGTCCGGTCCTCTCCGGTCAGGTAATCCGCCCAAGCCGCCATCATCGTGCGGCGTTTCTCGATCATGTCGCCCCGGCGGTAAGACGCCTCGACGGCGTTCCCGACCCTATGGGCCAGGGCCACTTCGGCCATGTCGCCGGGAAAATGCGTGCGTTCAGCCACCCAGTCTCGGAACGTGCTGCGCAGCCCGTGCGGAACTGCTGGCCGGTTGCTCACCCGATCCTCGAAACCAGAACCGCCCGTCGCCAAATCGGCAGCATGAAGCCGCTTCATGGCGGCGCTCAGCGTCATATCGGACATCTCCCCACCACGTGGGGCGGGAAACACCAACGGATTGTCTTCGAGGCGTGGCAATGCCTCAAGCATCGTCATGGCCGCTGGCGAGAGGGGCACCCGATGTTCGCGGTCCATTTTCATGCGTGCGGCCGGGATGGTCCAGATTCCCGCCACGATGTCAATCTCATCCCAGCGTGCTCCACGCACCTCGCGCGATCGGGCAGCGGTCAGGGCGGTAAACTCCAGTGCCCGGCTGCCGAAGCCATCGCGTGCCCGGATCGCTGCGAACCACCGTGGCGCATCCTCAATCTGCACGGCGGGTTGATTGTCCTGCTTTGCCACCTTGGACGCCGCAGGCAGCAACTCCTTGAGGTTTCCGGCCCATCGGGCGGGATTGTCGCCCGTGCGATGTCCGCTCACGGTTGCCCACGACAACACCGCCTCAATCCGCCCGCGCAGGCGCGACGCGGTTTCCGTCTTGGCCTGCCACAGGGTTTCACCCTCGGCGTTCGCGGGTTGGTTCAGCACTCGCAACACGTCCTGCACGCTGATGTCCTGCACGAGCATCGCGCCAATCTCGGGCATGGCATAGGTTTGTAAGGTATTGCGCCATTGGTCGCGGTGCTTGGCATTCCTGAACGCGTCCAGCTTCGCCGCAAGACTCTTGTCCACCGCTTCCGCGAAGCTCAGCCCCCGCTGACGGGCTGCAACCAGCGCCGCGCGGGCGGTTCTGCGCTCCTCAACCGGATCAATACCTCGTTTGATCTGATCCTTCGCCTCTCTCGCCTTATCCCGTGCCTGCGCGAGTGTCACATCCGGGAAGCCGCCCAAGCCGATCTCACGGCGACGGCCGCCGACTAGAACGCGCAAAAGCCACGTCCGACCATTGTTCGGCGTGACCTGCAACAGCAAACCTGAAACACCGCCCACGGCGAAGGTTGCATTGCCGCCCGATCCAGGGTGCCGCAACCTTTTCAGATCAAGAGCAGTCAACTCCTTCGCGACTCGCGGCATGCCGTACCCGTTAATTTACCCGCCTATATGATCGATACTGGATGCTACAAAACACGAAGGAGCGCAACAAGGTCTGAGGCGAACACCTGTTATTTCTCAATAAAACACTTCCGGTTGCGACAGAGTGCCAGTCTGTGATGGCGGTCTCTCTCTCCGCCATCAACCAACTGAAATGATGTGAGCTTATCGCGTCCTGCGCGGGATTTGCCTGCGCGATGCCGCAGGGCGATGTCTCATAGCCGTCGCAGGGACATCCTACATCGCGATGTAGCGATCACGGCGGTGGTTGATGGCGATGACAAGATTGACCACGACGACACCCAAGACCGACCAGATCAGCCGGTCGAGCGGCACCCACCACAGGGCGACGGCGAAAAGCGCCACGTCGAAACCCATCTGGACCCAGCCCGCGCGGACACCCGTGCTGTCCTGCAGATAGAGCGCGACCACCCCCACGCCACCAAGGCTGGAGCCGTGACGGAAAAGCGCCAGCAGTCCTGCGCCGGTGGTGCAGCCGAAGAGAACCGCCGCCAGCGGCTCCGACAGCATCTCGAAGCTGAGATAGTGAGGGAAGAGCGCGGCAAGCACGGACATGAGCGCGACCGAAGCAAAGCTCTTCAACGTGAAAGACAGCCCGATTCTACGGTATCCGAGCCAATAGAACGGCAGGTTTATCAAAAAGAAAACCGGCCCGAACCCCCAGCCTGTCGCATAGCTTATGAGCAGGGCAAGACCCGCGGTCTGACCGGTCATGAAACCGTGGAAGGCCAGAAACTGAATGCCCAAGGCACACATCATGGTGCCGAAGGCGATCCCTTGCGCGTCCTCGAAGCCGGTGTGGCGGGTCGGTTTGTCGGTTTGGCTCATGGCGAAGTGATGCCGCGACGGCGAAAGGCTTTCCAGCGCTAATTTCGTGGCCTCCTGCGTTGCGGATTGCAGGAGGGAAGACAATCAATGCAGGGGATGCACCGGCAATGCGGGGGCGCACCGGTTCCTGTATTGCCAAGCGAAGGCTATCTCGCGCCTCATGACGCGTGGCTGTTCAGCTGCGGAAACCAATCTGCCGGCAACCGTTTTGGGGCGGGGTAGGGCGGTTCGGCAGGGAGGAGGGTGTGTCGGCTTTGACCCGCAGGGGAGACGTGACCGGGCCACGGCCTTGCGAAGCGGGGGGAGCGAACCGACATAGGGTGGATCAAGGAGACCCACCATGGAAATGCCCGAAGGGGAAGTCTTTATCGCCACCTCGTTGGATGGCTACATCGCCCGACCCGATGGAGATGTTTCGTGGTTAACGAGCTGCCCGCTCCCGGAGGGAGAGGATTTCGGCTATTCCGAACTCATGGCGCGGGTTGACGCGCTTGTTCTGGGCCGCAAGAGCTACGAGAAGGTTCTGAGCTTCGGGGCGTGGCCCTACGATAAGCCGGTGACGGTGCTGAGCCGCACGCTGCCCCCTTGCCGCGCCTGCGATACGGGCGGAAGGGTGGCGATACGGGACCGGGATCCCCTTACTGTCATGGAGGAACTCGGCCGGCAGGGGGCAAGGCGCGTCTATGTGGACGGGGGGGCGGTTGTCTCGGCCTTTCTGCGAGCGGGGCTGATCGAGCAGATGACCATTACCCGGCTGCCGATCCTGCTTGGAGATGGCATCCCGCTTTTCTGCGATACCGGAGAGATCGCGCTTCGGCATGAAGCCACGAGAAGCTGGCCGAACGGCTTCGTGCAATCCGTTTACAGTGTCGGGTAATTTTTTGAAATCATTGTATTATGTGGATGATCTTCCCCTTGATTCCGCCGCAGCTACCCGTGCGGCACGACCGCTTGCACGACGGGCGACGCGGGCACGGATCGCGTCCAAATCGGTGACCGGCGTGGCGGCGAACAGCTCTTTCGTATAGGAGTGTTTCGGGTTGGAGAAAATTTCATCCCGGCTGGCCTGTTCCACAGCCTCCCCCTTGTAGAGCACCATCACATCGTCGGCGATGTAATTCACCACCGAGAGGTCGTGGCTGATGAAGACGTAGGTCAGCTCGAACTCCTCCTGCAGATCGGCAAGCAGGTTCAGCACCTGTGCCTGAACAGAGAGATCGAGTGCGGAAACCGGCTCATCCAGCACCAGCAGCGAAGGCTTCAGCATGAGCGCCCGCGCGATGGCGATCCGCTGACGCTGTCCGCCCGAAAACATATGCGGATAGCGGTTGAAATGCTCGGGCGCCAGGCCGACCTTCAGCAGCATCTGTTCGGCCAGCTCCCGCCGTTCGGCAGCAGGGATGGAAGTGTTGAGCTGCAGCGGCTCCATGAGCACATCGCCGACCTTCTGGCGCGGATTGAGCGAGCCATAGGGGTTCTGAAATACCATCTGCACCTTTGAGCGCATCTCATGCGTCAGGCGGGTCTTGCCGATGTTCACGCTCTTGCCGGCGATCTTAAGATCGCCGCCCGATTGCGGATCGATGAGCGCGATGATCCGGGCAAGCGTCGATTTGCCGGAGCCGGATTCTCCGACGATCGCCAGCGTCTTGCCCTTTGCGACCGCAAAATCCACGCCCTTCACTGCACGGAACGTTCCCCTTTTGGAGAACAGTCCACCCGGAAGATCGTAGTCCTGCGTGATCCCATGGCCTTCGACAACGATCATTGGTTCGCCTCCCCGGCCATGAAATCGGCCACCGTGGACAGCCGGTCACCCGTCGCATTCTCTGGCAGAGCCGAGAGGAGGGCGCGCGTATAGGGGGTTTTCGGCGCCTCGAAGAGGGTCAGCACATCGGCCTCCTCCATCTTCCGGCCCTTGTATTGCACGATCACCCGATCTGCCGTTTCCGCCACCACGCCCATGTCGTGAGTGATCATGATGAGCGCCATGCCGTATTTCTCCTGCAGTTCCATGACCAGATCGAGGATCTGTTTCTGGATCGTCACATCCAGCGCGGTCGTGGGTTCGTCCGCGATGAGCAGGCGCGGATTGGAGGCGATGGCGATGGCGATCATCACCCGCTGGCACTGCCCGCCGGACATCTGATGCGGATAGGCCTTGAGCTTGCCCTCCGGGTCCGGCAGACCCACCGCCCGGAACAGCTCCAGGGCGCGAGCCCGCGCGGCGGAGCGCGACAGGCCGAGGTTCAGCCGCAGCACCTCCTCGATCTGGAAGCCGGCGGTGAAGGAGGGATTGAGCGAGGCGATCGGTTCCTGGAAGATCATCGTGATCTCGCGTCCAATGATCCTGCGCCGCTCCCTCGGCGTCATTGTCAGCATGTCCCGTCCGTCGAAGCGCATGGCGTCTGCCGTGACGGTCGCGCTGTCCGGGAGCAGTCCCATGACGGCCAGCATGGAAACCGATTTGCCGGAGCCGGACTCACCGACGATGGCCAGCACCTCGCCCGCATCCACCGACACATCCACCGCGTCCACGGCGGTGAAGGGGCCTGTCGCGGTGGCGAAGCGCACGGTGAGGTTCTTGATCTCGAGCAGCGGCATCTCAGCCCCTCTTCAGCTTGGGGTCCAGCGCGTCGCGCAGCCCGTCGCCCATGACGTTGATGGCGAGCACGGTGATGAGGATGGCGAGGCCGGGGAAGGTCACCACCCACCACGCCCGCAGGATGAACTCCCGCGCCTCGGCCAGCATGGTGCCCCATTCCGGGGTCGGCGGTTGAGCACCCATACCGAGAAAGCCGAGCGCCGCCGCATCCAGCACCGCGTTGGAGAAGGAGAGCGTGCCCTGCACGATCAGCGGGGCGAGGCAGTTGGGCAGGATCGTCCTGAACATCAGCCGCAGGTTGCCCGCGCCGGACACCCGGGCGGCGGTGACATATTCGCGCCGCTTCTCGCCCATGACCGCCGCACGGGTGAGGCGGGCGAAATGCGGCTGATAGACGATGGCGATGGCGATCATCGCGTTGACCAGTCCCGGCCCCAGTACCGCCACCAGCACGAGCGCCAGCAAAAGCGAGGGGAAGGCAAGGATCACGTCCATCACCCGCATGATGACCGTATCCACCCAGCCGCCGAAGTATCCGGCGACCAGGCCGATGATGATGCCGCCGATCAGGGCGACGGCCACCACGACGATACCGATGAAGAGCGAATACTGCGCGCCATAGATCAGGCGGGAGAGAATGTCCCGCCCGACCGCATCGGTGCCCAGAAGGAACCCGGATTTACCGCCCTCCTGCCAGATCGGCGGGACGAGGAGGGAGTCGCGATATTGCATCGCCGGATTATGCGGCGCGATCAATGATGCGAATATCGCCACGAGGACGAGCAGGACAAAGATCGCCAGCCCTACGACGGCACCCCGGTTCTCGCTGAAATAGAACCAGAAATCCGCGAACATGCGCCGCCGGATGGCGGCATCGGAGAGTTTTGCCGGAGCGGTGGAGGAGGTATCGGTCATGCGCGCCTCACTGATGCCGGATGCGGGGATTGATGAGGCCGTAGGTCAGGTCCACGATCAGGTTCACGATCATGACCACGGCCGCGATGAGGAGCAGACCGCTCTGCACCACGGGATAGTCCCGGCGGGAGATGGAATCGATCATCCACTTGCCGATGCCGGGCCAAGAGAAGATCGTCTCCGTCAGGATCGCGCCAGCCAGGAGCACGCCGATCTGCAGGCCGATGGTGGTGACGACCGGGATCATCGCGTTGCGCAGCGCATGAACCCCAACGACGCGCCCCTCTGACAGGCCCTTGGCCTTGGCGGTGCGGACGTAATCCTCGCCCATTACCTCCAGCATGGCGGAACGGGTCTGACGGGCAATGACCGCAAGCGGGATCGTCGCCAGGACGACGGAGGGCAGGATCAGGTGCGAGACGGCGGAGGCGAAAGCGCCCTTCTGGCCCGAGAGCAGGCTGTCGATCAGCATGAAGCCTGTCACCTGCGGAAAGAAATACATCAGGGAGATGCGCCCGGAAACCGGCGTCCAGCCCAGAGTGCCCGAGAACAGGATGATGAGCAGCAGCCCCCACCAGAAGATCGGCATGGAAAAACCGACAAGCGCCGTCGTCATGGCGAGCTGGTCGAACCAGGAGCCGCGCTTGATTGCCGCGATCACACCCACAGGAACGCCCACCAGCGTTGCGATCAGAATGGCACACAGGCCAAGTTCGATCGTGGCCGGAAAGAGCGCGAGAAACTCAGTCAGAACGGGTTTCTTCGTGACGATGGAATTGCCGAAATCGCCGTGCAGCAGCCGCCACAGGAAATCCAGATACTGTTGCCACATCGGCTTGTCGTAGCCGAGTTGATGGGAAAGCTGCGCATAGCGCTCCGGCGAGATACCGCGCTCACCCGCCATCAGCAGCACCGGATCGCCCGGCAGGATGCGGACGAAACCGAAAGCCACGATCGTGATGCCGAGAAAGGTGGGGATCAGGTAGAGAAGCTTGCCGAGGATGAACCGGATCATGTTTCGCGCTTCTTCCGAGAAGAATAAGGAGCCGGTGCGACGCCTGCCGCACCGGCCATTCAGACATCGGCCCGCTGGTCAGTCGGCCAGTTCGACGCCATCGAAGGTGTGATCGCCAAGCGCGCTCATCACATAGCCTTTGACCTTGTTCGACATCGGCATGAAGACGGTCGAGTGGTCCAGCGTCGCCCAGGGGGCCTGATCCTTGAAGATCACCTGAGCCTGTTCATAGAGCTTGGTCCGTTCGGCCATGTCGGACGTTGCCTTGGCCTTGGCCAGCAGGTCCGAGAACTCCTCGTTGCACCAGAAGGCGCGGTTGGCCCCGCCCGGTTGTGCGGAGGCGCAGGACAGCAGGACGCTGAGGAAGTTGTCCGGATCGCCGTTGTCGCCGGTCCAGCCGAGGATCACGGCGCCGTCGCGGCCCTCCTCCATCGACTTCTTCAGATATTCACCCCATTCGTAGGAGACGATCTCCACCTTCACCCCGACCTTGTCGAAGTCCGACTGGATCAGCTCCGCCGTGCGCCGTGCGTTGGGCATGTAGGGACGCTGCACCGGCATTGCCCAGATCTTCATGGACAGATCCTTGACGCCGGCCTCGTCCAGCAGCTTCTTCGCCGCGGCCGGATCGTAGGCATCGTCCTGCACGGCGTCGTTGTAGGACCACATGGTCGGCGGGATCGGGTTCTTGGCCACCGCACCGGAGCCCTGGAACACGGCATCGATGATCGCTTGCTTGTTCATCGCCATGTTCAGCGCCTTGCGGACGCTCGGGTTGTCGAACGGCGCCTGCTGGGTGTTGTAGGCGAGATAGCCGACGTTGAGGCCGGGAGCCTCCATCATGGTGAGGTTCGAATCCGCCTTGATGCCCTGGATATCCGCAGGGGCGGGGTAGGGCATGATGTGGCACTCACCCGCCTTCAGCTTCTGGAGCCGGACGGCAGCGTCGGGGGTGATCGCAAAGATCAGGTTCTCCACCTTCGCCTTTTCGCCCCAGTAGTCATCGTTCCGCTGGTAGCGGATCACCGCGTCCTTCTGGTAGGCGACGAACTTGAACGGCCCGGTGCCTACGGGAAGGTTGTTGAAGTCCTCCGGGTGGCCTGCCGCCATCAGCGTGTCGGCATATTCCTTGGAGGCAATGGAGGCAAAGGGCATGGCCAGGTTCGCCATGAACGGCGCTTCGGGCCGGTTCAGCACGAACTTGACGGTATGGTCGTCAACCTTCTGGATTTCCTTGATGAGACTGTCCATCTCCATCGAGGAGTAATATTCATAGGTGATACCCGCCACATAGTTGTGGAACGGATTGTCCGCCTTGCCCTGCCGCTCGAAGGAGAAGATCACGTCATCCGCGGTGAGCTCACGGCTGGGCGTAAAGCCTTGCGTGCTGTGGAATTTCACACCCGGACGCAGATGGAACGTGTATTCCAGCCCGTCATCGGACACATCCCAGCTCTCTGCGAGCGCCGGCTGCACCTCCGTGGTGCCCGGCTTGAACTGGACCAGACGGTTGTACACAGGATGCGCGCTGGCGTCGAAAGTCGTGCCGGCGGTATAGGGCGCGGGGTCGAAGCCCTCGGGCGAGCCCTCCGAGCAATAGACCAGTGTCTGTGCCTGAAGTGCGCCTGCCGACATCAGCGCGAGCGCTGAGGCGGCCAGAAGGCGTGTGCTGAACGGTTTCATGTCTTCTCCCTGAGGTTCGAAATTGCCCCTGCGCCATGGTGACGTGCCGGTCACGCCGGTCAAGCGGATTTCCGCTTTTGACAAGTGCAGTCAGGACGGGGGGATTTTTGCCGGCTGTTGGATGCCGGTTGGGGCAGCCCGCTTCGGGGCGCCGCGGGTCCGGCCGGCGGAAGGCTCCGCCAGCCGGAATTGGTGTCAGGCGAGGGCCCGGTTCAGGTATTCGTCAACCTTCTCGAGATAGCCCATCGTCGTGAGCCACTTCTGATCCGGGCCGACGAGCAGCGCGAGGTCCTTGGTCATGTAACCATCCTCAACCGCCTGCACGGTCACCTTCTCCAGCGTTTCGGCGAAGGACAGCAGCGCCTGGTTGTTGTCGAGCTTGGCGCGGTGCTTCAGGCCGCCGGTCCAAGCGTAGATCGAGGCGATGGAGTTGGTCGAGGTCTCCTTGCCTGCCTGATGCTGGCGATAGTGCCGGGTCACGGTGCCGTGGGCGGCTTCCGCTTCGACCGTCTTGCCATCGGGCGTCATCAGGACGGAGGTCATCAGGCCGAGGGAGCCGAAGCCCTGCGCCACGGTATCGGACTGCACGTCGCCGTCGTAGTTCTTGCAGGCCCAGACATAGCCGCCGGACCATTTCAGCGCCGAGGCCACCATATCGTCGATCAGGCGGTGCTCGTAGGTGATGCCCTTCTTCTTGAAGGCCTCCTCGAACTCTTCCTCATAGACCTTCTGGAACAGGTCCTTGAAGCGGCCGTCATAGGCTTTCAGGATCGTGTTCTTGGTGGAAAGATAAACCGGCCAGCCAAGGTTCAGACCGTAGTTCATCGAGGCACGGGCGAAGTCGATGATCGAATCGTCAAGGTTGTACATCGCCATCGTCACGCCGGAGCCGGGCGCATCGAAGACGTCACGCTCGATCGTCGTGCCATCTTCGCCCACGAACTTCAGCGTGAGCTTGCCCTTGCCGGGGAAGCGGAAGTCGGTGGCGCGATACTGGTCGCCGTAGGCATGACGCCCGACCACGATGGGCTGGGTCCAGCCGGGGACAAGACGGGGCACGTTCTTGCAGATGATCGGCTGACGGAAGATTACGCCGCCCAGGATGTTGCGGATCGTGCCGTTGGGCGACCGCCACATCTGCTTGAGGCCGAATTCCTCCACCCGCGCTTCATCGGGGGTGATCGTGGCGCATTTCACGCCGACGCCATACTGCTTGATCGCGTTGGCCGCATCGATGGTGATCTGGTCGTTGGTGCGGTCACGCTCCTCGATGCCCAGATCGTAGTACTTCAGGTCGAGGTCGAGGTAAGGCAGTATGAGCTTCTTCTTGATGAACTCCCAGATAATACGGGTCATCTCATCGCCGTCGAGTTCGACGACGGGATTGGCTACCTTGATCTTGGACACGGGCAGAAGCTCCTTTGCCGGAATCGTCAGCCTGCCTCTAGCGCAAATGTGCCTTGGGGGAAAGGGCGGTATCCAACGGCATACGATGCAAGATGCCCCGCAAGGGCAGCTTGAACCCGGCATGTGGCGCGAAGCCGCCCCGGCGCGCAATATGCGGGCGGCCCGCGACCGACCCGAGACATATCATGAGCGGCAGTTGCAGAGATCTGCGTTATTCCGTCGCACGATCTGCAGTAAGATGCCCCTCGGTGAGCGCGCGCACATGGTGCCACAGGTCGGGGGCCCCGCGCGCGATCTTGCTGCCCACGCGGCGCTCCAGGAGCTCCTCCGTGACGCCGAATTCCTGCCATGTCCCGCCGCCGAGGGCGATGTTGTGCATGACCGGCTGAACCCGGTCTATGGCCTTGGCGAAGATGGCGTCAGGGGTGCGCGCGGCTTCGAATTCTTCCCACAACGCCCGGAGGCTGGATGCTAGCTCCGACGGCAACAGGCCGAAAATCCGGTCTGCCGCACGCTGTTCACGCGCCGCGACATCCGCCGCATCGAACGTGCCGTGGATCGGGGTATCGCCCACGTCGATCTCCACCAGGTCGTGGATCAGCAGCATGCGGATGACGCGATCTATGCTGACATCCGGGCCTGCCTGATCGGCGAGGATCAGCGCGTAAAGCGCCACGTGCCACGAATGCTCGCCGGAGTTCTCCCGCCGGGAATCATCGGTCAGGCGGCTGGCCCGAAGCACGGTCTTCAGCCGGTCGGCCTCCTGAAGGAAGGCAAGCTGCCGCTCCAGATTTGAGGGGGTATGCGCGCTGTCGGCCATTGAGGGTGTCTCCGTCCGGATCGCCGGAAGAAAACGGCCGCCGGAGGGGGCGGCCGTCGGATGTCAGCGTGTCGTTTCCGTCAGCCGGCGCTTCACATAGCCGGTGACCGTGTCGATCATCGGCTCCATATGCGGGTCTTCGAAGAAGTGCCCGGCGCCATCGACCTGCTCATGGGTGATCGTGATACCCTTCTGCTCGCGCAGCTTGCCCACCAGCGTGGACGTATCCTTCGGCGGAGCGACGCGGTCCGCGCTGCCGTTGATGATGAGCCCGGAGGACGGGCAGGGCGCGAGGAAGGAGAAGTCGTAGAGGTTCGCCTGCGGCGCCACCGACACGAATCCCGTGATCTCCGGCCGCCGCATGAGGAGCTGCATGCCGATCCATGCGCCGAAGGAGAAGCCCGCCACCCAGCAATGCTTGGAGTTCTGGTTCATCGACTGGAGGTAATCGAGCGCGGAGGCCGCGTCCGACAGCTCGCCGATGCCCTGATCGTATTCGCCCTGGCTGCGCCCGACACCGCGGAAGTTGAACCGCAGCACCGTGAAGCCCATGTTGTAAAAGGCATAATGCAGGTTGTAGACGACGCGGTTGTTCATCGTCCCGCCGAACTGCGGGTGCGGATGCAGGACGATGGCGATCGGTGCGTCACGCTCTTTTTGGGGATGATAGCGACCTTCGAGCCGGCCGTCCGGCCCCTGGAAAATAACTTCGGGCATCCTGCCGCCTGTATCCTCGCTTCACTGTGACCTGCCGTCCGGCGGACGGGGCGAACTTGACCGCGGGCTTCACAGCACTTAGAATAATTCCAAGTTTCCGGACGCCGGTGGACGGATGGCAATTAAGCAGCCTTCCGGCCCGCGTCAATGCTTTGGGGGTATCATGAAGCTCTCGACCAAGGGGCGCTACGCGATGGTGGCGCTTGCCGATCTTGCGATGGCGGAAGGCGACGGGATGGTTTCGCTGGCCGAGATCGCCCGTCGGCAGGATCTGTCGCTGCCCTATCTGGAGCAGCTTTTCGTCAAGCTCCGCCGCGCGGGGCTGGTTGAATCCGTGCGTGGCCCCGGCGGCGGCTACAGGCTGGCGCGCCCCGCCTCCGACATCCGGGTGTCCGATATTCTGGAAGCCGTCGATGAAACGGTGAGCGCCATGCACACCGGGGCGGGGGCGACGGGCGGGGTTTCCGGCACGCGGGCGCAGTCGCTGACCAACCGGCTCTGGGAAGGTCTCTCCGCCCATGTCTATGTCTTTCTGCATCAGACGCGGCTGTCGGAAGTCATCGGCAACCAGCTTCGCCCCTGTCCCGCGGTTCCCTCGATCTTTCGCATCGTGGATGAGGAGGAGGCTTCCGCGCCGCTGAACGCGGCGCCCGCTCCGGCGGCGGTGAAATGAACGGCGATACTGCGCGGGTCTATCTGGACTGGAATGCCACGACCCCGCTCCGGCCCGAGGCGCGCCAGGCGATGATCGCGGCAATGGAGGCGGTGGGCAACCCGTCCTCCGTCCATGCCGAGGGACGCGCGGCCAAGGCCATCGTCGAAAGGGCGCGCGCGCAGATCGCCGCGGCGCTCGGGGCGGACGGGGCGGATATCGTCTTTACCTCGGGGGCGACGGAGGCAGCGGCGCTGACGCTCGCGGGCCGTGATTTTGCCGGGGCGGAGATCGAGCATGACGCGGTGGGCGCCTGGATCAGCCCTGTTCTTACGACCGACCGGAACGGGCAGGTCAGCGTCCCGGACCCCGCGCATTCCACGCTGCAACTCGCCAACAGCGAAACGGGTATCCTTCAGACCCTGCCGGAAGGGCTTGCGGTCTCCGATCTCACGCAGGGGTTCGGCAAGGTGCCTTTTGCCTTCAACTGGCTCGGTCTCGACATGGGGCTGGTATCGGCACACAAGCTCGGCGGTCCCAAGGGGATCGGCGCCGTGGTCCTGCGGCGCTGGCTGGACCTTGCCGCCCAGATACGCGGCGGCGGTCAGGAGATGGGGCGCCGCTCGGGTACGGAGAACATCGTCGGGATCGCCGGATTCGGGGCAGCCGCAGAAGCGGCGGCGCGGGATTTGGCAGAGGGCGTCTGGGATCGCGTCGCGGAACTTAGAAATAGTCTAGAACTAAACTTGGCATCCGCCGCTGAAGGGACTATTTTTGTCGGGAAAGACGGTCCGCGGCTGCCAAACACCTCCTGCATCGTGACGCCCGGCTGGAAGGGCGAGACGCAGGTGATGCAGCTTGATCTGGCCGGTTTCGCGATTTCGGCCGGTTCTGCCTGCTCCAGCGGCAAGGTCAGGGTAAGCCGGACGCTCCGTGCGATGGGCTTTGATGACATCGCGGCCGCATCGGCGATCCGGGTGTCGATCGGGCCCGGAACGCGGGAAGAGGATTTGTCGCGCTTCGCCGAAGCGTGGCTCTCGCGGCGCGCGAAGGCGCGGCTGCGGGTCGCTTGAATGGCCGGCAACCGCCGGCGGAAGGATGAGGAAGATGGCAGCACGCGAGATGAGCGAAGCCGAACGGCTGGAACTCGCCGCAGCAGATGCGGTGACCGAGGTCCGTGACGGCGTCGACCGCGAGACGGTCGAAACCGTCCAGGCGATGGCCGGCAAGTATAAATACGGCTGGGAAACCGAGATCGAGACCGAATACGCGCCGAAGGGTCTGAACGAGGACATCGTGCGCCTGATCTCTGAAAAGAACGGCGAACCGGAGTGGATGCTGGACTGGCGTCTGGCCGCGTATCGCCGCTGGGTGAAGATGGAGGAGCCCCGCTGGGCCATGCTCCACTACCCAGAGATCGCCTATCAGGACCAGTACTACTACGCCAAACCGAAGAGCATGACGGAGAAGCCGAAGTCGCTTGACGACGTGGATCCGGCCCTGCTCGCGACCTATGCAAAGCTCGGTATCCCGCTGAAGGAACAGATGATCCTCGCGGGAGTCGAGGGCGCAGGAGACACTCCGGCGGAGGCCCGCAAGGTCGCCGTCGATGCGGTGTTCGACAGCGTCTCCGTCGGCACGACCTTCAAGGAGGAGCTGGCGAAGGCGGGCGTGATCTTCTGCTCGATCTCCGAAGCGGTCCGGGAGCACCCCGAGCTGGTAAAGAAATACCTGGGCTCGGTCGTGCCGCAATCCGACAACTTCTTCGCCACGCTGAACTCCGCCGTGTTCTCGGACGGGTCGTTCGTCTACGTGCCGCCGGGCGTGCGCTGCCCGATGGAGCTGTCCACCTACTTCCGCATCAATGCGGAGAACACCGGGCAGTTCGAACGCACGCTGATCATCGCTGACAAGGGCGCCTACGTCAGCTACCTCGAAGGCTGCACCGCGCCGAAACGCGAGACGCACCAGCTTCACGCCGCCGTGGTGGAAATCGTGCTGCTCGACGATGCGGAGGTGAAATACTCTACCGTCCAGAACTGGTATCCGGGCGACGAGGAGGGCCGGGGCGGCATCTACAACTTCGTCACCAAGCGGGCGGACTGCCGCGGCGCGCGCTCCAAGGTCATGTGGACGCAGGTGGAAACCGGATCGGCGATCACCTGGAAATACCCGTCCTGCATCCTGCGGGGTGATGACAGCCAGGGCGAGTTCTACTCCATCGCCATCGCCAACAACATGCAGCAGGCCGATACCGGCACCAAGATGATCCACCTCGGCCGGAACACCAAGTCCCGGATCGTGTCGAAGGGCATCTCGGCGGGCAAGGCGCAGAATACCTATCGCGGGCTGGTTTCCATGCATCCGCGCGCGCAGAACAGCCGCAACTACACGCAGTGCGACAGCCTGCTCATCGGCGATCAGTGCGGGGCGCATACCGTGCCCTACATCGAGATCCGCAACAACTCGAGCCGGACGGAGCATGAGGCCACCACCTCCAAGGTCGATGACGATCAGCTCTTCTACTGCCGCCAGCGCGGCATGGATGAGGAGGAGGCCGTGGCGCTTGTGGTGAACGGTTTCTGCCGGGAAGTGCTTCAGGCGCTGCCGATGGAATTCGCCATGGAAGCGCAGCAGCTTGTCGCCATTTCGCTGGAAGGCTCGGTCGGCTGAGCCGCCGCCAATTATCAGGGACGGCGCCCAGGCGTCGGAATAAACATGTTGAATATCAAAAATCTGCACGTCAAACTTGAAGAAGAGGATAAGCAAATCCTCAAGGGCGTCGATCTGACGGTCGAGGCCGGCAAGGTGCATGCGATCATGGGGCCGAACGGCTCGGGCAAATCGACGCTCTCCTATGTGCTCTCCGGTCGCGACGGCTACGAGGTCACCGAGGGTTCCGCGACGCTGGATGGCGAGGAGCTCTTGGAGATGGACCCGGAGGAGCGTGCCGCCGCTGGCCTGTTCCTTGCCTTCCAGTATCCGGTGGAAATTCCCGGCGTCGGCAACATGACCTTCCTACGCACCGCCGTGAACGCGCAGCGCAAGGCGCGGGGCGAGGAGGAGATGTCCTCCACCGAATTCCTGAAGGTCGTGCGGGAAAAGGCCAAGGCGCTGAAGATCGACGCGGACATGCTGAAGCGTCCTGTCAACGTGGGCTTCTCCGGCGGGGAGAAGAAGCGTAACGAAATCCTCCAGATGGCCATGCTGGAGCCGCGGATGTGCATTCTGGACGAGACGGATTCCGGTCTTGACGTTGATGCGATGAAGCTGGTGGCCGACGGTGTGAATGCGCTCCGCTCGCCGGATCGTTCCTTCCTTGTGATTACCCACTACCAGCGCCTGCTGGACCATATCAAACCCGATGTGGTGCATATCATGGCGAACGGCCGGATCGTAAAGACCGGCGGGCCGGAACTGGCGCTGGAGGTCGAGAACAACGGTTACGCCGATATCCTGGGGGAGACGGCCTGATGGCGATCCCGCAAGCGAAGATCGACGTGACGGAGGCGCGGCTTTCCGCGCTGACCGCCCCGGAAGGGAGCGGCTGGGGAGAGGGCGCGCGCGCCAAGGCGCTCCAGCGTCTGCGCGACATGGGCCTGCCCACCCGCCGCGACGAATACTGGAAGTATACCGACCCTGCATCTCTGACGCAGGCGGAGGCGCCTGCCGCCGCGCTTAATTCCCACGCGGAGGAGGCTTTTGCCGATATCGACCGCGTGAAGATCGTCTTTACGGACGGGCGTTTCGACAGCGCGGCGTCGGACGATCTCGGTCTCTCCGGGATCGAGGTGGAGCAACTGGCCGATGCGCTGGCGCGTGACATCCACTGGGGGCGTGAGATTTACGGTGTGCTGGAGGCCGCGGGTCAGAATCCGGTGCAGCGCTCTCTGGCAACGCTGAACACGGCCTATGCCGAAGCGGGCGTCATGATCCGCGTCAAGGGCGCGGTCGCCAGGCCCGTTCATCTGATTTATCGTTCTGGATCAGAGAATAAAGACGTTATTCTTCACCATTGCGTAAAGATGGATGAAGGCTCCGATCTTACGCTGCTTGAGAGCGGTACAGCGGCGGGGCGTCTGAACAGTGTGCTGGAGGTCGATGTCGCCGATGGCGCGCGCTTTCACCACGTTCGCATTCAGGGCCGCGATCATGAGCGCCGGGTGAACACGCATGTCTTTGCCCGTATCGGCAAGGAAAGCCTGTTCAAGAGCTTCACGCTTGCCATGAACGGCGTGCTGACGCGCAATGAAGTGGTGATGGATATCGTCGGGCACAGCGCGAATGCGCATGTCGCCGGTGCCTGCGTGGGCGACGGCACGGATTTCCACCACGACGACACGGTGTTCATCACCCATGCCGGCGTGGGCTGCGAAAGCCGTCAAGTGTTCAAGAAGGTGCTCCGCAACGGCGCGACCGGCGTTTTCCAGGGCAAGATCCTTGTCAAGCAGAGCGCGCAGAAAACGGATGGCTATCAGATCAGCCAGTCGCTTCTGCTCGATGGTGACAGCCAGTTCCTGACGAAGCCGGAGCTTGAGATCTACGCCGACGATGTGAAATGCTCCCACGGCTCCACCTCCGGCGCCATCGACGAGGAGGCGCTGTTCTACCTGCGCTCCCGCGGGGTGGATCTCCACACGGCGCAGACGCTGCTCGTGCTCTCCTTCCTCGCCGATGCTGTGGCGGAGATCGAGGATGAGGGCATCGCGGGCGATATCCTGACCCGGCTTGAGGGCTGGCTTGTCCGTCACCGGCACTGAAGCGGCATGGCGATCACGACCGAGATCCTGCGCAGCTATCGCACGCCGGGGGCGGTCGTGCGCCGTCGCTTGTCGGATGGGGTGAGAGAGGACAGGGCGCTTGCGGTTCTGATGGCGGCCTGTCTGGTGATCTTCGTGGCTCAATGGCCCCGGCTGGCACGGGAGGCGCATCTTGACCCGACCGTCCCGCTTGACGCACGGCTGGGGGGTGCGCTGCTCGGCTGGCTGTTTCTGGCGCCGCTGTTCTTTTATCTGCTGGCGGGCCTGTCTCATCTTGTCGCACGGGTTCTGGGCGGGCGAGGCAGCTATCATACCGCACGTGTTGCGCTTTTCTGGTCTTTGCTGGCCTCGGCGCCGCTTTTTCTGCTCAATGGGCTGGTCGCCGGTCTGGTCGGCCCGTCCCCCGCGGCGACCGTCACGGGCATCGTGGTGCTTGCGGTCTTTCTGACGATCTGGTTTCTCTCGCTTGCCGAAGCGGAGCGGCCGCAGCCGGCGACGCCGTGAGGACATATGGCCATCTTCAGTCTCCGTGAGCTGATCCTGACACCGCGCGCTGCCCTGCGCCGTATTCTGGATCTCAACCTGCCCATGTCAGCACGCTGGCAGGTTTTCCTGATCGTGGCGGTGGCGAGCGCGCTTTTCTCCCACCTGTTCCTGTGGCTCGTCGGAGGCACGGCCTTGATGGGGGCGAGCCTCAGCCCGATTCTGACCGGCGCGATCCAAGCGCTGCTTTTGCTGATTGTTGTGGGGGCGGTGCAGCTTTTCGGGCGCGCGTTCGGGGGAACGGCACGGTTTGCCGATACGCTGCTTGGCGTCTCCGTTCTGCAGGGGGTGATGGTCATTGCGCAATGCGCGCAGCTTCTTCTCTATTTCGCCCTTCCCGTTCTGGGCGAGGTCGCCGGTTTCGCCGCCGTCATCCTGTTCTTCTGGTTGCTGACCAACTTCGTCACGGAGTTGCATGGCTTCCGCAGCCGGATGCGGGTGTTTCTGGGGGTGATCTTTGCCGTGTTCTGCGTGGCTTCGGTTCTTGCCCTGCTGTTTGGCAGCCTTGCCACGATGCCGCCCGGGCTGACCCCGGCTGGAGGCTGACATGTACGATGTCGAAAAAATCCGCCGCGACTTTCCCATCCTCTCGCGGGAGGTGAACGGGAAGCCGCTGGTCTATCTCGATAACGGTGCCTCTGCGCAGAAGCCGCAGGTGGTGATCGATGCGGTGACCCGCGCCTATTCCCACGAATATGCCAATGTCCATCGGGGTTTGCACTACCTCTCCAACCTTGCCACCGACCATTATGAGGCGGTGCGGGGCAAGATCGCCCGTTTTCTGAACGCCCCGTCGGAGGAGGAGATCGTCTTTACCTCCGGGACGACGGAGGGGATAAACCTCGTCTCCTACGCCTGGGCCGCGCCACGGCTGGAAGCCGGGGATGAGATCGTCCTGACGGTCATGGAGCACCATGCCAATATCGTCCCGTGGCACTTCCTGCGGGAGCGTCAGGGGGTGGTGCTGAAATGGATTGCGCCCGAGGCAGACGGCTCGCTCGACCCCCAGAAGGTAATCGCGGCGATCGGTCCGCGCACGCGTCTGGTCGCGGTGACGCAGATGTCCAATGTCCTTGGGACGCGTGTGGATGTGGGGGCCATCTGTTCCGCCGCGCGTGCCAAGGGCGTGCCGGTGCTCGTCGATGGGTCGCAGGCGGCCGTTCACGGGCCGGTGGACGTTGACGAGATGGGCTGCGATTTTTACGCCATAACCGGGCATAAGCTATACGGGCCAAGCGGTTCTGGCGCAATCTTCATGCGTCGCGAGAGGATGGCCGAGATGCGGCCCTTCCTCGGCGGTGGGGACATGATCCGCACCGTCACGCAGGATGCCGTGACCTATGCCGATCCACCGATGAAGTTCGAGGCCGGAACGCCCGGTATCGTCCAGCAGATCGGTTTGGGTGTGGCGCTCGATTATCTGATGGACCTCGGCATGGAGAATGTCGCGGCGCATGAGCGGGCCTTGCGCGACTATGCGCGCCAGCGGCTCTCCGGTCTCAACTGGTTGCAGGTGCAGGGGGAAGCGCCGGACAAGGGGGCGATCTTCTCGTTCACGCTTTCCGGCGGTGCTCATCCCCATGACATTTCCACCGTGCTGGACAAGAAAGGCGTCGCCGTCAGAGCCGGCCATCATTGCGCGCAGCCGTTGATGTCCCATCTCGGGCTGACGGCGACCTGCCGCGCCTCCTTCGGGCTTTACAACACGGAGGCGGAGGTCGATGCGCTGGTGGAAGCGCTGGAGCTGTGCCACGAGTTGTTCGGCTGACGGCGGTCACCGCCGCTTCGGCTTGAGCAGGGCGCGCATTGGCTTGGACGCGACGACGACGCGGCGAGAGGCAAAACTTTCGTGGTTCTCCTCCACCGTGTCGCGTTCGTAAAGATAGTTGACCATCACCCCGCAGGACTGGGCGAGACCGTTCCGCGCGGTATCTGCCAGCGCATGCACGTCATGCACCAGTGCTCCGTTGCCCAGATGGAACCGGGCGACCGGGTCCAGCGGCAATCCGTCGGCACGCCGCGCCTCCAGCAGATAGACCGCGGCGAAATGTCGAAGATCGTCGCCCGCCTCTGCCAGAGCGGCAAGGTCTCCCGCCTCCGCCGCTTCCAGTGCCGCTGCGGCTTCCGGCCTGTCGCGGAGCCAGCGGGCAAGGCCGGGGATGGGAGAGAGGGTGACGAAATGCTGAAGATGGGGCAGTTCGTGGCTCAACTCCTCCACCACCTGCTTGATGAGCGAGTTGCCGAAGGAAATCCCGCGAAGCCCCTGCTGACAGTTGGAGATGGAATAGAAGACGGCCGTGTTGGCCTGTGCCGGATCCATCGGCGCGCGGTCGGCGGAGAGAAGCGCCTGGATGGAGCCAGGGATTCCCGCCGCCAGCGCCACTTCGACGAAGATCAGCGGCTCCTCCGGCATGGCGGGGTGGAAGAAGGCGAAGCAGCGCCGGTCGGGCGGTTCCAGCCTGCGGCGGAGATCGCCCCAGCCGTGGATCGCATGGACCGCCTCATAGTCGATGATCTTTTCCAGCACATTCGCGGGGCTGCGCCAGTTGATCGGGCGGAGGACGAGAAACCCGCGATTGAACCATGTCTCGAAGAGTTTCACGAAGTCCAGATCGGCGCGGGCGATCTCTGGCGCGGCGGTTGTCAGGGTCAGCAGGTCGAGCCGCATCTTCACCAGCGCGTTCGTGGCATCGGGCGCCTGATTGATCCTGCGGAGCAACTCCCGTCGCCGGGGTTCCGCGGCATGGGTGACAGCAGCGAGTGTGGCCGGCGTCGGCTCGCGGCCATAAGCCGCGACCGCCTGCGCCAGCACCGTCGTGTCGAGATCCATGTCCTCCGTCAGCCAGCGGAAGAAGTCGAGCCGCTCGGTCTCCGTCATGATGCGGTAGCGGGCGAGCACCTCCTTGGCCAGCCGGACCCCGGAGACCTCGCCCCGGCTCGACATCAGCGCGCCGCAAAGCTCCCGGATCGGACGGCGCACGACGCGCGCATCGGCGCTCTGCGAGCGGTCGAGCAGGGTGGACAGAAGGCCTGAGAGAAATTCGGTCGGCTGGAACATGGCGCCTCCGCGATCTGCAGGGAAGGATAGCGCGCCCCGCACCATTTTCCCTAGTTCCTTTTGCGCCCGGCCTCGCCTTCCGCTGCGGTATTGCGTAGAGAGCGGGGCATGACGCGCGCCTTGATGATCCAGGGAACCGGTTCCAACGTGGGGAAGTCCCTTCTCGTGGCAGGGCTATGCCGCGCGGCGCTTCGGCGCGGGCTTTCAGTCGCGCCTTTCAAGCCGCAGAACATGTCCAACAACGCCGCCGTGACACGCGATGGCGGCGAAATCGGTCGCGCGCAGGCTCTGCAGGCGCTGGCGGCCGGGCGGGAGCCTGTCTGCGACATGAATCCCGTTCTCCTGAAGCCCGAAACGGATCGCCGTGCCCAGGTGGTGGTGCAGGGACAGGCGCGCGCGACACTCCCCGCTGCCGGCTACGGAGCCATGAAGGGGACGTTGCTGCCCGCCGTTCTCGAAAGTTTTCAGCGCCTGTCGCGTGACGCCGATCTGATCGTCGTGGAGGGGGCCGGCAGTCCGGCGGAGGTAAACCTCCGGGCGCGCGATATCGCGAATATGGGCTTTGCCCGTGCGGCTGGCGTTCCGGTCATCCTCGCAGGAGACATCGACCGGGGGGGCGTCATCGCCCAGCTCGTTGGCACCGCGGAAATTCTGGACCCCGCCGACCGCGCGATGATTCGCGGCTTTCTGGTCAATCGCTTCCGCGGTGATCCGCGGCTGTTCGACGACGGGTATTCCCTGGTTGCGGAGCGGACGGGCTGGCAGGGCTACGGCGTTCTGCCCTGGTTCGCCGGTGCCGCGAGATTGCCCGCCGAGGACAGTCTTGACCTTGCGCCCGGTGGGCTTCAGGGCACATTCCGCATCGTCTGCCCCGCGCTTTCGCGTATCGCGAATTTCGACGATCTCGATCCGCTGAAGCTTGAGCCGTCCATCCGGCTTGACATCGTGCCGCCCGGGCGCGCCTTGCCGGGGGATGCAGATCTCGTGCTGCTGCCGGGAACCAAATCGACGCGCGGCGACCTTGCCTTCCTGCGCGCGCAGGGCTGGGACATCGACATCCAAGCCCATGTACGACGGGGCGGCGCGGTGCTGGGGATTTGCGGCGGGTATCAGATGCTGGGCAGGCAGGTCGCCGATCCAGACGGCATTGACGGCGAGCCGGGTGTATCGGAGGGGCTTGGCCTTCTGGATGTGGAGACGGTGATGGCCCCGGAGAAGCGGCTTGCCCGGATGGAGGCGCGGGATGACCTGACCGGGCAGCGTCTCTCCGGTTATGAGATCCACGCAGGCCGGACCGAGGGGCCGGATCGCATGCGCCCCTTCGTGCGGCCCGGCGGGCGGGACGAGGGCGCACGCTCCGCGGATGGGCGGATCGCCGGAACCTATCTCCACGGTCTGTTCGCCGCCGACGGGTTCCGCCGCGCCTGGCTTGCCCAGCGGGGCCTGACCAGCGGGCTGAGTTACGGAGGAGAGGTGGAGCGCGTGTTGAACGACCTCGCCGATCACATGGAGGCACATCTGAACGTGGACGGTATCCTCGGCGTGGCGGAGACGGTGGCATGAGCCTCGACGCCTGCGCGAGACTGGTGGAGAAGGGCGACCCGGACAGGTTTCTGGCCACCATGTCGGCCAGCCCGGCGGCGCGTGACAGGCTCTGGCCGCTCTACGCCTATAATCTGGAGATCGCCCGCGCCCCTTGGGCCAGCCGGGAGCCGATGATCGCGGAGATGCGCCTTCAATGGTGGGTCGATACGCTGGACGCCATCGCCGCGGGCAAGACGCACCAGGCGCATGAGGTTGCAGGCCCGCTCTCCACGCTCATCCAGGAGCGCGGACTGGACACAGGGGCGCTCCGCGCCATGGCGGAGGCGCGGTTCTGGGATGTCTGGCAGGAGCCTTTCGCCGATACCCCGGCGCTCGTCGCCTATCTCGATGCCACCTCCGGCAATCTCATGATGGAGGCTGCGAGGGCTTTGGGCGCCGATGCGGCGAGCGAGCCGGCGATCCGTGATCTGGCGCTTGCCTCGGGGATCGCGTCATGGCTTCGGGCGGTGCCGGTGCTCGTGGCGCGGGGGCGGTATCCGCTTCCTGCCGACAGCGAGCCCGTGGACCTTGCCCGGCGGGGCATGGAGGCTCTGGCCCGGGCGCGTCAGGGGCGTGCGACTGTGCCCCGTGCCGCCGCACCCGCAATGCTCGCCGCGTGGCAGGCGGGCCCGACGCTCCGCGCGGCGCTCCACGCGCCGGAAAAGGTCTGGACGGGGCTGCCCGTGCCAGCGGAATTCACCCGCCGCGGCGCCTTGGTGCTGCGCAGCATGACCGGCCTCTGGTGATGCTGGACGCGCGATGCCCCGCGTCCTATTCAGGGCCAACCTGACAGGGGCGGCCCGGCCCGATCGTGACGGATACTCACATGCCCGATTTCAAACCCGTCGAGACACTGACCCCCGGAGAGGCCGCGCAGGAGCTGGCGTCGCTGTCCGATGCGCTCGCCCGCGCCAACCGTGCCTACCATACGGAGGACGCGCCCGAGATCAGCGATGCTGAATACGACGCGCTGAAGCGGCGCAACGCGGATATCGAGGACCATTTTCCCGACCTCAAGCGGCCCGACAGCCCCTCCGAACAGGTCGGCGGTGCGCTGGCGGAGGGTTTCTCCAAGGTCCGTCACGAAATCCGCATGCTGTCCCTTGAGAATGCCTTTTCGGACAGCGAGCTACGCGATTTCGACGAACGGGTGCGGCGGTATCTCGGCCTGGCCTCTGGCGCACCGCTGCTTTACACGGCGGAGCCGAAGATCGACGGGCTGTCGCTGTCGCTCCGCTATGAAAACGGCGTTCTGGTTCAGGCCGCGACGCGCGGCGACGGCGCGGTGGGCGAGAATGTCACCCAGAACGCGATGACGGTCGCAGATATTCCCCGCACATTGACCGGTGCGCCGGAGGTGCTGGAGATCCGGGGTGAGGTCTATATGAGCCACGCCGATTTCGCCGCGCTGAACGAGCGGCAGGCGGCGGCGGGGGATCGCGTCTTTGCCAACCCGCGCAACGCGGCCGCCGGATCGCTCCGCCAGCTTGACGCAACGATCACACGCTCCCGCCCGCTCCGGTTCTTTGCCTATGCCTGGGGCTTGGTGAGCGAGCCGCTGGCCGCCACACAGTTCGACGCCATCGCCCGGATCGCGGCGCTTGGCTTTCAGACCAACCCGCTCACCCGCCTGTGCAACGGGCCGCAGGAGATGCTGGCCACCTACCGGGACATAGAGGAAAACCGGGCGCGGCTCGGATATGACATCGACGGGGTGGTCTATAAGGTCAACGATCTGGACTACCAGCGGCGCCTTGGTTTCCGGTCCACCACGCCCCGGTGGGCGCTGGCACACAAGTTCCCGGCGGAGCTTGCCTGGACGATGCTGGAAGCCATCGACATCCAGGTGGGACGAACGGGCGCTCTTTCCCCCGTCGCGCGGCTGACGCCGGTGACGGTGGGCGGCGTCGTCGTCTCCAATGCCACGCTGCACAACGAGGATTACATCGCCGGACTGGATTCCGCGGGCAACCCGATCCGGGACGGCAAGGACATCCGCATCGGCGATACGGTGCAGGTCTATCGCGCGGGCGACGTGATCCCCAAGGTGGCGGACGTGGACCTTGCCCGCCGCCCGGAAGGCACGGAACCCTATCGCTTCCCGGAAACCTGCCCGCAATGCGGCAGCCCCGCCATCCGCGAGCCGGGGGATTCGGTGCGCCGCTGCACGGGCGGGCTGATCTGCCCCGCGCAGGCGACGGAAAAGCTGAAGCATTTCGTCAGCCGGGGCGCTTTCGACATAGAGGGGCTGGGCGTTAAGCAGATCGAGATGTTCTTTGCCGACGGCATGTTGCCGGTAAAGACCCCTGCCGACATCTTCACGCTGGAGGCGCGTGACAAGGCCCAGATCGCCAAGCTCGCCAATCGCGACGGCTTCGGAAAGCGCAGTGCGGAGAAGCTGTTCGCAGCCATCGACGAACGGCGGGTGATCCCGTTCGAGCGGTTTCTGTTCGCTCTGGGCATCCGGCATCTGGGGGAGGTGGCGGCAAAGGATCTTGCCCACCACTATCACGGCTGGCCCGCGCTGCGCGCCGCGATAGATGCCGCGCAGCCGGCCGCCATCGCAAGCATCGCGGCCGATGAGGCCGAGGCGGAGGAGCGTGCCGCCGCCGCGCAGGCGGGGCGTCGCGCCCAGATCTCGCGGGCGCGTGCGGCCGCGCGGGAGAGTGTCCCCCCGGAGGCGGAGGCGGCCTGGCAAGAACTCCTCTCCATCGACGGGGTGGGGACGACGCTTGCCACCTCCGTCGTCACGACGCTGGCGGAGGGTGGGCATGAGCGGGCGGCAGTGGACGATCTCGTCGCGCAGCTGCGCGAGATCGTGCCCCCCGAAAGCCGCGCCACGGAAAGCCCGGTCGTCGGTCTGACGGTCGTCTTCACCGGCTCGCTGGAGAAGATGACCCGGGCGGAGGCCAAGGCGCGGGCGGAATCGCTGGGTGCCAAGGTCGCGGGCTCCGTCTCTGCCAAAACCGACCTGCTGGTGGCGGGGCCGGGCGCAGGGTCAAAGGCCACGAAGGCCGCGGAACTCGGCATCCGGGTGATCGACGAGGACGGCTGGCTCGACCTCATCGGCGGGGCGTGATGGCGGATCGTCCGTCCCTCCTGCTGCCGCTCTTCGCCCAACTCGACACGCTGGAGGGCGTCGGCCCGAAGACGGCGAAGCATTTCGCGGGGCTGGCGGTGGAGCGCCCCCGTGACCTGCTGTTCACGCTGCCGCATTCGGTCATCGACCGGCGGCGGCGCGAGACGATCCGGGACGCGCAACTGCCCGGTGTCGTCACGGCAGAGGTGGAGGTGCTGGGGCACAGCGCGCCTGTCGCCCGCGGCCGCCCGCATCGGGTGACGGTGCGGGACGCGGCGGTGGAGTTCCAGCTCGTCTTCTTTCACGCCAAGGGCGATTATCTCCAGCGGCAGTTGCCGGTCGGCGCGCGCCGCATCGTGTCGGGCCGGGTCGAACTGTTCGACGGCATGGCCCAGATGGTCCACCCCGACCACATCCTGATGCCGGAGGAGGCGCAGCGCCTGCCGGAGTTCGAGCCGGTCTATCCGCTGACGGCGGGGTTGGGGCAGCGGACTGTCTTCCGCGCGGCGGAAGGTGCGCTCGCCCGTGCGCCCGATCTGCCGGAATGGATCGACCCCGCGCTGTGTGCCCGCGAAGGCTGGCCCTCCTGGCGGGAAGCGCTGAGCGCGGCCCATGCCCCGGACCGGCCGGATGCCGTTTCGCCCAACCATCCCGCGCGGCGCCGGCTCGCCTATGACGAATTCTTCGCGCATCAGTTGACGCTTGCCCTGTCCCGTGCGCGGGCGCGGCGGCAGCGGGGGCGGGAGACGACCGGAAACGGCGTTCTGCAAGGGCGCGTCCTCTCCGCGCTGCCCTATCAACCCACGGGGGCGCAGAGACGGGCGGTGACGGAGATCGCCGCCGACATGGCGCTTCCCCAACGGATGAGCCGGCTGCTGCAGGGTGATGTCGGCTCCGGCAAGACGCTGGTGGCTTTCCTCGCCCTCACCATAGCGGTGGAGGCAGGCGGGCAGGGTGTGCTCATGGCGCCGACGGAGATCCTCGCGCGCCAGCATCTCGACAGCCTTCGCCCGCTGGCGGAGAGCGCGGGAATAGCGCTGGAGTTGCTGACCGGGCGCGACAAGGGGGCGGAGCGCGCCGCCAAGCTCGCCCGGCTTGCCTCCGGGGAGACGCGGATCCTTGTCGGCACCCATGCGGTCTTTCAGCAGGATGTGGTTTTCCATGATCTGCGGCTCGCGGTCGTGGATGAGCAGCATCGCTTCGGCGTCGCGCAGCGGATGGAACTGGGGGCCAAGGGGCAGGCGGTCGATGTGCTGGTGATGACGGCCACGCCGATCCCGCGGAGCCTCGCGCTCGCGCAATACGGCGACATGGACCTTTCGGTGCTGGACGAAAAGCCGCCGGGCCGGACGCCCGTCCGCACCGCGCTGGTGTCCGCCGCGCGGCGGGAGGAGGTCATCGCCCATCTGGGCCGCGCGCTCCATGAAGGCAGGCAGGCCTACTGGGTCTGCCCATTGGTGGAGGAAAGCGAGACATCCGACCTTACCGCCGCAACGGAGCGGTTCAGGGAACTGCGCGCCCTGTTCGGGGAGCACGTCGCGCTGGTCCACGGCCAGCTTCCCCCGGCGGAGAAGGACGCCGCCATGGCCCGCTTTGCCGGGGGGGAGGCGCGTATCCTTGTCGCGACCACGGTGATCGAGGTCGGCGTGAACGTGCCCAACGCGTCGATCATGGTGATCGAACGGGCGGAAACCTTCGGCCTCGCGCAGCTTCATCAGCTTCGCGGCAGGGTCGGGCGCGGGGCCGCTGTCTCCACCT
Source organism: Haematobacter sp. (assembly GCF_032102465.1). Taxonomy (NCBI): domain Bacteria; kingdom Pseudomonadati; phylum Pseudomonadota; class Alphaproteobacteria; order Rhodobacterales; family Paracoccaceae; genus Haematobacter; species Haematobacter sp. The sequence continues at coordinate 43,878 of NZ_DAMDHB010000001.1, read as the reverse complement.
GCCTGCTGCTTTATCAACCGCCGCTGGGAGAGACGGCGGAACGGCGGCTGAAGCTGCTCCGCGATACGGAGGACGGCTTCCGCATTGCGGAGGAGGATCTGGCGATCCGTGGCGCGGGCGATGTCATCGGAACGGCGCAATCCGGCCTGCCGAAGTTCCGCGTTGCCGACCTGGAGCGGCAGGGCGCGCTGATGGCTCTGGCCCAATCGGATGCGCGCGCACTCCTCACGATGGATCCAGAACTGATCTCGCCGCGGGGAGAGGCCGCGCGCCTGCTGCTGTGGCTGATGGAGAAGGACCGCTCCATCCGTCTGGGGCGCATCGGTTAACAGGCTACTGAAAGAGGTCTCCAGTTCCGCGCCAGAGCGGAACTGGGTCGCAATCCGAAAAATCCGCGCGGAAATCTGCATATGTCGGGTCAGTCGGGGGTCAGATTTCCTGATTTACACAGCGCATCGGCCCATACTTCAGAGCTTTTTCAGCAGCAGGTCAGAGGGCGAATCCCACAGGCTGACAGAATGTTCCTAAAAAGTTCTTTACAGAATGCATAGAATCAGGAACAAATAGAGAACGCAACGGAGGTTCAAGATGCTGACCCAACTGAAGTCCGTCGTTTCCCGTCACGCCGATACGCTGGTGGAAGATATGCTTGGCATGGCGGCGATCACGCTGCTGTTCGTCGTGCTGCTTCACCTGCCGATCCTGCTCTGAGTCTGCCTGCCGCCTGCGGCCCTGTCCCACCGCAGACGTGCCACTGGCGCCGCCATCCGCAGGGATGTGCGGCGTCTTTTTCGTCTGCGGGATCAGGTTTTCGCGGCGATTTCCTCAAGCGCTGCGACGGTCGCGTCGAGCGACAGCAGAATGGAGGCATGGCGATTGGGAAAGTCGCGCGCCGCCATCAGCGCCTCCAGCCCCTCAAAGGGCGCCGCCGGGATCGGCCCGCCGGCGGCAAGCATCGCGCGAAGCTCATCGCGGGCGCGGCGGACCTCGGGTTCGGACCGCCCGAGGATGACCTGACCCACCACGGATGCCGCAGCCTGACTCAGCGCACATGCCCGGACGTCCTGCCGGAACGCCGCGATCCTGCCGTCCTTTGTCGTGACGTCAACCGTCACCTGCGAGCCGCAGAGCGGGGACCGGCGCATGACGCTTGCCTCCGGGGCGGCAAGCCGTCCGGTGAGTGGAATGTCGGCAGCCAGTGCCAGCAGCCGCGCGGAGTAGAGCCTGACGAGATCGTCCACGGGTTTCCTCTTTCGCTTCCACCCCATATATGCGGCGCGATGCCCGATGAACAGGAGCCTGTCATGTTCGACCCCTCGACCCTTCGCTACGACGACCGCGGCCTCATCCCCGCCGTGGCGCAGGACCATCGCACGGGCGAGGTGCTGATGGTCGCGTGGATGACGCAGGCTGCGGTGGAGCGGACGCTGGCAACCGGGGAGGTGACCTACTGGTCACGCTCCCGGCAGGAGTTGTGGATCAAGGGCGCGACGTCCGGCCACGTGCAGAAGCTGGTCGATTTCCGTTTCGACTGCGACAGGGATTGCGTGCTCGTGCTCATCGAACAGACGGGACCGGCCTGCCACACCAACCGGCGGAGCTGCTTCTACACCGCTGTCCGGAAGGGCGACGAAGTGGAGCTGATGCAGCCCGAAGGCTGAGATTCACTTCTCCAGCATCGCCCGGATGTTGTCCGGCGTAGCACCCGCCGCCCGATAATGGCGGATCGCGCGGTCATCGTCCCGCTTGGCGAGCCGTTTGCCGTTTTCATCGCGGATGAGGCGGTGGTGGTGGTAGTCGGGCGTGGGCAGGTCCAGCAGCAGTTGCAGCAGGCGGTGAATGAAGGTCGCCTCGAACAGATCCTCTCCGCGCACGACCTCGGTGATCTGCTGAAACGCATCGTCCACCACGACGGCGAGGTGATAGGCCACGCCGATATCTCCCCGTGCCAGTACGATGTCGCCGATAGTGCGAAGCATCGTCTCGGCGTCCAGCAGATGCAGGCCGGGATGCTCCGGGCCGGTTTCCAGAAAACCGGTGCCGGGCGGGATCAGCGTCACGGCCCGCTGCATGTCGAGGCGGATGGCGTCTCCCGGCCCGGCCTCGGCGATCGTGCGCCCCCGGCAGGTGCCGGGATAAACAGGACCGTCCGGCCCGATCAGCGGCATGCCCTCCTGCGGGGCGGACAGGGCCGCGCGGATGTCGGCCCGCGTGCAGCGGCAGGGATAGAGAAGATCCATCTCTGCCAGCCGGGCAAGGGCGGTGTCATAGGCGTCGCGTCGCTCCGATTGCCGGAGCGTCGGTTCCGGCCAGGAAAGGCCCAGCCAGTGCAGGTCTTCCTTCAGGGCCGTTTCGTAGTCGGGGCGGGAGCGGGCGGTGTCGATATCCTCGATCCTGAGCAGGAACTGCCCCGGGGTCGCACGGGCGCTGGCCGTCAGCGCGGAGAAGGCATGCCCGAGGTGGAGCAGCCCCGTGGGCGAGGGCGCGAACCGGGTGCGGCGTGTCGGGGGGAGCGCACTCCCCCCGATCCCCCCGGCCCGAGGGGCAGCGCCCCCCGGAGCCCCCCGATCAGACAGCGGTTCCGGCATGGGCTGACACGGAGGAGGCCTCCTGAAGCCAGTGCGAGAAGGCCTCCTTCGCCCGGTCGGTATAGGCTTTGTAGCGGTCCTTCCGCCCGCGCCGGCCACCCTTTGCGTCGATGGGCGGGAACAGGCCGAAGTTCACATTCATCGGCTGAAAGGTCGCGGCCTCCGCATCGCCGGTGATATGGGCGATGAGCGCGCCCATTGCGGTTTCCCGCGGCGGCGGCGGCACGTTGCGGCCCAGAAGCTCTGCCGCGGCGAGGCGTCCGGCGACCAGCCCCATGGCGGCGGATTCCACATAGCCCTCCACCCCCGTCACCTGACCCGCAAAGCGGATATTGGGCCGCGAGAGCAAACGCATCCGCGGATCGAGCAGGGTGGGTGAGTTCAGGAAGGTATTGCGATGAATACCGCCCAGCCGGGCGAAGCGCGCGTCCTGAAGGCCGGGGATCAGGCGGAACACCTCCGTCTGCGCGGCGTATTTCATCTTCGTCTGGAAACCCACGATATTGTAGAGCGTGCCGAGCGCGTTGTCTCGGCGGAGCTGCACCACGGCATAGGGCTTCACGGCGGGATCATGGGCGTTGGTCAGGCCCACGGGTTTCATCGGGCCGAAGCGCAGCGTCTCCCGTCCGCGTTCGGCCATCACCTCGATGGGCAGACAGCCGTCGAAATATTTCGCTGTCTCCCCCTCCCGGAACTCCGTCTTGTCGGCGGCGATCAGGGCGTCGATGAAGGTCTCATACTGCTCCCGCGTCATGGGACAGTTGATATAGGCGGTCCGCTCCTCCTCCGTCTCGCCCTTGTCGTAGCGGGACTGGCGCCATGCCATGTGCATGTCGATCGTCTCGGCATAGACGATGGGGGCGATGGCGTCGAAGAAGGCAAGCGCGTCCGCCCCCGTTTCCGCCCGGATGGCCTCGGCCAGTGCGCCGGAGGTGAGCGGGCCGGTCGCGATGATCCAGTGGCCTTCCCGCGGCAGCTCGGTGATCTCTCCGGCAACCGTTTCGATCAGCGGATGGGCGCGGAGCCGCGCCGTCACATCGGCGGAGAAGGCATCCCTGTCCACCGCCAGCGCGCCACCCGCAGGCAGGGAGTGCCGGTCGGCGGTGGTCATGATGAGCCCGCCCGCCGCCCGCATCTCCCAGTGCAGCAGGCCCACGGCGTTCTGCTCGTCGTCATCCGAGCGGAACGAGTTGGAACAGACCATCTCGGCGAAGTCGCCGGTGCGATGGGCGAAGGTGCCCACCTGGGGGCGCATTTCGTGCAGGACGACGGGAACCCCGGCCTCGGCCGCCTGCCAGGCGGCTTCCGATCCGGCCATGCCGCCGCCGATGATATGGAGCTTTTCGGTCATGCGCCGCACTTAATCCCGTAAAGCGCATTTGGGAAGGGCCGAGACAGCGGCAAGACCGGCGCGCGCCGACCGCATCAGGAAATGACTTCTGCCGGTCGGGCGGTTTCGCCGCCTTCTGGCAGCGGTATCCCGCATATTATGACCTGTGGAGGGGGCAATCCCTATCCGAAGCGCAGGGGAGCTTCTTCAGGCAGCCGCGACGGGTCTGGAGTCCCGCGCGAAACCCGTCACGAAGCGGCCGCAGCGCGCAAAGGTCGATACTGTTGACATATTTCCGCCCGGCATACATCGCGACCCGACCGCTTCCCGCACCCTACGTGCCGCCGCCGTCAAATGAAAAGGGCCGGCATTTCGCCAGCCCCTTCGCTCATTCCTCGCCGTCTTCCGCCTGTTCGGCGATCCGGGCGACGGAGACGACCTGCTCATCCCCGCCCGTATCGAAGATGCGCACGCCCCCGGCGCTGCGCGAGCGGAAGGAAATGCCATCGACCGGGCAGCGGATCGACTGGCCAGTGGAGGTGGCCAGCATGATCTGATCCTCGATCGCGACGGGGAAGGAGGCGACGAGCCGCCCGCCGCGCATGCCCTTGTCCATCGCCATGACACCCTGGCCGCCCCGTCCGCGCACCGGATAGTCGTGGGAGGAGGAGAGCTTGCCGGTGCCGGAGGCCGTGACCGTCAGGATCAGGTCCTCGATGGCGGACATCTCCGCATAACGTTCGGTGGAGAGCTGCCCCCCCTCCACGGCGTCCTCATCCTCGTCGGCCTCCACCTCCTCCGTCGCCCCCGCGACGAGGCGGCGCTGCTTGAGGTAGGCGGTGCGCTCCTCCGGCGATGCCTCGAAATGCCGGATGACGGACATGGAGACGACCTCGTCCTCCTCCGCCAGACGGATGCCGCGCACGCCGGTGGAATCGCGGCCCTTGAACACGCGCACATCCGTCGTCGGGAAGCGGATCGCCCGCCCGAGCGCGGTGACGAGCATCATGTCGTCCTGCTCGTTGGCGATACGGACACCGACGAGGCTGACGCCCTCGGGCAACTTCATCGCGATCTTGCCGTTCGACTTCACGTTGGTGAAATCGGAAAGGGCGTTGCGCCGCACGTCACCGTCGGAGGTGGCGAAGACGATCTGCAGCATATCCCATTCCACCTCCGGCTCGTCGATGGCCATGATCGCGGCGATGGAGACACCGGCCCCGATCGGCAAGATGTTGACGATGGCCTTGCCGCGGGCATTGCGGCCCGCCAGCGGCAGGCGCCATGTCTTGAGCTTGTAGACCATGCCGTCGGTGGTGAAGAACAGCAGCTGCGTATGGGTGTTGGCGACGAAGAGCGTCGTCACCACATCGTCCTCCTTGGTGGACATGGAGGACAGGCCCTTGCCGCCCCGCCGCTGGGAACGGAATTCCGCCAGGGGGGTGCGCTTGATGTAGCCGCCGGAGGTCACGGTCACGACCATGTCCTCCCGTTCGATCAGATCCTCGTCCTCCATGTCGCCGGACCAGTCGGCGATCTCCGTGCGGCGGGGAACCGCAAAGGCGTCGCGCACCTCGCGCAGTTCGGTGGAGATGATGGACATGATCCGCTCCCGCGAGCGCAGGATGTCGAGATAGTCGCGGATCTTCGCGGCCAGTTCCTGCAGCTCGTCGGTGATCTCCTTCACCCCCATCGCGGTGAGGCGCTGAAGGCGGAGGTCGAGGATCGCGCGAGCCTGAAGCTCCGACAGGTTGTAGGTTCCGTCGTCGTTGATCGTATGGCTCGGATCGTCGATCAGGCGGATGTATTCGGCGATGTCCATGGCGGGCCAGCGGCGCGACATCAGCCGCTCCCGCGCCTCTGCCGGATCGGCGGAGGACCGGATCGTGGCCACCACCTCATCGACGTTGGAGACGGCGACGGCCAGACCGCAGAGCAGGTGGCTCCGCTCCCGCGCCTTGCGGAGTTCAAAGGCGGTGCGCCGGGCGACGACCTCCTCCCGGAAGGAGAGGAAGGCGGTCAGGAAGTCGCGCAGCGCCAGTTGTTCCGGCCGCCCGCCGTTCAGCGCGAGCATGTTGCACCCGAAGGACACCTGCATCGGCGTGAAACGGAAGAGCTGGTTCAGCACCACCTCAGGCGTCGCGTCGCGCTTCAGTTCGACGACGACGCGCACACCGATGCGGTCGCTTTCGTCCTGCACGTGGGCGATGCCTTCGATGCGCTTCTCGCGGGCCATTTCGGCGATCCGCTCGATCATCGTGGCCTTGTTGACCTGATAGGGGATCTCGTCCACCACGATGGCGTAGCGGTCCTTGCGGATTTCCTCCACCCGCGTCTTGGCCCGGATGATGACCGATCCGCGGCCCTCCAGATAGGCCTTGCGCGCGCCGGACCGCCCGAGGATCACGCCGCCCGTCGGAAAGTCGGGGGCGGGGATGTATTCCATCAGCCGTTCGGTGGAGAGGTCTGGTTCCTCGATCAGCGCCAGAGTCGCGTCGATCACTTCGCCAAGGTTGTGCGGCGGAATGTTGGTCGCCATGCCGACCGCGATACCGCCCGCGCCGTTGACCAGCATGTTCGGGAAGCGCGCCGGCAGCACCACCGGCTCCCGGTCCTTGCCGTCGTAGTTGTCCTGAAAGTCCACTGTCTCCTTGTCGATATCGGCAAGGAGGAAGGCGGCCGGCTTGTCCATCCTGACTTCGGTATAGCGCATGGCGGCGGCAGAATCCCCGTCCATGGAGCCGAAGTTGCCCTGACCGTCCAGCAGCGGCAGCGACATGGAGAAGGGCTGCGCCAGACGGACGAGCGCGTCATAGATCGCGCTGTCGCCATGGGGGTGGTATTTCCCCATCACGTCGCCCACGGGGCGGGCGGACTTGCGGTAGGGCTTGTCGTGGGTGTTGCCGGTTTCGTGCATCGCGTAGAGGATCCGCCGGTGCACGGGCTTCAGCCCGTCGCGCAGATCGGGGATCGCGCGCGCGACGATCACGCTCATCGCATAGTCGAGGTAGGAGGATTTCATCTCCTCCGCGATGGAGACGGTCGGGCCGGCGTAGGACGGGCGGTCGGGGCCGTTTTCCTCGTCCTCGGGCAATTCAGGGGTATCGTTCACGGTCTTCCGATCTCTTTCTGGCAAGCCGCGCGCAGCGCCCCGCGACTATAGTCCGGGGAGGGGGCAGGCGCAATGCAAGGGGGTCAACGAAGCGCGGCGATCAGGAGGGAAAGCGCGTGTTCCACGGTCGCGCGCCGCACGTTGGAACGCCCGATCGCGCCGAATTCCACGGTTTGCGTCCGCGTGACCCCATCGCCCGCCAACCCGAAGCAGACCCGCCCCTCCGGCTTGTGCTCGCTTCCGCCCGGTCCCGCGATGCCGGTGACGGAGACGGCGAGGGTGGCGTTGGAGCGGGCAAGCGCGCCCTCCGCCATTTCCGCCGCAATCTCCTCCGACACAGCGCCATGTGCGGCGAGCGTTTCGGGACGGATGCCCAGCATCTCCACCTTGGCGGCGTTGGAATAGGTGATGAAGCCGCGGTCGAAGATATCGGAGGAGCCGGGCACTTCAGTGATGGCGCCGCCGATCAACCCGCCGGTGCAGCTTTCCGCCGTGGCTACGACCGCCCCCCGCGCGCGTGCTGCCGCCAGAAGCCCGGCGGCCGCTGCGGGAATGGCGTCTTCGCCGCTCATCGCATCAGAACTCCGTGCGCCAGCGCGGCGAGGATCATCACCAGAATGCCCGCGAAGATCCCGGCGAGCAGGTCGTCCAGCAGCACGCCCCATGCATCTCCCCGCCGGTCCGCGCGCCCGATCAGCCAGGGCTTCCAGATATCGAACAGCCGGAATGCAAGGAACGCTCCCAGCCAGCCGGGGTAGGGGAAGCGCCAGCTGTCGAGCCCCATCATCCAGAACCCGAAGGAGGGGGCGAGCAGGGCCAGCCATTGCCCCGCCACCTCGTCGATCACGATCTCGGACGGATCGCCGCCGCCCATCTCCGGCAAGGCGGCGCTGATGGACCACCTTGCCACCGCGATAACGGCAAGGGTGGCCAGCAGCAGAAGCGGGAAGCTGCCCAACCCGTGGATCAGCACCCCCACCGCCACGGCGGCAAGCGAGGCCCATGTGCCCGGCGCCAAGGGAATGTATCCCAGCCCGAACCCGGTGGCGACGAGGCGCGCCGCGCTCATGCCTTCACCAGCGTTGCCGTGGCGAGCGCCGCGATCCCTTCGCCCCGGCCGGTGAAACCCAGCCGTTCCGAGGTGGTGGCCTTGATGCTGACCCGCTCCGCCTCCAGCCCCATGATCCGGGCCATTTCCGCCTGCATCCGCGGGGCATGCGGGCCGATCTTCGGCGCCTCGCAGACGATGGTCACGTCCGTATGGGTAAGCGCGAATCCCCGCTCCCGCGCCAGGGCGGCGGCATGGGCAAGAAAGATTTCCGAGGCCGCGCCCTTCCACTGCGGGTCGGTTGGGGGGAAGTGGCGGCCGATATCGCCCTCCGCCAGCGCGCCGTAGATCGCATCCGTCACCGCATGCATCGCCACATCGGCATCGGAGTGACCTTCCAGCGCCTGATCGAAGGGAATGCGGATACCGCAGAGGACCACGCCGTCGCCGTCGCGGAAGCGGTGGACATCGTAGCCGTTGCCGGTTCGGATGTCGGGAAAGGGTGCGGGATGTGTCACGCCTGCTGTCTCCCTCTGCGCCAGAAGGCGCGCGGCACGGGCGAAGTCGCCCGGATGGGTGATCTTGATATTGTCCTCATCGCCTTCGACGATCATCACGTCAAGGCCCGCGGCCCGCGCCACCTCCACATCATCGGCGGCGCCGCCCGGATGACGGTCGTGGGCGGCACGGATCGCGGCGAAGTCGAATGCCTGGGGGGTCTGCGCCCGGTAAAGGCTTGCCCGCGGCACTGCCTCCGCCACCCGGCCCTCCACCCCGCGCCAGAGCGCATCCGTGACGGCAAGGCCCGGCGCGGCAGCCCGCGCGCCGCTTTCCAGAGCGGCAATCAGCCGGGAGACAAGGTCAGGAGAAACCAGCGGCCGCGCCCCGTCATGGATCAGCACATGGCGCGGCGGCCGCTCCGCCAGCAGCGCCAGCCCGGCCCGGACGGAGGCGTCACGGCTCTCGCCGCCCGGCGTCATGGTTACCCCATCGCGGAGCAGGGTCTTGGCCAACGCCATGTCATCGCGGTGAATGACCAGCACGATCCGCGCAATTCCCGCCCGCCTGAACGCTTCCACCGTATGCGAAAGCACCGGACGACCGTCGAGAGGCTGCCACTGTTTCGGCATCTCACCGCCTGCGCGGGTGCCGCGACCCGCCGCCACGATCAAGGCCGCGACATCTTCTCCAGCGCCTGTTGCAGCCGCATTTGCCAGCACGTTACGCCTCCATTCACTCCTCTTTGCTTACGGTGAAGGCCGTCGGGTGGCAACGGCGCGGCGTGATCGGGCAGTTAGCTTAAAAATTGTGCATAATTCCGCATTCAGCACCTCCCTCCCCAAGGTCGTGGCGGGGTGCGATTGCAAAGCGGGAAGGCGCGCTATACCTGCAAGCTTGACGCACAAGGATTAGGCAGTTGACGATTCAGGTAGCGACTCTGACGCTCCACCCTCCGGTCTTTCTGGCGCCGCTCGCCGGGATCACCGACCTGCCGTTCCGCCGAATCGTTCAGGGGTTCGGCGCGGGGCTGGTGGTATCCGAAATGGTGGCTTCGCAGGAGGTCGTGCAGGCCAAACCCTCCGCGCGGGCAAGGGCGCGGGCGGAACTGGGGATCGGCGACGGCGTGACTTCCGTGCAGCTTGCGGGGCGGGATGCCTACTGGATGGCGGAGGCCGCGCGCTACGTGGAGGATTGCGGCGCCGCGATCATCGACATCAACATGGGCTGTCCGGCGAAGCGGGTGGTGAACGGCTGGTCGGGGTCCGCGCTCATGCGCGACCCGGATCATGCGCTCCGGCTGATCAAAGCGGTGGTCGGCGCGGTGAAGGTGCCGGTGACGCTGAAAACCCGGCTCGGTTGGGATGATGCGCTGCTGAACGCACCCGACATTGCGCGGCGGGCGGAAGCCGCAGGCATCCGCATGATCACCATCCACGGTCGGACGCGATGCCAGTTCTACAAGGGGCAGGCGGACTGGGCCGCCATCCGCCGCGTGAAGGAGGCCGTTTCGATCCCGGTGATCGCGAACGGCGATATCGTGGATACGGCGACCGCTGCCGAGGCGTTGAAGCTGTCAGGGGCGGATGGCGTGATGGTCGGGCGGGGCGCGCAGGGGCGGCCCTGGCGGCTGGCGCAAATCGCTGCCGCGCGCTTCGGCACGGCGGCACCGGTTGTGCCCTGCGGGGCAGCGCTGGCCGATCTGGTCGCGAAGCATCATGAGGCCATGCTGTCGTTCTACGGCACCGAACTGGGTCTGCGCGTCGCGCGGAAGCATCTAGGCTGGTATCTGGACGAGGCCGGCGCCCCCGCTGTCCTCCGCCGCGAAATCCTGACGGCGGAGGAGGCAGGGCGCATTCCCGCGCTGCTGCGGCTCGCCTTTGTGGAGCAGGGCAGGCAGGCCGCATGATACCTGAATCGACCATTTCCCCGCCCGCCGGCCTTTGGGCCGCACTACCCATTCCCGGTCTGGTCATCGATCAGGATGACCGCATCTGCGACATGAACCCCGCGGCGGAGGAGTTCCTGAACCTCTCCGCCCGGAACAGCCGCGGACAGCCGTTGTTCGAGCGCGTTTCCATCGACGCGCCCATGGAGGAGGCCTTCCGCCGGGTCCGGGGCGGGGAGGTCGCGATGACGCTGAACACCGTCGATGTCGGCACGGGAGAGCGCGCACCGGTTTCGACCACGCTCTACCTCTCCGCGCTGCCCGAAGCGGGGGCGGATGCCATTCTGCTGCTGCTCTCCCCCCGTGAACTGGCTGACAGGCTGGGTCGTGCGCAATCGGTGAAGTCGGCGGCGAAATCGGCGATCGGGATGTCGGAGATGCTGGCCCATGAGATCAAGAACCCGCTCGCAGGCATCACCGGCGCGGCGCAGCTTCTATCCATGAACCTCTCGCCCGAGGATCAGGAACTGACGGACCTGATCGTGGAGGAAAGCAAGCGCATCGTGAAGCTTCTGGAGCAGGTGGAGCAGTTCGGCAACCTCCGCCCGCCGGAGCTTCAGGCCGTCAATATCCACGACCTGCTGGACCGCGCGCGGAAATCCGCGCTGGTCGGCTATGCCGCGCATATGATGATCGAGGAGGATTACGACCCCTCGCTCCCCGATACCTATGCCGATGGCGACCAGCTTCTTCAGGTGTTTCTCAACCTGCTGAAGAACGCTGCCGAAGCCTCCGGCAGCCGCGCGGGCAGGATCAGGCTGCGCACCTTCTACGACGCCGCGCTGCGGATCCGCCGTGCAGATGGCACGCCCCGCCGCCTGCCCTTGCAGGTGGAGATCATCGACGACGGTCCCGGTCTGCCGCCCGCCATCGCGCAGGACATCTTCGAGCCGTTCGTGAGCGGGAAGGAGAACGGCACCGGCCTTGGTCTCGCGCTCGTTTCAAAGATCGTTTCCGATCATGACGGCTGGATCGCCGTCGATTCGGTTCCCGGTCGCACCGTATTTCGCATCTCGCTTCCCATCGCGCCCCCCACCGCGCCGAAGCACCCGGAGGATGAATAACCCATGGATGGTACCGTTCTTGTCGCCGACGACGACCGCACGATCCGCACAGTCCTGACGCAGGCGCTGACGCGGGCGGGCTGCAAGGTCCACGCCACATCCTCCCTCATGACGCTGATGCGCTGGGTGGAGGAGGGGAAGGGTGATCTGGTGATCTCCGATGTCATCATGCCCGACGGCGACGGGCTGGAGGCGCTGCCGAAGATCTCAAAGGAGCGTCCCGGCCTCCCGGTCATCGTCATCTCCGCCCAGAACACCATCATGACGGCGATCCAGGCGGCGGAGGCGGAGGCGTATGACTATCTGCCGAAGCCCTTCGACCTGCCGGATCTGATGAAACGCGCCGCCCGGGCGCTGGAGACGAAACGGCGCGCCCCCGCCCGCAAGGCGGAGGAGCGGGAGCAGTCCGACGATCTTCCGCTGGTCGGGCGGACGGCGGTGATGCAGGCGCTCTACCGGCTGGTGGCGCGCGTGATGAATACCGATCTGCCGGTGCTCATCACGGGTGAATCGGGCACGGGCAAGTCGCTCATCGCCCGGGCCATCCACGATTTCTCCGACCGGCGGATGCTGCCCTTCGTGGTGGCCGGGGCCGCCGAACTCGGCTCGCCGGAAGGGCCGGCCTCGATCCTCGCCCGCGCCCGCGGCGGTTCCATCGTCTTCGACGAGGTATCCGACTATGACGACGAGGCGCAGGGGCGGATCGTGCGGATGCTGGACAGTCTTGGCGAGAACGCCCCCCGCATCATGGCGACCAGCCAGGCGGACCTGATGCAGCGCATGGAGTCGGGAGCGTTCAGGCAGGATCTCTACTACCGGCTCGGCGGTGTGACGATCAACGTGCCCGCTCTGCGCGAGCGGGTGGACGACATTCCGTTGCTGGCGGAACACTTCCTGAGCCGGGGGGAGCGGGACACCGGCGCGCTGCGCCGTTTCTCTCCCGACGCCATGGAGGTGATTCGCACCTACTCATGGCCGGGTAACGTGCGGCAGCTCGAAAACACCATCCGGCGTCTGGTCGTCACCAGCACGGAGGAGGAGATCGCGCGGGGGGAGGTCGATGCCGTATTGGGTAACCAACCCTCCATGGAGCCGCTACGCGCCGGAGGTGAGGGGGAGCGGCTCTCCGCCTCCGTGGGCAAGCATCTGAAGCGGTATTTCGACCTGCACGGCGGGACGCTGCCGCCGCCCGGCCTCTATCAGCGCATCCTCAAGGAAGTCGAAATCCCGCTGATCGAGATCGCGCTCGACGCAACTGCCGGAAATCAGGCGAAATGTGCCGACCTGCTGGGCATTAACCGCAATACCTTGCGCAAGAAGATCACCGACCTTGATATTCGCGTGACACGGAGGCGGAAGCTGATGTAAAACGGCAACATAATGTGGCCCGCCGGTTTCACGCCGGGAGAAGGCCACTCATGTTGGCGGATCCGCGAGAGCGGCGAATACCGAGGGGGAACCGTGCAACGCACGGCTCGTAGCAGCGCGTCCTGGGCGGCAAGGCTTGCCCATCTGCGCCGGCAGCGCCGGGTGCAGAACCTCGCCACTCTTGGATTGGTGATCCTCGGGCCCGTGCTGGCCTGGCTCACGCTTTTTGCGTTGGGACCATTGGAGCAAGGCACGGGATCGACCGGGCTGCGGCTCGTCCTGCTCGCCGATCTTGTCTATACGCTCGTCGTGGCGGCGCTGGTCGCGCAACGCGTGGCCCAGATGGTGGCGGCGCGGCGGGCCCATTCTGCCGGGTCGCGGCTGCACCTGCGACTCACCGGCGTTTTCGTCGTCGTGGCGCTGGTCCCGACCGTGCTCGTCGCGGTCTTTGCCATGCTGACGGTCAACGTGGGGCTTGAGGGGTGGTTCTCCGACCGGGTGCGGAACGTTCTTTCCACCTCCCTCGCCGCAGCCGAAGCCTATGAAGACGAACATCGCCGCGACCTTGTGGAGGATGTGGAGGCGCTGGCGGGCTACCTGAACGATTTCCGCCGCCGGACCCTTCTTCCCTCCGACGGGACGCTCCGCGAGGTACTGACACAGGGTCAGGGCCAGATCCAGCGGGGCATCCGCGAGGCATATGTCATCGACGGTGGCGGAGAGCTTAAGGCGCGGGGCGAACGCTCCTACCTGTTCGACTATGAAAAACCCACCGACGATCAGCTGCGCCGCGCCTCGGAAGGTGAAACGGTTGTCATCGAAGACTGGAACAACAACGAATTCCGCACTCTGATCGCGCTCGACCAATACGTGGACCGCTATCTTTACGTTTCGCGGTCGGTGGACGGGCAGATCCTCAGCCTGCTCGACGATACGAAGCAGACCGTCGGCCTCTACCAGCAGCTCGAGCGGGACAGGGGGCGGCTGCTGTTCGAGTTCGGCCTGCTCTACGTGGGGTTCGCCGTCATCCTGCTGCTCGCGGCCATCTGGCTCGGCCTGTGGTTCGCGGAGCGTCTGTCACGGCCGGTCGGGCGGCTGGCCGGGGCTGCGCAGCGCGTCGGGAGCGGGGATCTCGACATTCATGTGCAGGAAGAACCGGGGGACGACGAAATCGCCATGCTGGGCCGGGTGTTCAACCAGATGACCCGCCAGCTCAAGGTCCAGCGCGAGGCGCTTCTGGATGCCCACCGCAGCACCGAGGAGCAGCGGCGCCTTTTCGACTCCGTGCTCCGATCGGTGACGCCGGGCGTGATCGGCATGGATGCGGAGGGGCGGGTGCTGTTTCTGAACCGTTCCGGTCAGCGGCTTCTGGAGCTTTCCTCCGCCCCGGAAGGGCAGGAACTCGCCCTTTCCGTGCCGGAGTTCGGCACCCTGCTGGACAGGCTGCAACAGGGCGGGGCGGAGACCGTGCAGGAGCAGATCCCCGTCAGCCGCTCCGGGCGCCTGTTCCAGCTTCTGGTCCGCATCGCGATCCGGCGGAACTCGGACGGTGCGCTCGAAGGCTATGTGGTGGCTTTCGACGATGTCTCGGATCTCGTCTCCGCGCAGCGGATGGCGGCCTGGGGGGATGTCGCCCGCCGCATCGCGCATGAGATCAAGAACCCGCTCACCCCCATCCAGCTTTCCGCCGAGCGCATCCGCCGCCGCTTCGGACGGCAGATGGAGGAGGAGGATGCGGCCACGCTCACCCAATACACCGAAGTCATCATCCGGCAGACCGGAGACCTGCGGCGGATCGTGGACGAGTTCTCCAAATTCGCCCGCATGCCGGAGCCGGATCGTCGGGAGCAGGACCTGACGAAGCTCGTGCGCGACGCGGTGGTTCTGCAACAGAACGGCCAGCCCGGCGTGAACATCTCCGCGACGTTGCCCGATCATCCGGTGGCGATGGATGTGGACGCGACCATGCTCTCGCAGGCGCTGACCAATCTCATCAAGAATGCGGGCGAGGCGATAGAGACACTGGTGGAGGCGGGCGCGCCGGAGGGGTATCGGCCGGAAATCCGCGTCTCGCTTGAAGATACGGCGGAAGGCGCGGTCATCCGCATCGCCGATAACGGCGCGGGTCTGCCGGAGGACCGGGGCAGGCTCTTTGAGCCTTACGTGACGACGCGGGACAAGGGCACGGGGCTCGGCCTTCCCATCGTCAAGAAAATCGTCGAGGAGCATGGCGGCACGCTCGCCCTTCTCGACGCGCAACCCTTCTCGGAAGGGGCGCATCGCGGCGCGCTGGCGGAAATCCGGCTGCCGCGGCTCGTACGGACGGACAGCGTCCGCAGCACTCTCGTAAAAACCAAAGAACGGGCCGCAAACGGCTGAAAAGGGGTAGGACGATGGGCGACATACTTGTTGTGGACGACGAAAGGGACATCCGCGAACTGGTCGGCGACATCCTGCGGGACGATGGGTTCACCGTTCGGCTCGCCTCCAATTCGGATGAATGCATGGCGGAGCTGAACCGGGAGGCACCGGCGCTCATGATCCTCGACATCTGGCTGAAGGACAGCGGGATGGACGGGATCGACATCCTGAAGACGGTGAAGCGCAACAACCCCGACATTCCCGTCATCATCATCTCCGGCCACGGCAATATAGAGATCGCCGTGGCTGCGATCCGGCAGGGCGCCTACGACTTCATCGAGAAGCCCTTCAACATCGACCAGCTCATGGTGGTGGTGCAGCGCGGGATGGAGGCGTCGCGCCTGCGGCGGGAGAACGCGGACCTGCGGCGAAAGGAGGTGACGGGCGGTGAGATGCTGGGAAGCTCCGCCGCCTTCCGGGGGCTGAAATCGCAGCTCGACAAGGTGACGAAGTCGAATGGGCGCGTGATGCTGAGCGGCCCCGCCGGCTGCGGCAAGGAGGCGGCAGCGCGCTTCATCCATACCGGCTCGAACCGTGCCTCGGCCCCGTTCGTCACCGTATCCTCTGCCGGGATCGAACCGGAACGCATGGAGGAAGTGCTTTTCGGGCGCGAGACGGAGCGGGGAGTGGAAACCGGGCTGCTCGAACAGGCCCATGGCGGCGTGATCTATTTCGACGAAGTTGCTGACATGCCCGTCGGGACACAGTCGAAGATCCTCCGCGTGCTGACGGAGCAGCAGTTCACCCGGGTCGGCGGCGCGGCGAAGGTGCGGGTCGATCTCCGCGTCATCTCCTCCACCACGCGGAACCTGAAGGGAGAGATCGGGGCCGGGCGCTTCCGGCAGGAGCTTTTCGACCGGCTGAACGTGGTACCGATCGTCGTGCCCTCGCTGGAGGAGCGGCGCGAGGATATCCCCGAACTCGCCGCCTATTTCCTCAGCCAGCTTCACAAGACCCAGGGCCTGCCGAACCGGCCGCTGTCGGAAGATGCCGCCGCGCTGCTCCAGACGATGCCGTGGCCGGGCAACGTCCGGCAGCTGCGGAACGTGCTGGAGCGGATCCTCATCCTCTCCGAAGGCTCGGGCCCCATCGAGGCGCGCGAGGTGCCGTCGCGCAACGAGGGGCAGGGCGGTGAGGGACGTGTCGCGCTCTCCGGCGCGCTGGCCACGCTGCCGCTCCGCGAGGCGCGGGAGCTGTTCGAGCGGGAATACCTGCTGACCCAGATCAACCGCTTCGGCGGCAATATCAGCCGCACGGCCAATTTCGTGGGCATGGAGCGGTCGGCGCTGCACCGCAAGTTGAAGTCGCTCGGCGTCGTCAACACCAAGGGCGGCGGTCGCGGGGCCGATGAGGATGAGGACGATGAGGTTCTGAACGCGGCGGAGTAGCTGCGCCACGCTCTGCAACGCGGGGCGGGGCGAAAGCCTCTGCCCGGTTGACGGGCGCGGCAGGCTCTGCAACCTAGCCAATGGAATGAGCGGGAGCCAGCGCGATGAAGGTCATCATCTGCGGAGCCGGGCAGGTGGGCTGGCAGATCGCGCGGCAGCTTGCCGGTGAGCGCAACGACGTGACGGTGGTGGACAGTAACCCCCAGCTCATCGCGCGCATTTCCGACACGCTGGAAGTGCGGGGGCTGGTGGGCTACGCAAGCTATCCCGATGTGCTGGACCGCGCCGGGGCGCGCGATGCCGACATGGTGATCGCCGCGACCCATTCGGACGAGGTGAACATGGTTGCCTGCCAGGTGGCGCATTCCGTGTTCAATGTCCCGCGCAAGATCGCCCGTGTCCGGGCGCAGAGCTATCTCGACCCGGCCTATGCCGATCTCTACCGCCGCGACCAGTTGCCCATCGACGTGGTGATCTCGCCCGAGCGGGAGGTGGCGGAGGCCGCGCTACAACGGATCGCTGCGCCTTCCGCCTTTGACACCGAGAGCTTCTTCGGCGGCAAGGCTCAGCTTCTGGGCATCGCGATCAGCGAGGACTGCGCCGTGCTCAACACGCCGCTCCGCCAGCTTTCCGACCTGTTCCCGACGCTCGGTACCATCATCGTCGGCGTCCGGCGGGAGGATCGGCTCTTCGCCCCGGAGGCGGAGGATCAGCTTTTCCCCGGCGATCAGGTCTATGCCTTCACCGACACCAAGGATGTGGACCGCACGCTGGAGGTCTTCGGCAAGGTCGTCGCGCCGCAGGAACGCATCGTGATCCTCGGCGGCGGGGCTGTCGGGCTGACCGTGGCGCGCAAGCTGGAGGCGGGGGCCAACCGGGTGCGCGTCCGCATCATCGAACGGGACCGGGAGAAGGCGGAGACGGCCGCTGACATGCTGCAGCGGACCATCGTGCTGAACGGCGACGGGCTGGACGCAGAACTCATGCGCGAGGCGGGGGTGGACAAGGCCGATGCCATCGTCGCGGTGACGGATGATGACAAGACGAACCTTCTTGCCTGTGTGCGGGCGAAGGCGGAGGGCGCAAAGCTCGCCATCGCGCTCATCAACGATCCCAGCATGGCGCAGCTCATGCCCGCGCTGAACATCGACGCCTACATCAACCCGCGCGCCACCACCGTCTCCTCCATCCTGCGGCACATCCGTCACGGGCGGGTGCGGGCGCTCTATTCCATCGGCGACTCGGAGGCGGAGATCATAGAGGCGCAGGTGCTCTCCACCTCTCCGCTCGCAGGCAACATGATCCGGGAGATCGAGTTTCCGGAGGGCGTGCTGGTCGGCGGCATTCTGAGGGCCGGGCGCTACATCAAGCCCGACAGCAAGACCCGGCTGGAGGAGGGGGACGTGATCGCCATCTTTGCGCTGACCCCGGACATCCCGCAGGTGGAGCGGCTGCTCCAGGTGTCGATCGACTTCTTCTGATGGAACGGCTTTTCGCGCTGCCGCTGTTCGTCCCGCTCACGGCTTTCGGGGGGCTGGCGATGTATGTGCCCGCCGCTCACGCGCTGGCGTTTCGGAACCATGGGGTCGCGCGGGCCTTCTTCTACAGCGGCACGATGGTGCTGTTCGTTACGGGTCTGATCGCGCTGGCGCTTTCCGGGCGACGGTTCGGGACCGCGTCGCGGAGCCAGCTTCTCCAGCTTCTTCTGGCCTATACCGCCTTTCCGCTGATCCTCGCTCTGCCCTTCGTGGAGGCCGTGGGGAATACGAGTTACGCGAACGGCTGGTTTGAAATGGTGTCGAGCTTCACCACCACCGGCGCCACGCTCTATGACGCGGGCCGTCTAGCTCCCTCTCTCCATCTCTGGCGGGCGATGGTGGGCTGGATGGGCGGGTTCTTCGTCCTCGTCACGGCCTTTGCAGTGCTGGCGCCCATGAACCTTGGCGGGTTCGAGGTTCTCAACCCCGGATCGGTGGGATTTTCGGGCAAACAGGGACCGGCCGGCATCGCGGTGGCAGACCTGCCGGAGCGGCTCTTGCAGCAGATCAGACTGCTGCTCCCGGTCTATGTGGGGCTGACCGCGGCGCTCGGCCTTCTTCTGGCGGCGGCAGGGGATACGACGCTGGTCGCGATTTGCCATGCGATGTCCACCCTCTCGACCAGCGGCATCAGCCCGCTTCCCCCCGGTTCGGCCACTCCCTCCGGTCGGTGGGGAGAGGCGGCGATCCTGCCGTTTCTTCTTTTCGCCCTGTCCCGCCGGACGATGCCGCTCGGCCGGGCGTCACGCCAATCCTTCCCCTTGTCGGCCGACCCGGAGTTCCGTCTCGGCGTGGCGGCAGCCATCATTGTTCCTCTGGTCATTCTGGGCGTACTCATCGCAGAGGCGGTCAGGCGGGATATGGTTCCGGGATTGGGAGAGGTTCTTTCCGCCTTATGGGGTGCCGGCTTTACCGGATTGTCCTTCCTCACCACCACCGGCTTTCGGAGCGCGGACTGGATCGCGGGCCCGCTCTGGCAGGGGATGACCGCGCCGGGCTTGTTTCTCGTCGCGCTCTGCCTCATCGGCGGAGGGGTCGCCACGACAGCGGGCGGCGTGAAGATCCTGCGGATCTACGCGCTCTACCTCCACGGCCAGCGGGAGATGGAGCGGATCCTGCATCCCCATTCGCTTGGCGGCGGCGGCCCTTTCAAGCGGCATCTGCGGCGGGAGGGCGCCTTCATCGCGTGGCTGTTCTTCATGCTCGTCGCGCTCTCGCTCGCCGGGATGGTATTGATCCTGACGCTGACAGGTCTGGGGCTGGAGGAATCGATCATCTTCTCCATCGCTTCCATCACCACGACCGGCCCTTTGCTGGGGATGGGCACCCACGCCCCGCTCAGCGTGGCGGCGGTGGATGGTTGGGCGCGGCTGGTGATGGCGGGGGGCATGGTGGCGGGCCGGATGGAGATTCTGGCTCTCATCGCGCTTGTCGCGCCGGGCACATGGCGGCAATAGTCGGAAATTGGGGCTGGAATCTCCCTCCGCCTGCCATCATAATCTTGTGAGGACGAGGGCCGGTTCCGCCGCAGGCCGCAAGACCAATAACAGAAAAACAGGGTTTACCCATGGCCGCCGATAAGCAGAACCTGCAGGACGCTTTCCTCAATCACGTCAGGAAGGCCAAGATCCCCGTGACGATCTTTCTGATCAACGGCGTGAAGTTGCAGGGCGTCATTACGTGGTTTGACAATTTCTGCGTGCTTCTGCGCCGGGACGGTCAATCGCAACTCGTGTACAAACACGCGATTTCCACGATCATGCCCGGTCAGCCGATCAGCCTTTATGAGGGTGAGGACTGATTTCCGACGAGCAATCCACCCACAGCGCGCCTACGCGCGCCTATGTGGTTCATCCCGATATCAAGGGTTCCGCGAGCGGCCGTGAGGGCGGTGACCGGCTTCCCGAGCACAGGCTTGCGGAGGCCGTGGCACTCGCCGCGGCCCTGCCGGGACTTGATGTGGTCGGCGCGGACGTTGTCCGGCTGCCGAAGGTTGCCCCGGGCAAGCTTTTCGGCTCCGGTAAGGTCGAAGAGCTGGCCGAGCTGTTCAAGGCGGAGGAGATCGGCCTCGTCCTCATTGACGGGCCGGTCACGCCGGTGCAGCAGCGCAATCTCGAGAAGGCCTGGGGGGTAAAGCTCCTTGACCGGACGGGGCTGATTCTCGAAATCTTCGCCGATCGCGCCCGTACGCGGGAAGGGGTGTTGCAGGTCGAACTCGCCGCGCTCTCCTACCAACGCACCCGTCTGGTCCGCGCCTGGACCCACCTTGAGCGGCAACGCGGCGGGCTCGGATTCGTCGGCGGGCCGGGGGAGACGCAGATCGAGGCCGACCGCCGCGCCATCGACGAGGCCGTCACCCGCATTCGCCGCCAGCTCGCCAAGGTCGTCAAGACGCGCGAGCTCCACAGGGCCGCACGGCGCAAGGTGCCCTATCCCATCGTGGCGCTGGTAGGGTATACGAACGCAGGAAAATCCACCCTGTTCAACAGGATGACGGGCGCAGAGGTGTTGGCGAAGGACATGCTTTTCGCCACGCTGGATCCGACGATGCGGGGCGTGACGCTGCCATCCGGACGGGAGGTGATCCTTTCTGATACGGTCGGTTTCATCTCGGATTTGCCGACGCAGCTCGTCGCGGCTTTCCGTGCCACGCTGGAAGAGGTGCTGGAGGCCGATCTGATCCTCCATGTCCGCGATATTTCTCATCCCGAAACGGAGGCGCAAAAGGCCGATGTTGAGGGGATCCTCGCGGAACTCGGTGTGCGGGAGGAGGTTCCCATGCTGGAGGTCTGGAACAAGATCGACCAGCTTTCGCAGGAGCCGCGAGAAGTGGTGGAGGTGCTTGCGGCGCGCACGCCCGACGTCTTCGTTGCTTCCGCCCTGACGGGAGAGGGGCTTGGCCCGTTGCTTGCGGCCGTCTCCGAACGGTTGAGCGAGGAACGGACGGTGCGCGATCTCGTGCTTCCCTTCGAGGACGGCCGCCGCCGCGCCTGGCTTCATGAGCAGAACGTGGTGGAGAGCGAGGCGCCGGGAGAGGATGGCTGGCACGTGACAGTCCTCTGGACAGCCCGGCAGCGCGCCCGATACGACGCTCTCTGACAGGCGACCGGGACAACCGGTGGAGCGCGCTTCACGCTCCCCCACTTGCGCCATGCATGTGGCGTGGTGGCTGGTCTGGCTATCTACGTTGCCAGAACTCACCCGAGCCTGAGATAAACGGGGCCTGACGAAAGGCCCGGCTGGTGGAAGCAGGATCACCCCTCGCTGCAGGAGCCGACCCGCCCGCGTGACGGAGCGGCGCGGTGACGTGCCAGCTACCTGTGCATATTACGATCCGATGAAGCCGCAACGGGAGGCCGGTTGGCCGTAAGGCAAATCGCCGGCGCAGAACTGGCGGGACAAGCGGTCGGCTCAAGGGGGTGTAATGGTCAGGGGGAAGTCTGGGTATATGCCGATGCCCAACACATTCATCCTGATGCGCATCAGTCGGGTGAATGTCATGTCGATAGGTCACCCCTATCTATGGATCGAGTTCGCGAGGAGGATCTTATTGTCGCGTTTTCTCTCCTCGTTCGACAACCCCGGAGGTCTCTGGTCCCGGTTAACTTCTCAACCCCGTTGCCCCTTTGCAAGGGACCGCGCCGATTAGCAGGGTGCTGAAAGAGTATTCCGAGGCTGCTCCGGGGCGGAAATCTTACCTACATGGTTGAAGAACTGCCCGGAAACCGCAGGTTCTGGCTGGTAACCAGACCGATTTCCTGGTTTTCGCCGCAAGGCCGGGTAGACCCATGACTTTGTCAGCAGCCGATTAGATCAGCGCGCCGGGGCTGCTCACCGCGGCCCGTCCGGAGACGCCGGAACTTTCCCTTCGGGATGGCCGGATCATCTGACTGTTCATCCCATGCATATTCATCAGAACCATGCCCCACGTGACATCAGCCAGATCGAACCGCACCATCCTCACGTCCCGCTGTCGGCAAATTAAGGCCTACCCAACACCCCTGTGTGGGATCGACGCGCAGCCTCCGGTGCAGCGCAACCGGTGTCTTGTGAAAGCGGCGCACCCCAAAGGTAGCGATGCCGCTAGAAGCGGATCTCCAACCTGTCCCCAATGTCCACGCTGATACGCCGCTGCTGCCGGGCGGCTTCCAGCGGTGCGAGCAGGAACTGAACCTGCGCGGCACCGAGTTCCGCGGTCTGGCCGGGCTTTTGAAGGCAGGCCCAGTGGCTCTCCTCTATCCGCATCCTGTCCCCTTCGGCGAGCAGAAGCCATTCTCCCTCCTGACGAACCTCTATCCGCCCGCCGCGCGGCAGGGCCGTCTCGAGGCATTGCAGGAGGAGGAGGGCAAGCTTTACTTCCTGCCGGGAGGTGCTTGCTGCCAGCCAGTCAACCTGAATGCGGCCCTGGCCCCACAGCCCCTCAACTATCTCCCGCAATTCGCCGGGGGCCACGCTCTGTTCCGCGCCCGCCATGCCATAGGCAATGCGGAAGAACCGGATCCGGGCGTTTGCGTGGGCGACACTGTCCCCGATGAGAGACATTTCCTCCCCCGCCGGATCACCAGTCATGCGCAGAAGCTCAAGCCCATTGCCGATCGCGCCCAGCGGACTGATAAGATCGTGACAGATGCGCGAGCCGATCAGCGCGCCAATATCGGGGGTGTCATGGGTCATGGTCTTTCCAATCGGCTTTGGGGGCGTCGATGAGCGGTGTGGCAAGCCTTCTGGAGCCGGGCATGCTCGTCCGTCATCCGAATGCCCCGGAGTGGGGTCTGGGACAAGTGCAGTCGAATATCGGCGGCCGCGTCACCGTGAATTTCGAACATGCGGGCAAGGTTGTCATCGACGCGTCCCGTGTGGATCTCATTCCCGTATTCGACGGGGGGCACTGACGCCACTCTCCCCCATCTCCGTTAAGAAACGGTTACCGGATCGTGATTTGCAGACCATGGGCCCCTCCCTCGGACTTGTCACCTCGTGGGGCAGGCCATAGACAGTCATGAACAGGACGGAGACGCCCATGCAAAACGCGCCTCTCGCCAGGACGGGATCGCAATTCTCCGTCCGGCTGGCCAGCACGCCGCAGGATATCCGGGACGCGCAGCGGCTCCGATATGAAGTCTTCGTGGCAGAACTGGGTGCCACTGGGCCGCTGGTCGATCATGAGGACCGGCTGGAATGTGACCGCTACGATCCATTCTGCGATCACCTCCTGCTTTTCGACGATGCGAAGGGGCGCGTTGCGGCGGTCTATCGGCTGCTCCCGGGGGAACGGGCGGAGCTGGCGGGCGGTTTCTACACGCAGAACGAGTATGACCTCGCGCCCCTGCTTGTCTCCGGGCGGAAGCTCCTGGAACTGGGCAGGTCCTGTGTCCATGCGGATTATCGCGGGAGCGCCGCGATGTTCGTCATGTGGAGCGCGCTTGCGGACTATGTCATGGAGCGGGGGATCGAAATTCTCTTCGGCACGGCCAGTTTCCACGGGACAGATGTGGACGCCCTCGCGCTTCCGCTCTCCTGGCTCCATGCCCATCACCTCGCACCGGAAGCCCTCCGCGTGCAGGCATGGGGCGCGCCGGCGCAGCCGATGGACCTGATCCCGGTGACGCCGGATGACAAGAACCGCGCGATTGCCGCGATGCCGCCCCTCATACGCGCCTACCTCCGGCTCGGCGGTGTTGTGGGCGAGGGCGCATGGCGGGATGCGGCCTTCAATACGACGGATGTCTGCCTCATCGTTGACACCACGCATATGTCTGCACAGCATCGCGGCTACTATACCCGCGGCCGGGGGCAGCCTGCGTGAGTCGAACCTGGCAGCCCGAGGAACCGCCGCCCGCGCTTAACCGCCCCGACATGCGCGGGTGGATCAGGGTGATCTGCCGTGTTGTGCCGATGGTAGCCATCACCTTTCCGGCGCTCTTGTTCATCCTGATGGTCCGGCTCGTGGAACGCCCCCTCGCCCGCGGGGGGCGTCCGGTGACCGCACGGATCAAGCAGGTCATCTGCCGTATCGATCTGGCGCTGCTGGGTATCTCCTTCACCCGCCGCGGACAGCCGATGACGGGTGCCGGGATCCTCGTTGCCAACCATTCCTCCTGGCTCGACATCCTCGTGCTGGGCGCGAGTGCGCCGGTGACCTTCGTCTCCAAGGATGACGTTGCGGACTGGCCCGGTATCGGCCTGCTCGCGCGGGGGACGGGCACGATGTTCATCACCCGCGATCCGAAGCTCGCCGCTCAGCAACGCGATGAGTTGGCGCATCGGCTGGCGGAGGGGGAGCTGATGCTTTTCTTCCCCGAAGGTACCAGTTCCGACGGGCGCCGCATTCTGCCCTTCAAGCCCGCGCTCTTCGAGTCGCTCTTTCTTCCCGGCCTGCGCGAGAAGTTGCAGGTGCAGCCGGTGTCGGTTCGCTACCACGCGCCGGGGGGCGAGGATCCGCGCTTTCATGCCTGGTTCGGCGACATGGATTTCGGCCCGCATGCGCTGAGCGTTCTGGCTGCTCCGCGCGGTGGGGCGGTGGAGGTGGTCCTGCATCCGCCGGTCCGGGTGCGGGATTTCGACGGGCGCAAGAGCATCGCCGCCTGGAGCGAAACCGCCGTGCGCGACGGTTCCCGCCCGCGGGCCTGAGGTGCTGGCAAAGAGCCGAAATCCCGGCTATAGCGGCTCACGTTTCAGGAGCCCGCGATGCAAGACCAAGATCAGGACCGGCCGCAGCTTTATCTCGTGACCCCCCCGGACTTCGAGGTGGAATCCTTCGGTCCGCGACTCGCTGCCGTTCTGGACGGGGCGGAGGTCGCCTGCCTGCGGCTGGCCCTCGTCTCCCGCGATGAGGACCGTGTGGCCCGCGCCGCCGATGCGCTGCGCGAGATCGCACATGTGCGGGACGTCGCTTTGGTAGTGGACCGGCATGTCGGACTGGTGGAGCGGCTCGGGCTTGACGGTGTGCATCTGACCGACGGGGCGCGGGGCGTGCGCAAGGCGCGCGAGACGCTGGGCGCGGACGCGATCGTGGGCGCCTTCTGCGGTGCGTCGAGGCATGACGGGATGACAGCGGGTGAGACGGGGGCCGATTACGTCGCCTTCGGCCCGGTCACTGCGGGCGGTCTTGGCGATGGCACGGTGGCGGAGCGGGAGCTTTTTGCCTGGTGGTCCGAGATGATCGAGGTTCCGGTTGTGGCGGAGGGTGGCCTGACGGTCGATCTGGTCCGCGATCTTTCCCCGGTGACCGATTTCTTTGCGGTGGGAGAGGAAATCTGGCGGGAGGAGGATGCGCTGGCGGCCCTCCGCCGTCTGCTGGCCCCCATCGGCTGATTATTTCGGCGGCAGGCTGTCCGTGAAGCGGATGGCCTGCGCCAGAAGTTCCCCGCGGATCGCGTCATCCCCCGCCGCCTCGTCCCCAAGCAGGACGATCCCGCCAAGCGCCCGCATCCTGCCCATCTGAAAAGGCGAGACTCCGGGAAGAGCCAGCGCCACTGGCGCTGCCGTCTTGCCGACGCGGTAGAAAATCCCGCGCGAGATCAGCCCTGCCACCATGTTGCCCTGCCGGAAGAATGCCAGCCCGCCGAACATCCGCCGCTCGCCGAAATGGCCGAACGGCTCCATGTCCTCGCGCAGCAACTCTTCCAGCCCCGTTTCCCACGCCATGGCCGATCCTTGCCATTCACCCATGTGAAGCGTATCAGGCCGCGTTCCCGAACGGAAAGGCCGATGACAGAAGCTCGCCCCGCATTCATCCTCGTGCGCCCGCAGATGGGTGAAAACATCGGCGCCGCGGCGCGTGCGATGCTGAACTTCGGTCTGGACCGCATGCGCCTTGTTGCGCCGCGCGATGGCTGGCCCAATCCCAAGGCTGTTGCGATGGCAAGCGGAGCGGGGCGGGTCCTGGACAATGCCACGGTATTCGACACGGTCGAGGCGGCGATCGCCGATTGCACCCATGTCTATGCCACCACGGCGCGGAGCCGAGAGCTCACCAAGCCGGTGCTGACGCCGGAGCAGGCGATGGCCGAGGCGCGCGCGATCACGGCGGCGGGCGGGCGCGTGGGCGTTCTCTTCGGGCCGGAGCGGGCGGGGCTGGAGAATGCCGATGTCGTTCATGCCAACGCGATCATCACCGTACCGGTCAACCCGGAGTTTCCCTCGCTGAACCTCGCGCAATGCGCGCTGCTGACCGGCTATGAATGGGCGCGGCACGGGGAAGCTCCCCCGCTGCGCGAAGCGATGGGCGAGCGCGCGACATCCGGGGATGTGGCGCGGCTTGGCGAGCATTTCGAGGAACGTCTGGATGCGGCGGGCTTCTTTTTCCCGACGGACAAGGCCGCGCATATGCGGATGAACCTGCGCAACATGCTCTCCCGCCTGCCGCTCACACGGGCGGATGTGCAGACCTTCCACGGAATGCTGCGCCAGTTCGGTCGCAGGATGGGCGGGTAGGAGCGCGCCGCGAAAGGCACGCTCCCCCTTTGTCAGCCCTTCAGTTCGGCCGCAGTTTCGTCCAGCGATTTGGAGAAGCGGGCGATCATCTCATCCACCTGCGCCTCGGTGATGATGAGCGGCGGGCAGAAGCAGATCGAATCGCCGATGGCGCGGTTGATGAGGCCGTTCTCGGCGCTCTTGCGGGTGTAGATCGCGCCCGCCTTGCCCACGGGATCGAACTTCGCCTTGGTCGCCTTGTCGGCCACCAATTCCACTGCGGCAATCAGCCCTACGCCACGCACCTCGCCGACCAGCGGGTGATCCGCGAACTCCCGCAGACGCTTCTGCATATAGGCGCCGACCTTTTCCGCATTGGCGACGAGACCGCGCTCCTCGATGATCTTCAGGTTCTCGATGGCGACCGCCATGGCGACCGGATGGCCGGACGCGGTATAGCCATGCCCGAAGGCGCCGTTCTTCTGCGAGCCGTCCGCGATGGCCTGATAGATCGCATCCGTCAGCATGATCGCCGCCAGCGGCTGGTAGGAGGAGGTGATCTGCTTGGACAGCACGAGGAAGTCCGGCTTGATTCCGTAGTATTCGCAGGCGAATGTCTTGCCGGAGCGGCCGAAGCCCATGATGACCTCATCGGCCACCAGCAGGATGTCATATTTCTTCAGGACCTTCTGGACCTTCTCCCAGTAGCCCTTCGGCGGAACCAGAACACCGCCCGCGCCGATCACCGGCTCGCCGATGAAGGCGGCAACCGTTTCCGGCCCTTCCGCGAGGATCATGTCCTCGATCTCCTGCGCCAGACGGTCGGAGAACTGCTCCTCCGTCTCGCCTTCCTCGCCGAAGCGGTAGAAATGGGGGGTCGTCACATGCTTCATCTGCGGCAGCGGCAGGTCGAAGTCCTTGTGGTTGATCGGCAACCCGGTGAGCGAGGCGGAGGCCACGGTGATCCCGTGGTAGCCGTTCTTGCGGGCGATGATCTTCTTCTTCTCCGGGCGGCCCAGCACGTTGTTGTAATACCAGATCATCTTGACGACGGTGTCGTTCGCCTCGGACCCGGAGTTGGTGTAGAACACCCGCGTCAGGTGTTCCGGCGTCATCTTCACCAGCGTTTCGGCAAGGTCGATGGCCGGCTCGTGCGACTTGGAGGAGAAGATGTGGTAATAGGGCAGGGTGGACATCTGCCGTTGTGCGGCCTCCACCAGACGTTTTTCGCCAAAGCCCACGGCGACGGACCACAGCCCGGCCAGCGCCTCGATATATTCCTTGCCCGCGTCGTCATAGACATGGATGCCGTCGCCACGCGAAATCACCATCGGGCCGTTCTGCTCGTGCATCCGGGCGTTGGTGTTCGGATGGAGGAGGTATTTGACATCGCGCGCGGCGAGAGAATTCGGAAGCGTGTCCATGATGCGGAACCCTGTCTATGACTCACCCGCGCCGGTTGACGTGGGCTCGGCGCGAAGCGTAGCGACTTCCAGACGATCTTGCACCCCCGAAGCTCGGCGGAGGGCTGGAAAGCGGCATCGCATGTCGGGAATCCACGCCAGCTGCCGCCGCTCCGGGCCAACTGCTTCGGTTGAGGCAGCGTGTGAAGATCCAGCATGCGCGCCGACCCATGCCGCCCTGCTTCAGCAGAAACCCCGGCCCGATCCCGGGCATGCGCGTCAGGCACCTGCTCCCTTGCGAGCTTCTGCGGGAGACAATCGCGCAGACAAGCGGGCTATATCCGCAGGCGGCCAGACCGGTTTCAGACGTCCAGCTCTTCCACGAAACGCGCGTTTTCCTGAATATACTGGAAGCGCATCTCCGGGCGTTTGCCCATCAACCGCTCCACCAGGTCGCCGGTCTCTCCCGGTTCGTCCTCGTCGATGGAGACGCGGATGAGCTTGCGCGTGGCCGGGTTCATCGTCGTATCCTTCAGATCCTTGGCGTCCATCTCGCCCAGACCCTTGAAGCGCTGCACGTCGATCTTGCCCTTGCCGCCGAGCCCCTTGGCCAGCATCCGCTCTTTCTCCGCATCGTCGGCGACGTAGATGCGGTTCGCCCCCTGCGTCAGCCGGTAGAGCGGCGGGCAGGCGAGGTAGAGATGCCCCTGGTCGATCAGCGGGCGCATATGGGTGAAGAAGAACGTCATCAGCAGCGATGCGATATGGGCCCCGTCCACGTCGGCATCGGTCATGATGATGATCTTGTCGTAGCGCAGCTCGTCCACGCGGAACTTCGTGCCCATGCCGGCGCCGAGCGCCTGGCAGAGATCGTTGATCTCCTGGTTCTGCGCGAGTTTGCCCGAGGCCGCGCCCAGCACGTTCAGGATCTTGCCCCGGAGCGGCAGAAGCGCCTGCATCGTGCGATCCCGCGCCATCTTGGCCGAGCCGCCCGCGCTGTCGCCCTCGACGATGAACAGTTCCGTGCCCTCGCGGTTCGTGGCGGAGCAATCCACCAGCTTGCCGGGCAGGCGGAGCCGCTTGGTCGCGGATTTACGCGCCGTTTCCTTTTCGGAACGGCGGCGGATCCGCTCCTCGGCCTTCAGCACAAGGTAGTCGAGAATGGCGCCCGCCGTCTTGGTATCGGCGGCAAGCCAGTTGTCGAAATGGTCGCGCACGCCGACTTCGACCAGCCGCGCGGCCTCGACCGTTGCCAGACGGTCCTTGGTCTGACCCACGAACTCCGGGTCGCGGATGAAGCAGGACACCAGCGCCACGCCGCCCGATTGCAGATCCTCCCGCTGGATCTGTTGCGCCTTGCGGTTGCCCGCCAGCTCTCCATAGGCCCGGATCCCCTTCAGAACCGCAGCCCAGAAACCCTGCTCATGCGTGCCGCCTTCCGGTGTGGGGACGGTGTTGCAGTAGGACTGGATGGCCCCATCCCGCGCGGGAGACCAGTTGATCGCCCATTCCACAGAGCCTGGAACCCCGAATTTCTCCTGAAACCCGACCTTTCCCGCAAAGGGCCGGTCGGCATAGGTGGGGGTGCCGGACAACTGCTCCATCAGGTAATCCGCCAGCCCGCCGGGGAAATGGAACGTCGCCTCCTTCGGCGTCTCGCCGTCGTCGATCACCGTTTTCCAGCGGATTTCGACGCCCGAGAACAGATAGGCCTTGGACCGCGCCATACGGAAGAGCCGCGCCGGCTTGAACCGCTGATGGCCGAAGATCTCCGCATCTGCATGGAAGATCACCGTGGTCCCGCGCCGGTTCGGGGCTGGACCCACCTTCTCCACCGGACCGAGCGGTTTTCCGCGCGAAAACTCCTGCGCGTAGAGTTCGCGGTTCCGCGCAACCTCCACCCGCATCCGGTCCGACAGCGCATTGACGACGGAGGAGCCGACCCCGTTCAACCCGCCCGAGGTCTGATAGGCCTTGCCGGAGAACTTGCCCCCCGCATGAAGCGTGCAGAGGATCACCTCCAGCGCCGATTTGCCGGGAAACTTCGGATGCGGATCGACGGGGATGCCGCGGCCGTTGTCACGGATGACGACGGTGTAGTCCTCCGTCAGCTCGACCTCGATCCGGTTGGCAAAGCCCGCGACGGCCTCGTCCATCGCATTGTCGAGGATCTCGGCCACCATGTGGTGCAGCGCCCGCTCATCCGTGCCGCCGATATACATGCCGGGGCGCTTGCGGACGGGTTCCAGCCCTTCCAGCACCTCGATGGAAGAGGCGTCATAGCTTTGCGACACACTGTCGCCGGAGAGGAGATCTTCGGGAGGCATCAGGCTCATCTGGTAGGTCAGGGGTTCCGGGGCAGTAGAACATGTGTGGAGCGCGGGAACAAGCCCGCCGCAGTCCGCGTCGGTCTGATGCGCCGCAGGAACGGTAGGGCTTGCTGGGGGTTCTGATGTGGGGGTTCTGATGGAAAGGGAGAAAATCATGACCAGAACTTTTGCAACATGCCTCGCCTTCGCGGCACTCGCGTTTCCGGGGGCCGTGAGCGCCCAGACAGCACCTTCGCCGGCGCCGGCCCAGCAGACGGCAACCCAACAAGCGGCGACCACGGGCGAAACCGCCACCGCGGCCTTCGTGGATGGTTCGGGCAATCCCGCGGGGAAAGCCGAACTGCGTCAGACACCGGCAGGCGTTCTGATCCACCTGAACGTCACCGGCCTGCCGGCGGATCACTGGGTAGCGTTCCATATTCATGAAACCGGCACCTGCGATGCGGCGACCCATCACGAAAGCGCTGGCGGCCACTTCAATCCGACCGGCGCGAGCCATGGCTATCTGGCGGAAGGCGGCCCCCATGCCGGTGACATGCCCAACCAGATGACCCGCGCGGATGGCACGATCGAGGCGGAGGTGCTGAACCCTGCCGTCACATTGGCGTCCATCGTGGGCAGGTCGCTCATGATTCACGCGGGGCAGGATGATTACCGCAGCCAGCCGTCGGGTGCGGCGGGGGACAGGCTTGCCTGCGCGCCCATCCGTTAACGCAGCAGAATACCGGCGACGACCAGCGCAAGCCCAAGAGCGGAAAGCCCGAGTGCTGCAAAATTGAGAAGCATGGCCTTGCGCAGCCGGGACTGCATTTCCGCCTCGTCCAGACCGCCCTTGCGGGCAGACATCGCCTGCCGAATGCAAAGGCCGAGGCCTGCGACACCGGCGAGCGTCATCACCGCGCCGATCCAGATCAATGCTTCCATGTCATCCTCCTCGCGCAGCCTGACCCGGCCCTAAAGCAGCAGGCAGTCTTCCGCAAGCGCGCGTCTCCGGGGCCTTGCGTGGAGAGGAGGCGGCGCGCTAGGAGGTTCTCCAAAAGGAGACCGCCCATGAACGCCGTTACCGACGACGCCTATAACGTCACAGCCGAGGAGCTGCGCCAGTTCATCGAACGCTACGAGCAGCTCGAAGCGGAGAAGAAGGACATCGCGGAGCAGCAGAAGGAAGTGATGGCCGAGGCCAAGGGGCGCGGCTACGACACGAAGGTTCTCCGCAAGATCGTCGCCCTGCGCAAGCGGGACAAGGACGACGTGGCGGAGGAAGAAGCCATTCTGGAGGTTTACAAATCCGCCCTGGGCATGGGGTGAGCCGTTAACAGGGTGCTGAAAAAATATTCCGAGGTTGCTCCGGGGCGGAGATCTTCCCTGGATGGTTGAAGATCTCCCCGGAAACCGCAGATTTTTGCGCGTGACCGGACCGATTTCAACGCAAGGCCGGGTAGCCCCGCGACTTTTTCAGCAGGCTGTCAAGGCTGGATAAGCTCCACGTTTTCCATGGCCGCGATCCGCTCCACATCCGCGTCATAGGCGTCGGAGATCGCGGCCACGGATTCCGGCGTCCAGCCGGGCAGGTCCAGTTCCATCTCGATCGCCTCGGGCCTGCCGAACCGGGTGAGGAAGGAGGAGACGATCATGCGGCGCTGCTCCGCGTCTCTTGGCGGGTGGCTTGAGAGATAGAGCCGTAGTCGCTCCAGCCCGTCTTCCGTCAGCAATGGCGATAACCGGTCCAGAAAGCCGCTGTCGCCCGTGCCGCTGATCCCGGCCACGCGCTCCACCACCTCCGGCCAGATGAGCGGCATGTCCTCGTCACACCATACGACCACCAGCGCGCGCGGTGCGGCCTGGCGGAGACGCCGGATGACATCTGCCCAACTCAACCCGGCCATCGCACCGGGATCCCCTGCAAGCGCGGTAGCGGCAGGATCTCCCTGGCAGATCAGCGTGGGAAGCAGGGTGGCGGGGGACCGGACGGCCACGTGGAACTCGATCTCCACATCCTCAGGGAACAGCATGGCCAGCATTTCCGCCTGGGGGCCTGCCAGCGGATAGAGAAGTCCATCGCCAAGGGGCTGCGAGGAAAATCCGGGCAGATCCTGCGAACAGTTCTCGCAAACAAGAACCCGGCGCACTCCCTCCTCCCGGAACCTGCGGAGGACGCGCCCCTCCGTCACAGGCGTTCCGGCGGCTTTCAACGGCTCGTCGGGGTCTGCAATGGCAACGCTGTGGCTGGCGAGTATCTCGCGGCTCCGCTGCAGCGAGGCATAAAGCGCGTCCTGGCCGGAACAAGGGGCGCCAAGGTGAAATGCAACTTGCATCGGACTCCGGTATGCTGGCCGACGTTCCCGTGGGGAGGGAGAGGCGGGCGGAGAATTTTCACGACGAAAAGTTAACAATCTGTTGATGATCCGTCAAAGCGGTTTCGCTGCACTATGACGAAAGGAGGAGACAAGAGCGCAGCGTCACACGCTAAAATACCCGATCGTTGCCGCACTGCGGAAATCATTGTGAAGAATACGCAGCGGCCCCGCTAGCCCGACCGGCGGCCGAGGCTCTTACCGCGAAACCATTGCAAGGTTGTGTCATGTCGCGCACGCAGGTGCCCGATGTCATGCCCAAGGCCGGTGAGCTGCATCGAACCGATGGGCAATAGCTCTGTCTGCAAGACGTGACATCGGTCAAAATGGTCGGGTCGGGTATCCCCATCGAAAAGACCTGCCCGGCAAGCCTTTGCATTTCCTCTGTGGCATAATGACAGAAAGCAGAGTGCCAACCTGCGATGAGCAACCCCCGACGGTCAGCAATGGCGTCGGATGCCGAACGTGGCATCCGTTGATATCCTGCCAAAGCCAAGGGAAGGTCTGGAAGGTAAAAATTTGCCGGAGGGGGCGTGAAAAAAGCCCGCAGTCACGCGGGCTTCACTGTTTCCAAGGCATTCTGCCGTTGTCTATGACCGTGAGATCATTCCCACTCGATCGTGCCCGGAGGCTTCGAGGTGATGTCGTAGGTCACGCGGTTGATGCCCTTCACCTCGTTGATGATCCGCGTCGCGGTCTCACCGAGGAAGGCATGGCTGAACGGATAGTAATCCGCCGTCATCCCGTCCACGCTGGTCACGGCGCGGAGCGCGCAGGCGAAGTCGTAAGTGCGCCCGTCGCCCATCACGCCCACGGTGCGGACCGGCAGAATGGCCACGAAAGCCTGCCAGATGTCGTCGTAAAGGCCATGGCGGCGGATCTGGTCGATATAGACCGCATCGGCGCGGCGCAGGATCTCCAGCTTCTCGCGCGTGATCTCTCCGGGGCAGCGGATGGCGAGACCGGGGCCGGGGAAGGGATGGCGGCCGATGAACTTCTCCGGCAGGCCAAGTTCGCGGCCAAGCGCCCTTACCTCGTCCTTGAACAGTTCACGGAGCGGCTCCACCAGCTTCAGCCCCATCTTTTCCGGCAGGCCGCCCACATTGTGGTGCGACTTGATGGTGACCGAGGGCCCGCCAGCGAAAGAAACCGATTCGATCACATCGGGATAGAGCGTCCCCTGTGCCAGAAACTTCGCACCGCCCACGGCGGCGGCGTGCTTCTGGAACACGTCGATGAACAGCTTGCCGATGGTCTTGCGCTTCACCTCCGGGTCGGAGACCCCCTCCAGCGCGGAGAGGAACAGCTCCGATTCGTCGGCATGGACCAGCGGGATGTTGTAGGTGTCCCGGAACATGGAGACGACTTCCTCCGCCTCCCCCTGCCGCAGCAGGCCGTGGTCCACGAAGACGCAGGTGAGCTGGTCGCCGATCGCCTCATGGATCAGGACGGCGGCGACGGAGCTGTCCACCCCGCCGGAGAGGCCGCAGATGACCTTTTCGTCGCCGACCTGCTCACGGATCTTGCGGATCGCCTCGTCGCGGTAGGCGCCCATCGTCCAGTCGCCGGTGAACCCTGCGAGACGCACGAAGTTCTCCAGCAGGCGCTTGCCGTTCGGGGTATGGTGCACTTCCGGGTGGAACTGCACGGCGTAAAACTGCCGCTCCGCATCACCGACGATGGCATAGGGCGCATTGGGCGACGTGCCGATCACGGTAAAGCCGGGCGCAAGCCGGGTGACACGATCACCGTGGCTCATCCAGACTTCCTCGCGCCCGCTGTCGAACAGGCCGGAGAAGATGCCCTCCCTGCCATGGCCCTCCGCTGGCTCCACATAGGCGCGGCCGAATTCGCGGTGATGGCCGCTTTCCACCTTGCCGCCCAACTGTTCCATCATCGTCTGCTGGCCGTAGCAGATGCCGAGCACGGGAATACCCATGTCGAACAGCGCCTGCGGCGCCCGGGGGCTGCCCGTCTCCGTCACGCTGGCCGGTCCCCCGGAAAGGATGACGGCCTGTGGCGCCATCGCGCGCAGGGTTTCGTCCGTCACCTTGTTGAAGGGCAGGATTTCGCTGAAGACATTCAACTCACGAAGGCGGCGCGCGATGAGCTGCGTCACCTGGCTGCCGAAATCGATGATGAGAAGGCGTTGGTGCTCGGGCTGGGTCATGGTTCCCTTTAGGCATCCCTGCGTTTCCGCGCAAGGGGGACTGCCGCCACTTAGGCATTCGCGGCTTCGCGCTCAAGCCCCGATACGGGCACACGGGCGGCAGTGACGCGGGTGTCAGTGGCACGGGCGGCGGTGACGCGGGTGGTGGGCGTTACGGGCGGGGGTATCAGCCGCGCCTCCGCGATGAGGGCGATCAGCACGTCGATATGCCGCGCGAGGCTGTAACCCGCTTCCTCATTGCGGCGGCTGATGTCGAGACGTTCCTCCTCCTCCATCAATGTAGCGAGCGCGCGTTCGGGAGAGGGCACGGTCGTTTGCCGCGTCACGCGCGGCAGGTCGCGATCCCGGCGATAGTCGGAGAGCCCGAAATGCGCGGCGCGAATCAGCAGTCGGGGGCGGTGCATCGCGGCGAGGTTCGGCATGGCATCATACATTCTTGCTCTCCTTCACAAAGCGGAAGGCCAAGAATACTCAACCGAAACGTGTGTTGCGCTTTCCGGCGATCCGGCGCGCGCTGCTTTCAGGGAGGTTTAGGAATTCCCGACAATTATGGGAATTCGCGCGGTTATTAACGGACAGGTAATAAATGTCACTGAAGTCTGAACCTCGAACGAAAGCGGATCTGAGGGACTGCGGCGGCATCATGAGAGCGGCAAGAACGGCGGTATCTCCGGCACCCTCGAAACTGCCGGACTGGCTGCCGGATGCGGCGCGTCTCTACCTTCTGCATACGGAGGCCGGACTGTCGCTCCGTGCGCTGGCCCGAGACAGGGGCGTGCATGCCTCGACCGTGATGAGGCTGGTCAGGCGCTATGAGAATCGCCGCGACGATCCCCTGATCGACGGCGCCCTTGCGGGGCTCGGCCGCCGCAGCACCGCATCGACCCCCGAAACCGAGAGCGAGGATCCCCCCATGACCGCACCGACTCCGCAAGCCTGCTTCGTTCCCGACGAGGCGCTCATCCAGCGGGAGGCGCTCCGTATCCTACGCCGTCTGTGCGAAACCGGCTCGGTGCTCGTCGTCTCCACCGGGATGGAGCGGGCCGTGGTGCTCAGAACCGCCCCGTGCGGCGAGCAGGAACGAACGGCGGTGGTCGAACGCCAGGTCGCCGAGGCCTTTGCGCTGAAAAGCTGGATCACCTGCCGCCCGCGGGAAAATTCCTCCGAAACCCGCGCACCGCTTTCCGTATATGAAATCACCCAAGGCGGTCGCTCAGCCCTGAAATCCATGCTTCGCGGCATTCCCGACCCACAGGGGTTTCGGGAGGCGCCGACCGCCTTCCGTTGGGCGGAGAGTGCGGAAGACCGGGAAACAACACGAAGAACCCGATGTAACATGGCGGAATCTCCGGTAATTGTTCTCGGCCGAAGACGTGACAAGGATGGCAGACCCTTCCTGTCACGCGAGTTGATCGCCGCCGCCGAGCGCCTGCGGGAGGATTTCGAGCTTGCACAGATGGGGCCACGTGTCGCGCAGAACTGGGATCGGTTCCTTACCGGCGGGGAGCGGAGCACAGCCGGCGCGGGCGATCCTGACAGTGCCCCCGCCCGCGCGCGGGAGCGGGTCGCGGTGGCGCTCCGCGACCTTGGTCCGGGGCTGGGGGACATGGTCCTCAGGTGCTGCTGTTATCTGGAAGGGCTGGAAACGGCGGAGCAGCGGATGGGCTGGTCGGCCCGCTCGGGCAAGATCGTCCTGCGGATCGCGTTGCAGCGGCTGAAGCGGCATTACGATGAAACCGGGCGCGGCGCCGTTCTGGTCGGGTGAGCAACGCAGGGCGGGAATGCAGGCACTGCCGTTGCTTATCCGCGCCCATCGGGCTATCTGAAAGAACCAGTATCCCGAGGGGTTTTCCGTGCGCGATCTTAAAATTCCCGCAGAGCGCCATCCCGAAAAGGCACATCGCCCCGACAGCGAGCAGCCGCGCAAACCGTCCTGGATCCGGGTGAAGGCGCCCACGTCCGAAGGCTACCGCAAGACGCGGGAGATCATGCGCGAGAACCGCCTCGTCACCGTGTGCGAGGAGGCAGGCTGCCCCAATGTCGGCGAGTGTTGGAGCCAGGGTCACGCCACCATGATGATCATGGGCGAGATCTGCACGCGGGGATGCACTTTCTGCAACGTGGCGACCGGGCGGCCCGATGCGCTCGACGTGTTCGAGCCGGGACGCGTGGCGCATGCGGTGCAGAAGCTCGGGCTGAAGCATGTGGTCATCACCTCGGTGGACCGTGACGATCTGGAGGATGGCGGGGCGGATCACTTCGCCCAAACCATCCGCGCTGTCCGGCATCGCAGCCCGGAGACGACCATCGAAATCCTGACGCCCGACTTCCTGAAATGCGCGCCCTCCGTGCTGGAAAAGGTCGTTGAGGCGCGTCCCGACGTGTTCAACCACAACCTGGAGACGGTTCCGGGCCTTTATCACGAAGTGCGCCCCGGCGCGCGGTACTTCCACTCCCTGCGTCTGTTGCAACGGGTGAAGGAACTGGATCCGACGATGTTCACCAAATCGGGCATCATGGTGGGTCTGGGTGAGGAGCGCCCGCAGGTGCTTCAGGTGATGGACGACATGCGATCTGCCGATATCGACTTCCTGACGATCGGCCAGTATCTGCAACCCACGCCGAAACATCACCGCGTGGCGGATTTCGTGACGCCCGATCAGTTCAAGGCCTATGAGAAAGCCGCCTGGGGCAAGGGTTTCCTGATGGTCTCCGCCACGCCGCTGACACGCTCCTCCTACCATGCGGGGGATGATTTCGCGCGGCTCCGGGCCGCACGGCTGGAAAAGTTCGGCAGGGCCTGACGGTTCGCGCGCGGCCCGGAAAGAGGTCTTGTACTCTCGCCTTCGCGCCGTAGCCCTTTTCAGAAGGCGGCGCGTGGGCGGGAGATTACCTCGACCGTTCGCCGAAAAGCCGCTTTTTCTCCGTACCGTTGAAAGCCGGTAACTCAGCGGGCCACAAGATTTGCGGTTTCAGACGGGCGGCCGGATATTCCGCGCAACTGGGTGCTGAAAAGATCGGCGTTGAAGCGAGATCGTTCGCCATCTGACGAATTCCAGCCGGAAATTACCTGCCGCGGGTCTTTCCGGGGCTGGTTTTCGAAGCACCGGCATGAACCTTCAGGACTTTTTCAGCAACTTGCCAAGCCCCTGACAGGATTCTCAAAAGTCGATCATTGGCCCGGGGGTTGCGCTGCCAGCCGGGAAATCGGTCCGGTCGAGAGCCAAACTAGCGGTTTTCAGGAGGTTTCCCAGCAAAGGGGGAACATCTCCGCCTCCGGCCAGCGCCGAGGGTACTTTTCAGCAGCCTACCAACAGGCTGCTGAAAAAGTCCTGAAGTGTCATGCCTCTGCGCCGGAAATCGGAAAATCGGCCCGGAAACGCCCGGAAGTCTATGGATTTCCGGCTGGAATTCGTCAGATGGCGAACGATTTCCGCTCCAACACAGGCCAAGAGGCCTTTTTCAGCAGCCTGTTAGGGGCGCCAACCCGGACGGCGAAACAGTTGCAGCTTGAGCCGGACTGTCAGGATAACTTGCCGTAACCGTTGTCTGGAAACCGTTTCCGACAGTACGCCGCCGGTCGCAGGCGTCGCGGTTCGGCACTGGTCCCTGTGCTCATTCGACGGCCGGCACTTTCTTCAGATAGGCCGCGATCGCCAGCCGGTCCGAGGCGGGCAGCCGGGCCATCTCCTCCACGACCTGCGCCATCTCTCCCCCTGCGATGTCGAAATCCGGTGTGAAGCCGCTTTGCAGATAGTCGGCGATCTCCTCCACGCTCCAGGTGAGCTTGGCCGGGGTGATGTTGGGGATGCGCCGGTTCGGATTGGCCGGATCCGGGCCGCCCGACAGCCAGGCGTCGCGCTGCATCTGGCCCATCTCGCCGCGCGGTGTATGGCACTCGCCGCAGTGTCCGAGCGCCTCCACCAGATAACGGCCGCGCTCCTCCTCCGGGGTGAGCGCACCCGACACCACCCAGCCCCGATCGAAGAACAACAGCTTCCACCCGCCGATCAACCAGCGCTGGGAGAAGGGGAAGTCGATGTCATGCGGCAGACTGGGCGTGGAGGAGGGCGGCAGTGTCATCATGTAGGCATGAAGGTCGGCCACGTCCTGCGGCCGCATGTGGACGTAGCTGGTATAAGGCAGCGCGGGATACAGATTCTCCCGCCCCGGCCCGATCCCCCGTTGAATGGCATTGGCGAAATCCGTCAGGCTCCAGTCACCGATGCCCTGTTGCGGATCGGGCGAGATGTTCGGCGCGTGGAAGGTGCCGAAGGGCGAGGCAAAGGCCTTGCCGCCGGAAAGGATCAGCTTATCCTCGCCCGCAGCGCCCTCCGCTGCATGACAGGAGGCGCAGCCTGCGGCGTGGAACACCAGTTCTCCCGCAACCGGATCGCCGGTGAGCGCGACCAGCGGAGCCTCCTCCACGGGCGAGGGCCGGGTGATGACCCAGAATGCCGCGCCTCCTGCCAGAGCTGCGACGACAACAAGGGGCAGAATTCGCCGGGCCATGAAATTCCCCATGCTGGCTGGGTGCTTGCCTTTCCTAGGCTAGCGTCTTTGCCGCAGGGATCAACCCGCAGGGTCTGTAAACCGGACCTTGCCGATGTAGGGGAGGTTGCGATTCCGCTGGGCGTAGTCGATGCCGTAGCCCACCACGAATTCATCGGGGATGGAAAATCCCGTCCACGTGGCGCGCACGTCCACCTCCCGCCGGGTCGGCTTGTCGAGCAGGGCACAAACCTCCAGCCGCCGGGGCTTGCGGCTTTTCAGCAGGGCGATCACGTGCGAGAGGGTGAAGCCCGTGTCGATGATATCCTCCACCACCAGCACGTCGCGGCCCTCTATGGGCGCGCGGAGATCCTTGAGGATTCGCACCTCCCGCGAGCTCTCCATGCCGTCTCCGTAGCTGGAGGCCTCAAGGAAATCGACCTCCAGCGGGAGGTCTATCTCCCGCACCAGATCGGCGATGAAGACGAACGAACCCCGCAGCAGACCGACCACGACGAGCTTTTCCGTGTCGCGAAAGCTCTCGGTGATCTCGGCGGCGAGCGCCTCCACCCGCGCGGCAATGGCCTTGGCGGAGATGAGCTGGTCGATCACGTAGGGTTTCTGCATGGTTCCGTCCGGTTGCGCCTTCTTTTCCGTGCCAGCCTATGAAAGAACGGCGCCGAGCGACAGAGCGAACGGAAGAGAATGCCCTCCCATTCGGAAACGCGCGTCATGCCCTACACGGCGCAGCAGATGTATGACCTCGTGGCCGACGTCGGCCGCTACCCGGAGTTCCTGCCCTGGAACACCGCTGCCCGGATCCGCTCCCGGACACCTGTTGAGGGTGGGGGTGAGCTGATGGAGGCCGATCTGGTCATCTCCTTCAAGGTGTTCCGTGAGCGCTTCGGGAGCCGTGTCACCCTCTGGCCCGAGCAGAAGAAGATCGACACCGAGTACCTGGACGGCCCGTTCAAATACATGCGGAGCTGGTGGAAATTCCGGGACCGCCCCGAGGGCGGCTCCGAGGTCGAGTTCTTCGTTGATTTCGAATTCAAGAACGCGATTCTCCAGGGGATCATCGGCGTAGTCTTCAATGAGGCGATGCACCGTATCGTGCGCGCCTTCGAGAAGCGGGCGGATCAGCTCTACGGCAGCCACCCGGCCTGAGTGCCAACAGATTGTGATCGTTGATTTTTGCCGCGCGTGTGAGACGATGGAGCTCTCCCACAGCGCGAGGCGGACATGGAGCGACGCGAGACCGACCTGATGCTCAAGGGCTACGGCCTGACCACTGCCGAGTTCTTCTACCGGATGCCCGATTATCGTCACGTCCTGAACACGTTCACATGGCAGGACTATGACATCGCGCCGGATTATCCCCGACTGTTCCGTTTCATCGAGTTCTGGCAGGAGGAGATAGAGGGCCCGCTCCACTCCGTCCGTTTCACCCACCGCAAGCTGATCTCTCCCGGCGAGTGGCGGAATGTCGTGGGGGAATTCCGCATCAACTAGTCCCGCTTCACCAGCGCCGCGGCCCAGATCAGAGCCAGCAGGAACGACAGGATGGCGTTCCAGCTGGCCATGGAGAGGCCCGCGAACTGCCATGCCACCGCGTCGCAGCGCACGACGGGGGAGGAGAGAATCTGGTCCAGAAGCTGGCCGGTGCTCATGCCCGACAGATCGCCGCCGCCGGTGCAGGTGGTCGGCCCCTGCCACCATCCACGCTCCACGCCCGTATGAAACACGCCGAGACCGGAGGCCGTCAGCGCGGCGACAAGGCCCAGAAACCGCCAGAATCGCACGGCAGGCATCGCAAGAGCCAGCGCTCCCGCCGCTATCGCGGCAGCATGGGGCCAGCGTTGCCACAGACAAAGATGGCAGGGCGCCAAACCACCGATATATTGAAAGGCGAAAGCGCCGAGCAGCAGGGCGACGGACCCGAGAGTGGCGAGTATGGTCAGAGTTCTGGATGTCATGGTTCTTTCTCCCGAGACGGCTCCTTGCAGCACGCGGCACAAGCGGGGTCAAGGCTACGGGCGAGGGCGGGCGGTAAGGCTTAGGTGAGGAGACGGCGATGGAATGGCGCGGGCGCAGGGGCAGCAGCAATATCGAGGATCGCCGGTCGGCAGGCGGTGGCAGGGGCTATGCACGGGTGGGCGGGATCGGTGGCTTCGGCCTGATCGCGCTGGTGTTGATCGGCTGGCTGTTCGGAGTGGATTTGTCGCCCGTGCTGAACGAGGGCGGCGGATATATACAGCAGAGCGGTCCCGTCGAACTGACGCAGGAGGATCAGGATGCCGCGCAGTTCGTCTCCGTCACGCTCGCGGATACGGAGGAGGTCTGGGATCGGGTCTTCCGCGAGCAGGTCGGGCGGCAGTACAGGCCACCGACCCTGGTGCTGTTCAAGGGCATGACGTCCTCCGCCTGCGGCGGCGCTTCGGAAGCGATGGGGCCCTTCTATTGCCCGGCGGACCAGAAGGTCTATCTGGACACCAGTTTCTTCACCACGCTTAGCCGGCAACTCGGCGCCAAGGGCGATTTCGCTGCCGCCTATGTGGTGGCCCATGAGGTCGGCCATCACGTGCAGGATGAGCTGGGGATTCTGGGACAGGTCAACGATCTTCGCCAGCGGGTGAGCGAGGTGGACAGCAACCAGCTTTCCGTGCTCATCGAACTTCAGGCCGATTGTCTGTCGGGCATCTGGGCACGACAGGCGGACACCCAGTTCGGAACGCTCGATCCCGGCGATATCGACGAGGCGATGGATGCCGCGGCGCGCATCGGCGACGATACGTTGCAACGGGCCGCCGGCCGACGTCCCGTGCCCGAGACCTTCACCCATGGAAGTTCGGCGCAAAGACAGCACTGGTTCGCGCAGGGGTATAACTCCGGTCAGATCAAGGATTGCGACACCTTCGCGGGCCTGCGCCGCTGAGGTCACCCGCTCATGGCTCAACGCCGGGGGTCCGCCCCCGAGCGTCATCGCCTTCGTCATGTGAGTGACCGTTGGAGCCGAGGACAAATTGTGCGTCGGTCTGGCGCCGATTTGCCAATTTTCAATGAGGTACGTTCCGCAAGGAAAATTGTGGTGCCGGGAAGGGGACTCGAAACGACTTAATTTTCAACGATCTATAGTTTTGAAGCGTAAAAAATGCGAGCGCCGATTCACTGACCGGCGCGTACCATGGTGATTGCACCCTCGCGCCGCGTCTCTATCTTGCCATCCCGAATCCAGTTTCGCACGGTCTTTCTCGTGCGTCCGATCCGGTCAGCATACTC
This sequence comes from Haematobacter sp., assembly GCF_032102465.1. Classification (NCBI taxonomy): domain Bacteria; kingdom Pseudomonadati; phylum Pseudomonadota; class Alphaproteobacteria; order Rhodobacterales; family Paracoccaceae; genus Haematobacter; species Haematobacter sp. The sequence continues at coordinate 1,133 of NZ_DAMDHB010000001.1, read as the reverse complement.
CCCGATGGTGATCCAGTTCGGCGGGGGAGTAATGCGGGAGCCTTCGATGGCGCGGCGCATCGCGGCCATTTCCTCACGCAGAGCGGCAAGCTCGCCCGCGTCCACGGCGATCATGATCCGCGGCTCACCCATCGCTTCCCCCCTTGTTCTTCCAACCGGGCGGGTATTCGTAGGTCTCGTGGAACTGGTATTGGGTTCCGGGCTTGAGGCCTTCGAATGTCGACCCTTCATAAAAACGGATGGTGGTTGGGTCGTTCGATTCCCACACTTCCCAGCCCGCACGCCCGACCACGCTGCGGGCCTTGACGCCCCATTCCTTGTCGGCCCCGACCCACGCGCGGGGGCTGGCGTAGAAGCGCACGACCGTCTCCAGTTCCTCGATCCGTGCGCGCATTTCATCTTCGGTCATCATGCTCCCCCGCTGTTTGATCTGCGACCATCATGCTCAAGAATCGCAGTGGCGGCGAGGCCCGGGTTGTCCTCGTATTCGCAGGGGTGCCCGTCTTCGTCACGATCGACAATCCGGCGCTGCCAGACTCCGGCATTCCAAAGCCGGAGAGCGGTGTCCGTGTCTCTGTCTACGGTTAACGCCTCGCACCCGTCGGCATGGCATTCCACGTGCCCCTGCATCGGAGGGTGTGAACGCCCGTAGGAGATTTCGTCCGATCCGCAGCGGGGGCAGTTCTTCGCGAGAAACTTCCAATCACCCATCGATGCCTCCCTGTGCGAGGGAGAGGGCGGCGCGGGCGCGGGTGTATTCGTCGCCTTCACTCCAGGACCAGAACCCCGCGTCACCGGATGCCCGAAGCTGCTCCATCCACGTCATGCAACCTACTAGCGCCTCCTCCAGCACCTTGATCCGCGCGCGGAGGCCATCCCAATCGCTGCGGGTGGCGAGGCGCATCTTCCGCTCCGGGCAACAGGAAATGAGGTTGGGATTTTCTCCACGCATGGCGGCGAGGTCTTCATTGGACCGTGTGTCGCCGCAGCCATCACAGATCAGGAGGGCTGCATTGTGCTCGGCGGAGATCAGTCGGGCCAAGCTGGCTTCGATATTGGCCAAGATGACCACGTCCGATTCTTCACAGATGACGTTCGCCCGATCTGACGGAAGGTCTCCGGGATTGTGAGCT